>JACQAO010000068.1 GCA_016194935.1 Betaproteobacteria bacterium
GCGCCGGAATTCCTGTTGATGGACGAACCCTTCGGCGCCCTGGATTCACAGACACGGGCGGCCATGCAGGATCTCCTGCTCGATGTGCTGCGCAAGGAAGGCAAGACCGTTATGCTGATCACGCATTCTGTCGAGGAGGCGATCTACCTGTCCAACCGGGTAGTCGTCGTCACGGCGCGGCCATCACAGGTACGCCAATTTGTCGAAGTGCCGTTCCCCTATCCGCGCACCCCGGCTCTCCGCGACACGCCTGCGTTCACGCAAATCCGCTCCGTGGTGCGTGATCTCGTCATGCGGGAATACGCGGCGCAAGAGCAGCAACAGCGTCCTGCTTAGCGCTGTCGCCACGCTGCAGCCGTCTTGCAGACCTGCGTTGGTTACGTCCTGGCGGCCCCGGCGGCCTCGACGATTGCCAGAAACGGCTTGGGATCAAAATACTTCTCCGCCGGCAACGGCTGTTTGAGCGCGCCGATATCGACGTAAAAGTTGGTTACCTGGTTCAACCATTTATTCACCGTGCCATCCCGATAAAACTTGGCCCACTCCCTGGACGGGAAGACTTTTGCCGCCCGATACATGGCGCGGAGGGAATCGAGAGGGACATCCGGATAATGTTTCGCCTGGATCGGCGCCAGCATCTCATCGGGTTTGCCAACCAGATGATCGTTGGCGGCGACCCATGCCCGAACCACTCGCTGAATCACATCCTGGCGCTTCTGGTAAAACTCGTTGCTGGCCACCCATCCGCCGATGATGGCCGATTGCGGATAGTAGGCGGAGGCGTCCACCAGCATTTTGGCGGTCGGGGCATTTTTCTCGACGGCCAGATTGAACGGCACCCACAGCGCCACGGCGGGTACTGCGCCGGAAATGAAGCTGGCGACCGCATCAGGCATGCGCTGATTGACGATTTCAACATCCTTGGCGGGATTGACGCCGTTGGCCGCCAGGGCGTGCCGCAGGAATACATCGGCGGTGGAACCGATCGCAGTGGATATGCGCTTCCCCTTCAAATCTGCAAAGGTATTGATTCTCTGGTCGGTACGCACCCAGAGCTGGGCGGTGGCGTACTCGATGGAATTAATCAGGAACGCTTTGCCCTGTCCGCTGGCGGGGAAATTGGAAATATATGCGCCTACCGACAGCATGTCGATACCGCCGCCGATCATGGCCTGGAAGATGGCGAGACCCGAGTCGAATTTGATGAATTCCATCTCCAGCCCTTCCTTCTTCCATGCGCCGATTTGCTCGCCGGCCCAGATCTGCCCGTCGACAGCGATCGTGTGGATATAGCCGCAACGGACCTTAGTGAGCGGCTGGCCCCAGGATAATCGTGGAAATGCGCTCGCAGCCGCCAATACCGGCGCCAGCCCCAGCGCTTTGAGCGCACGGCGGCGATTACTCATTTTGATATTCATGTCCATCCTCCTTCAGTTGGTCTATGACTAATTCCGATTCGCATTAGAACCGATACTTTGTCGACTGCGTCTCGTCGTGCAACAGCACTGCCTTCGACTTGTCTTCGCGTCTCGTTTCTAATGCGAATCGGAATAACACGAGGAAAGGTCATGCTACAGGCGTGGCGGTGACGCAAGGAGATCCACCTGCATATAGGCGTAACCTTGGTTTTGCAACGCAATACTGGTTTCTGCGACGTTGTTCTCGACCGTCGCAAACGGGACAAGATTGTCTTTGCTCACCAGGTGGCGGGTCATGGCGATACCGCACACCACAAGATCAAAGCCGCCTGAAAGCGAGAGCCGTTCGAGCAGGGCCTGAATCTCGCCTAGCTTGCTGCAAACATCGCCTTCGAATTTCGTACCCTTGAAGGTTCGCGTTACATACTTGGTCGACGGGCCGTGTATCAGCGCGACAAAATGCGGTTCGATGCCTCTTTTCCTGAAGCTGTCGGCAGTAATGCCGGCCAGGTTGATGCGGTCGAAAAACATATTGTCGTCGCCAGTAGTGAAATCGTACACGGCCCATGCCCGCTGGAGACCTGCGTAATATCGCGCCGTATCCGCCATGATTTTCTCCTTGAAATTTGATGCGCTTTCCACTTCCTACAATGCGGGCAGCGACCTGGGGGCAATGATCTGCCCTTCCCGCCAGTCTTCCGCCCGGCTCTGGCTGCCGCCGGCAACCTGTACAACAACATCCCGGAGGCGATCCGCCATTTCATCAAGCGTCTTGTCCGCCGTCAAAATACCGCTTGCATCCAGATCCAGCGAGTCTGCCCAGCGGCGCACAGTCTCCGGGTTGCCGCACACTTTGATGGTTGGCGCGAGAGGGTTGCCCGAGGGATTGAAAACGCCCATTCCGAACAACACCAGGTGCGCGCCCGCGCACGCCATCCCGGTCATCGAGACCGGGCTGAAGAACGGCGTATCCATGAAATGGAGTCCTTTGCCCTGCGGCGGTTCGGCAAAATTCAGGCATCCGTTAAATAGCGCATGACCGGTTTTGGCAATCGCCCCCATGCTCTTTTCGATCAGCGTGGTGAGCCCGGCGGCAATGTTTTCCGGGGTAGGGTTGATGCCCCGATAATCCTCGCCATCCTCCTGCATCATTTTTTCAGTACGGGAAATACGTTCGAGTATTTGCTCAGTGACAAAACGGGTGGCGGAGCGGGATCGAATAATGGGCTCCGCGCCGATGAACTCGGCAGTTTCCGAAACAATGGCGGTACCGCCGCCGGCCAAATGCCGATCCACGAACCTGCCGATCACCGGGTTGGCGCACAGGGCGCTGCTGGCATCCGATCCGCCGCATTCCAAAGCCACCACCAGCGACGACAGCGGCGCCGGCGTGCGTGGCGCGCCTTCGATGGCTTTTGCCAGCCGAACCAATGCGGCACGGCCTTTCTCCACCGCATCGGCCATGCCGTGCGCGTCCATGAACACCAGCAGATCGAATGGCCGTCCGGCATTCCTGTATCGTTCGCGCAGCGCATTACCCGTCGCGGCATCGTGCGCCAACACCAGCACGGCGCCCACGTTCGGATGGGAAACCAGGCCGTCCAGCACGCGATCCTGGATAAGCTGGTCGTGTCCCCTGAGTCCGCGCATGAAGTCCGGCGCAATCAGCAGACAACCCGGCGCCGCCCTGGACACCAGTTCCGCAAGGCGATTGGTCAACGCCACGGTCGACAGCACCAACAGGTGGTTGCGCACGCCGACGCTGCCATCGCTGCGGCGAAAACCGGGGAAAGTGTCTTGATCCGATGCGTGCATGTCTTCTCCGCTTCCCGTTTCAGGTGCAGTTATGCACATGGACATGTTCGCCGGCCGGGATGTCCTGCGTGGCGTGTCCTATGACCACGCCATATTTCAGCACCGGCTTGCCGGCGGCAATGTCCGCCACAGCCACCTTGTGGCCAAACGGGATGCCGGGCCGCAGCGCCATCCCGTCCGTCAGCCGCTCAAGATGGGCCAGATCATCCAGCAATGTCGCCACATTATCCCTGTCCGCCAGCCGTATGAATTTGCGCGCCGTATTCATCTGTTCAGCGCCATGATTTGCGTATCATGTCTGCTCCTTTTTCACCGATCATGACAGTGGCGGCATGCGTATTTCCTGAAACCAGGGTCGGCATGATTGAAGCGTCCACCACACGAATTCCTTGTAATCCGTGCACCCTGAGCTCCGGGTCGGTCACCGATAACGAGTCCATGCCCATCTTGCAAGTTCCGACAGGATGAAAAATCGAGCTGCCTTTTTGCCGGGCAAAAGCCGCCAGCTCCGCCTCCGAAGCAACGGCTGCGCCCGGCTCGACTTCTCGTTCGATGTATCCCCGCAACGGCGTGCTGGCGGCGATACGCCGGGCCAGCTTCATTCCTGCAACCGTGACCGCGAGATCATCAGGATCGGCAAGGTATTTGGTGTAAATCGCGGGCGCTTCCTGTGGATCGGCTGAGCGGATACTCACTGTACCCCTGCTGCGGGGCCGCAACTGGCATACCGACATGGTGAAGCCGGAAAAATCGTGCAGGCCCGCCCCCGGGCGGTCGCTACTGAAAGTCAGAAAGTGAAACTGGACATCGGGAGTTGCCGTGTCCGGCCGCGTCCGTGCAAACGCCCCGGCCTGACCCGCGCTGAACGTCAGCGGCCCGCGCCGCAAAAGTGCGTACTTCATGCCGATTTTAAATTTCCCCCACAGACTCTTTAGGTCATCGTTCAGCGTGATAGGCCGGTTGCACTGAAACACGTTGCGCACCTGGTAATGATCCTGGAGATTCTCGCCGACACCCAGGAGTTCCTTGACCACGGGTATCCCCATTTTTTGCAGCAGCGTCCCTGGGCCGATGCCGGAAAGTTGCAGCAGTTGCGGTGAATTGACGCTGCCTGCCGACACGACAACCTCGGCGCGCGCCAATGCCGTCTTGACTTGCCCGCCCTGAAAATATTCCACCCCGGCAGCTCTCTGGCCGTCAAAGGTAATGCGCCTGGCAAGCGCGCCGGTGGCTATGGTCAGATTGCTCCTGCGCCGCGCCGGATCGAGAAAGGCGACTGCCGAACTGCAACGCCAGCCATGCAAGGTGTTCAGTTGAAAATATCCTGCGCCATCCTGCCTGGCGCCATTGAAATCATCGTTGCGCGGAATGCCGATTTGCGCGGCGGACGCGATGAAAGCATCGCATAAAGGATGCGTCTCGCTCAAGTCGGAAACCGCCAGCGGGCCGTCGGTTCCGTGAAAAGGACTGCTGCCGCGTTGCTGGCGTTCCGACTTGATGAAATATGGCAGCACTGCATCCCAACCCCAACCGTGGTTGCCAAGGGCTGCCCAATGCTCATAGTCTTCAGCCTGGCCTCTGACGTAAATCAGGCCGTTGATCGAACTCGAACCGCCCAGCACCTTGCCGCGCGGCCAGTAGATTTTGCGGTTATCGGTACCCATCTCCGGCTCCGTGTGATAACACCAGTTCACATCGGGATTGAACATTGTCTTCCCGTATCCAAGCGGAATATGCAGCCACAAATTTCGGTCAGGCCCGCCCGCCTCCAAAAGCAGGACGCGATTGCGCGGGTCTTCCGACAAGCGCGCCGCCAGCACGCAACCCGCCGACCCGGCGCCGACAATTACGAAGTCAAATTCTTTCACGCGGGCCTCCTCCCCTGCGATGATCAGGAACGGTTGCCCTGGCCTCATCAGTCAGCGCAAAATGTTAGCGCTATCATTTATGGGTAAATTATCTCCCCGGTTTGACGCGCTTGTCAAATGCCGGGTTAGCGGATGTCGCCCACTGGCGTGGCGAAAACTCTGCTACTCTATTGTCGTCATCCCTACTCAACCCTGGATTGCTGGATAGTGACAAAACCCGGAAAGAATATCGCCAGAACGAGTCGCGGTCGTAACGGCCAGTCGATTCAGCAGCAACGTCCAGTCCGGATGGTCGATGTCGCCCAGCTCGCAGGAGTCTCATCCATCACGGTATCGCGGACGCTGCTCACGCCGGAACTGGTCACGCCCGCAACCAGGCGCATGGTCGAAAAAGCTATCAAGCAGTGCGGTTACATCCCCAATCGGGTGGCAGGCAGCCTGGCCGCCAATCGGAGCCGCACCGTCGCCGTCATCGTCCCCACCATCTCCAACTCGCTGTTCGCCGACACGGTGCAAGGCATCACCGATCTGCTTGAGGCGCATGGTTATCATGTGTTTCTGGGAACCAGCAACTACGATATCAAGGAAGAAGAATCACTCGTGTCGGCGTTCCTCGAACGTCGTGCGGACGCGATGGTGCTAACCGGCATCAGCCACTCGCCCACGACGAAAAAATTGCTCAGGAATGCCGGCATTCCGGTTGTGGAAATGTGGAATCTCACGCCACGGCCCATCGACATGGCGATAGGTTTTTCAAATTTCGAGGCGGCGCGCAAGATGACGCTTTTTCTTGCGTCGCGCGGCTACCGGAAGATCGGATTTCTCGGCGGGGTCACTGAAAATAATGACCGGACGCGCGACCGGGAACGCGGCTATCTCGCCGCGCTGGCGGAATTGGGAATTGCCGCCGTCGAAAACAGGATCGTCAGAACGCCGTTTGACTTCCCGATGGGCGGCACGGCCATCGCCGCACTATTGTCGAAAAGCCCGTCGCTCGACGCCGTATTCGCCGCCAGCGATGTGCTGGCAATCGGGGCAATACTTGAGTGCAACCGCCGCGGCTGGCCCGTGCCGAGCAAGATCGCCATCGCCGGCATGGACGACTCGCCGCTGGGCAGCCAGCTAAGTCCCAAGCTCACGACGGTGCGTATCCCGCGCTATGGAATCGGCACGGTGGTCGGGGAACATCTGATCGAGCGGCTGCGCGGCCAGGCGAGCAGCAAGCGCATCGTCGACCTCGGATTCGAGATCGTCGAGCGCGAGAGCACTTAGACCCCGCCTTGCAGCAACCGGTTTAGCCAAATATCGGTCAGTGGCACAAGATTCCCTACGTCGGCGGCGCGCAGCGCGCTGAAATAAGCCGCCTTTCCGGATTCGTCGGAGGCAGGATCAATCGGTGGGAGCGCGAGTTTGTAAGCCAGCGCGATCAGTAGAATTCTCCCCGCTCTACCGTTGAAATCCTTGAACGGATGTATCCATTGGAAACGCCAGTCAGCCCATGCCAGGAGTTCGGCAATGAATTCCGCACCGCGCAGATGACGCAGGCGTTCATCTAGATCCAGGCAGAAGTTTTTGATGTGGACGGCGACTTCATGACCGGGTGGCGGCAGGTGCGTACCCACTTGAACATCAGTGGTGCGAAAGTACCCAGCCCATGCCGGGAATAGCTCACCGGCGATACATCGGTGGGTGTCGCAAATCCATTCCGGGGTAATGTGGATGTCTTCAGGCGGGTTTTCCAGGAGCGCATTCAGACAGTGCGCGATGTTCACGGCAAGATGCTCTGCAACTTCGCTATAAGCAAGCGGCCCAACGGCTGTCGCCAGTTCACGGGTAGCGTCTAGCGGACGGGTTGACACAGCAGTTCCGCCAGTCGTTCCGGGTTGACCGGCTCATTTTCCAGCGCCATCGAGCTCAAAGTAAACTTCAAAACCTGTTGCCGATACGCCGTTCGCACACTATCAGCGTCAGCGTGGTTTTCCCGCCACTGCTTCAGGTGCTGATCGAGTTGTTGAAGCTGTCTAGGGTTCATCGTGGTTGTCCTGTGTGGCTACATCTTTTCATGATCCGGCGCAGTATGGATTGTAAAACGGAAGGCGGCATAATTTTTATGAGCCATTCAGCACAATATGATTACACCTTACAAGTATCGCTTATATTCCGAATTGGAATTATGTCGGCAACGGTTTGCGTTCCGCCAGCACCACCCACCCGCGAATCACCCGGTAGAGCACCCATAAGCCGGTAAATACCACCACCAGTATCGCCGCCGGAATCCCGATCAGGGTTAATGCCAGCATCCCGGCGATCAACAGCCACAGTGCCGCATACCAGAAAGTACGCCATTGCCAGCGCCAATGACTCTCCAGCCATGTGCCGCGCACCTCGTTGCGCTTGAGATAGTTGATGATGATGGCGATGATCGACGGCCAACTGAAGACAAAGGCAACAATAATCGTTGCCGAAGTCAAAATTCCGGTCACCGCCGACAAGGCGTGCAGGCCATACATTACATGGCCCCAGGCGCGCGGTCCTTCCAGATCGCCGGCTGCGGGAATAATTTCAGGCTCGTTCATGGCGCTCTCCTCACAGTCCCAGTCCCAGTCCTATTCCCAGCGACTCCCACAGCGCATCGACACGCTGCTTGACGGCCTCGTCCATGACAATGGGCCGCCCCCATTCGCGGGTAGTCTCGCCCGGCCACTTATTGGTGGCGTCGATGCCCATTTTGCTGCCGAGTCCTGCCACCGGCGAGGCGAAGTCGAGATAATCGATCGGCGTGTTCTCGGCGATCAGCGTGTCGCGCGCCGCGTCAACGCGCGTGGTCATGGCCCACACCACTTCTTTCCAGTCGCGCACATCCACGTCGTCGTCGGTGACGATGATGAACTTGGTGTACATGAACTGGCGCAAAAAACTCCAGATGCCAAACATCACCCGCTTGGCGTGGCCGGGATACTGTTTCTTCATGCTCACCACGGCCAGGCGATAGGAGCAGCCCTCCGGCGGCAGATAGAAATCGACGATCTCGGGAAACTGCTTGCGCAGCAGCGGCACCAACACTTCGTTGAGCGCTACACCCAACATGGCCGGCTCGTCGGGCGGCTTGCCGGTGTAGGTGCTGTGGTAGATCGGATCGCGGCGCATGCTGATGCGCTCGACGGTGAACACCGGAAACTCGGCGCTCTCGTTGTAATAGCCGGTGTGGTCGCCGAACGGGCCTTCCATGGCTGTTTCACCCGGATGGATCACGCCCTCCAGCACGATCTCGGCGCTCGCCGGCACCTGCAAATCGGAACCGAGACATTTCACCACTTCGGTTTTCGCGCCGCGCAGCAGGCCGGCGAACTGATATTCGGAAAGCGTATCCGGCACCGGCGTCACTGCGCCGAGGATGGTGGCCGGATCGGCGCCCAGCGCCACCGCAACAGGGAACGGTTGCCCCGGATGCTTCAGGCAGTGATCGCGGAAATCCAGCGCGCCGCCGCGCTGCGCCAGCCAGCGCATGATCAGCTTGTTCGGCCCGATCATCTGTTGCCGGTAGATGCCGAGATTCTGCCGGCTCTTGAGCGGGCCGCGCGTCACCGTCAGCCCCCAGGTAATCAGCGGCGCCACGTCACCCGGCCAGCAGGTCTGGAGCGGCAGGCGCACGAGGTCGACATCCTTTCCTTCCCAGACAATTTCCTGGCAGGGCGCGGAAGACACGACTTTCGGCGCCATGTTGAGCACCTGCTTGAGTACCGGCAATTTCTCCCAGGCATCACGGAGACCCTTGGGTGGCTCCGGCTCCTTGAGATACGCCAGCAGCTCGCCCACTTCGCGCAAGGCCGGCAGCGGATCGTCTTCGCGGCCCATCGCCAAGGCCACGCGCCGCACCGTACCGAAGAGATTGCCGAGTACGGGAATGGTCGAGCCTTTCGGCTTCTCGAACAGCAGCGCCGGTCCGCCGACGCGCAGCACGCGGTCGCAGATTTCGGTCATCTCCAGTTTCGGATCTACCTCAACAGAAATGCGTTTCAGCTCACCGAGCTTTTCGAGTTGAGCCAGAAAGTCGCGCAGGTCTTGATATTTCATAGTGGCGGCAGAGCGTAGTCAGCGGCGAGTCCGGCGAAAATCACCGCACCCACCCAGTTGTTGTTCAAAAATACCCTGAAGCACTTGTCGCGCTCACGCTGCCGGATCAGTGTGAAATGCCAGGCCATCATACTCGCAGCCCCGGCCAGCCCGGCATGGAAATAAATCCCCCGCCCCGCCTGCGCACCCACCCAGGCCAGGATCGCCAGCGTCGCCGCATAGCTGAGCATCACCATCGCCACATCATAGCGACCGAAAGTGATGGCGGAAGTCTTGATGCCGATCTTCAAATCGTCGTCGCGGTCCACCATCGCATAACAGGTGTCGTAGGCGATGGCCCAGCAGATGTTCGCCACCAGCAGCACCCAAGCCAGCGGCGGCACGGTGTGCAGTTGCGCGGCGAACGCCATCGGGATGCCGAAGCCGAAAGCCACGCCCAGATAGGCTTGCGGAATCGAGAGGAATCGCTTGGTGAAAGGATAACTCGCGGCAAGAAATAGCGCCGCCAGCGAGAGTTGCCACACCAGCTTGTGCAGCGGCAGAATCAGCAAAAACGACAGCAACGCCAACACTCCCGCCAGCACCAGCGCCTCCCGCCCCGACACCTCGCCAGTCGCCAGCGGTCGCATCTTCGTGCGCTCGACATGCGCATCGAAGTTGCGGTCAACATAGTCATTGATCACCACTCCCGCCGAACGCATCAACAACGTCCCCAGCGCGAATATCCACACCAGCAGCGGCTGCGGTCGCCCGCCGCTGGCGATCCACAACGCCCACATCGTCGGCCACAACAACAGCAACGTGCCGATGGGCTTGTCGAGCCGCATCAGGCGCTCGTAGGCGCTGAGGCGCTGGAGGAGGGTGAGCATGGGCATGGGTGGATTTTACACCGCACCTTAGAAGCAGTCCCTTGCGGTGCTAGAATCCAGTGCCATAAGGAGGGCTATTCCTTGAATGGTCTATAGACCCTGACTCACGATTATCCTCGCCAAACCCAACCTGTGGGGCATCCACGCCGGCAAGACCACCGATGCCGATACTCTGTTCAGCAAACAGCATCCTGCCACTGAGTACCAGATGACGGACACGAAAAACCGACTGAAGCGCAAGCTGCAAGTTGATGCCTTGCTCAATGAGAGTCAGCGCGCGCCGAGGCAATGAATCTCGACGATCCATCAGGCGTCACGCCGCTCGGTTTTGTATCTCCGACACTTGCGTTATGTTCTCATTATTGCTACATTTGAAGCAATAATGAGAACACTATGAAGACGCCACCGATCTCCCTCGCCACTCATTTGCTCGGCAACACCCGCTCTGCGGTGCTGGTATCTCTGCTGCTGCATCCCGAGTCGGCATTGCATGTCCGTGAGCTGGCGCGGATCACCGGCGCATCGCCAGGCTCTTTGCATCGTGAACTACGCGCGCTAACCGAGCTTGGCCTGCTGTTGCGGCAGGAAACGGGACGCCAGGTGCACTATCGCGCTAACCAGACGTGCCCTATCTTCGAGGATATGGCCGGACTGCTGCGCAAGACCGCCGGGGTCGCTGACGTACTGCGGGAGGCGCTGATGCCGCTGGCCGAGCAGATCACTTTGGCTTTCGTCTATGGTTCCGTGGCGACCGGCAGGGCTGGCCCGCGCAGTGACGTGGATGTGATGGTGCTCGGCCGGGCGGGCTTTGCGCCCGTGGTCAAGGTGCTGGCGCCGACACAGCAGTCACTGCGGCGCGAGGTGAATGCGGCGGTGATGAAGCCCGGCGACTTCGCGCGTAAGCGACTCGCTGGCGACGGCTTCGTCGCCAGCGTGATCCGCGAACCCAAGCTATGGTTGATAGGCAACGACGATGACCTTGCAGAACTTACTCAAGATCGACCGACTTAAGCAGCACGCGCCGACGCCGCAGGAAATCCAGCGCCTCCTGGTGGCGGAGCAGCGCAACCTGGCGGATGCCCGAAACGAAGCCATCAGCGACGAGACGCGCTTCGATGTTGCCTACAAGGCAATCATGCAACTGGCGCTGGCCGCCATGATGGCCAGCGGTTACCGCCCGTCGACCAACGAGCTGGGCCATCACCAGACTATGATCCAGTCGCTGCCACTGACCCTGGATGTACCCAACGAGTCTTGGGTGGTATTGGATGCTCTGCGCCGCAAGCGTAACGTTGCGGATTATCACGGCGATCCGATCGAACCCGAGGCTGTCGCCGAATGCATAGCGCAAGCGAAGGCGTTGCTGACTGCAACGCGACAGTGGCTTGAAGTGCAGCATCCTGAGTTACTGCGAACGACGCCATGAACGCTTCTGCCTGCGGCTACGCCTTCAGCAACTCCTCCCGCCCACCCAACCAACGCTCAACATGCCGCGCTGCGGCATCCGGCTGCTCGTGCAGCAGCATCTCGGCGGCGGTGCGCGCGGCTTCGACCATTTCTGCGTCTTCCAGGTCGGCGTAGCGCAGCAGCGGCAGGCCGCTCTGGCGGGCGCCGACGAATTCGCCGGGGCCGCGCAGGTGCAGGTCCTGGCGGGCGATCTCGAAGCCGTCGTGGTTCTCGAAGATGATCTTCAGGCGCGCCCGCGCCAGCTCGCCCAGCGGCTGGGCGTAGAGCAGGATGCAGGCAGATTCCGCCGCGCCGCGCCCGACGCGTCCGCGCAACTGGTGCAGTTGCGAGAGGCCGAAACGCTCGGCATGCTCGATCACCATCAGCGAGGCATTCGGCACGTCCACGCCGACTTCAATTACCGTGGTGGACACCAGCACTTGCACGCTGCCGACGATGAAGCCGTCCATCACCGTCGCCTTTTCGGCGTTCTTGAGCCGGCTGTGCACCAGGCCGACGCGCAGCTCCGGCAACTCGGCAGTGAGGCGTTCATAAGTTTCCAGCGCGGTTTTCAGTTGCAGGGTTTCGCTCTCTTCAATCAAGGGACAAACCCAATAGATCTGGCGTCCCGCCGTGCAGGCTGCGCGCACGCGCGTCACAACTTGGTCGCGGCGCGATTCGGCGACCAGCTTGGTGAGCACCGGCGTGCGTCCGGGCGGCAGCTCGTCGAGCAGCGACACGTCGAGGTCGGCGTAATAGCTCATCGCCAGGGTGCGCGGGATGGGCGTCGCAGACATCATCAACTGGTGCGGCACGGCGGAATTGTTGTTCCCGCCGCCGCCTTTCTGACGCAGTGCGAGACGCTGGCGCACGCCGAAACGCTGCTGCTCGTCGACCACCGCGACGCCGAGGCGCGCGAAGTCGACCGCTTCCTCGATCAGCGCATGGGTGCCGACGGCAATGGCGGCGCGGCCTTCGCGCAGAGCATCGAGCATGGCGGTTTTCTGCGCCTTCCTGAGGCTGCCGGCCAGCCACGCCACTTCGATGCCGAGAGGCGCGAGCCATGCCGAGAGCTTGCGCCAGTGCTGCTCGGCGAGGATTTCGGTGGGTGCCATCAAGGCCCCCTGCCAGCCGTTTTCCACTGCTTGCAATAGTGCCAGAGCGGCGATGATGGTCTTGCCGCTGCCGACATCGCCTTGCAGCAGGCGCTGCATCGGATGAGGCTGCGCCAAGTCGGTGGCGATCTCGCGCCAGGTGCGTTGCTGCGCGCCGGTCAACTTGAACGGCAGCAGCGCCAGCAGCTTCTCGCACAACGGGCCGGGCGCAGCCAGAGGCGGCGCGCTGCGCACGCGGCGCGCGGCGTAGGCGCGGCGCAAGGAAATCTGCTGCGCCAATAATTCGTCGAAACGTATCCGCCGCCAGGCGTCGCGGTTGCGCTGCTCCAGCGCCTCTGGACCGAGGGCCGCCGGCGGCAGATGCAGCATGCGTACCGCGTCGTTGAAAGGCATTAAATGGTGAGCCGCGCGCAGAGTTTCGGGCAGCGTGTCGCGCAGCTCGCCCTGCGCATCGGCGCGCGCCAATGCCGTTGTTATCAACCGGCGCAGCACCAGTTGGCTCAAGCCTGCGGTGGTCGGATACACCGGCGTCAACGCTTGCGCCAGCGGCGCATCCGTGACCACGGCATGCGCACGCGGATGCACCATCTCCGGCCCGAAATAGCCGTCGCGTATTTCGCCGTACAGACGCAGGCGCGCGCCCGGCGCAAACTGTTTTTGCTGACTGGGATAAAAGTTGAGCAGACGCACCGCGATCATGCCGCTTTCGTCACGCACCCGGCTGAGCAATTGACGACGCGGGCGGAAGACGATGTCGGTGCTGAACACTTCGACTTCCACCTGCACCGGAAAGCCCATCGGCGCATCCGCCAGCAAGGTGATTTGGGTTTCGTCCTCGTAGCGCAGCGGCAGATGCAGGATCAGGTCGGCATCGTTGTGTACACCGAGCTTGGCCAGCTTGGCGGCGAGCGGCTTGGAAATCTCGGCGAAGCCGCGCGCACCGTCGGTCGCCATCGCTCGCGGGTCAACCCAGGTAAAGAATTGCGTCCGCCTCTACCAGCGCGCCGCGCGGTAATTCCTTGACGCCGACCGCAGCGCGCGCCGGATAGGGTTCGCCGACATAGCGCGCCATGACCTCATTGACCTTGGCGAAATTTGCCAGGTCGGTGAGATAGATATTGAACTTGACCGCATCGTCGAGCGTGGCGCCGGCGGCGGCGGCCACTGCCTTGAGGTTTTCGAAGACACGCACGATCTGGGCGTCGATGCCTTCCGCCAACTGCATGGAGACAGGATCGAAGCCGACCTGGCCGGACATGTAAATGGTCTTGCCGACCTGCACGGCTTGCGAATAAGTGCCGATGGCGGCGGGGGCATTCGGGGTGGCGATGATGGTGCGGCTCATATGGGGATGTCCAGTCTTGGGAAAACCGCTATGTTACTTGCGCTGCGGAGGGTAGTCGAGTTTGATGGAATTGGCGAACTTCTACGAACGGGGGCATAATTCCGCAATGACATCCGCTCCCGAATCCGCCGCGCTGAGCCGGGCTTCCAACAATATCCTCGATGCGATTGTTGAGTCCATCGTCTGCTCGGATATCGATGGTCATATTATTTTCTGGAACAGCGGCGCCGAACAGCTTTACGGCTATTCCGCTGACGAGGCAATCGGCCGCCATGTTTCAATGCTTTATCCCAGGGGCGCCGAAGGCGAGGCGTATTCCCGCAACCTGGCCGAGCAACTGCGCACCGGGCAAGCCAATGAGGGCGATGTCTGGCGCTGCAAAAAGTCCGGCGAGCGGGTATTCATCCATCGCACCTCGGCGCCTTTGCGCGACAAGAATGGACGCCTCATCGGGCTGGTGGCCCACGCCATCGATATCACCCGGCGCAAGCTGGCGGAGGACGCCCTGGCCGAGCGCGATATGCAACTGCGCGAGCAGCATACGCTGTACCAGGCGATGCTGGATGCCCAGTCGATGGCCGGAGTCGGCCTGGTGATCCTGGATGACGGTCGAGCCGCCTTCGCCAACCAGGCCGCCGCCCAGATCACCGGTTACAGCGTCGACGAGTTGATGGCGCTGTCGCACTTCAACCAGGTTACCCATCCCGACGACCGCGAACGGGTGCAGAACAATTACCATCGGCGGCTGAATGGCGAGGTGTTCGACAATCGCTACGACATCAGCATTTTGACCAAAGACGGTCGCCGGCGCGAAGTGGAAATTGCCGTGTCCACCATCAAAGGCGCCGCCGGCACGCAAATACTGGTGGTGCTGGTCGACATCACCGAACGCAAAAACACCGCCCAGGTTATCCAGCACCTGGCGCTGCATGACGCACTGACGGGCTTGTCCAACCGCACCCTGCTGTTTGACCGGCTCGACAGCGCGATCTCCGCCGCGCGCCGCCGCAACTCTTCATTCGCCCTGTTCTTCCTCGATCTCGACAATTTCAAGCCGATCAACGACGAGCTTGGCCACGATGCCGGCGACCTGGTGCTGAAGATCATCGCGGAGAGACTGCACAACAGCGTCCGCGAAAGCGACACCGTGGCGCGTGTCGGCGGCGACGAGTTTGTGCTGGTGTTGCAGGATGTGCATGGGCGAAAAGCCGCCCTGGCTGTCGCGGAAAAGACCATCGCGGCGCTGTCCCAGCCCATCAGCACCGGCAGCAAGCTGTGCGAAGTCGGCGCCACACTGGGGATTGCGCTCTACCCCGAGCATGGAGAAGACGCCGATACGTTGATGCGGCACGCCGACGCCGCCATGTACGCCGCCAAACGCCTCGGCAAGAATCGTTGCCTGCTCTGGCAGGATTAAGAGTCTGCCACGGCGTAATTCAACTGCGCAAAAATGTGTTGCAGGCCGCGCCGCTCCACGGTGTTGATGATCAGCGGCGCATTCAGGTTGGCGCGCAACGGCGCGCTCCCATCCTCCGCAGTGTCTTTCCACACGATCACCACCACCGCCGCATCCTGCGGATTGGCCAGTTTGAGTAAGTCCGACTCCGCGTCAGACAAGGCAATCTCATAACTGAAACCGAGTTGTGACGGATCGACGACATGAAACGCCAGATCGGGATTGTCCAGCGATTGCAGGATGAAAAATTTCGGGCTGATGTTGTCGTGGTGGAACAAGGAATAGCGGCGACACGTCTCGAAGCCAGCCAATCCCTCGGGAAATTCGATGATCTTGCCGGTTTCCACGGTCAAGGTACCGAAACGGGGGCTGTCGATTTTCATATTCAATTCACCAGGTTCGATGGTTGGAATGTTCTCTGTGGTTAGCTATTTTTTCGTCGCCACCACCAGCCCCGGCTCCATGCCGAGCTTCTTGAGTTTTTCGCGCATCAGGTCGGCTTCCTGGCGGCTCTTGAAGGGGCCGACCTGGACGCGCGCCTCAATCTGCGAGGGTATGCCGTTCAATTCGAGTTTGGCGCGCAGCTCTTCAGCATTTGCAGTGCTGTTGAATACGCCCAGTTGCAGCAGGAAAATACCCGCAGGCGGATGCGTCAAAGGCCGCGAAGCGGGCGCATGCAAAGGACGCGCCAATTCCGCCACCGGCTCGCTCGGCTTGAGCATGGCAGGGCGGGCTACCGCCGGCTTGGTTAACGAACGCTCGGGACGCTCGGGACGCTCGGCGCGCTTGTTGGGCTGAGCAGGCGCGCTGGTTTGCTCGGGCTCGGCGGGAACTTCTTCGGCCTTCTTCGGTTCCTCGGCAGTCGCTTGCGCAGTTGGCTTTTCTTCCGGCTTGGCTTCAGGCGGCTTCGGCTCTGCCGGCGCGGCTGCGGGCGCCTCGGCTACAGGCGTCGCCGGCGCGGACACCACCGGCACGGGTGTGTTGAGCGTATCCAGCAGATTCAAGCTGCCAATCAGCAGCGCAATCAACACCGCTGCAGCGGCAATGCGCCTGATCAGGCGCTTTTTCAATTCCTCATCGGCGGGCGGCTGATCCGGGTTATTCTCGTCCGTGGTTTTTTCCGTCATAGTCCTCGTACTCCTGCTTGTTGCGGCTCAGCGCCAGCACCAACTCTGCCTCGCCGATGGATATGCCGCATTGATTTGCAATGGACAGCTCATCCATGCCTCTCTGCGCCAACAACATCGCCTCGTTGTATTGCGGCGAAACGCGGCGCGCGGCTTTTAATTGCGCAATAATTTCCTTCAGCTCGGCAACCTCGCTGCGCAACTGTTGCAGCTCCGCCTCCACGCCGGAGCGATACAACTGCTCGCCGAAATCAGCGGCAGGCTGTTCACGCGGCCGCGTCGTGTCCCGCTCCAGGTCTGGCGCCGCCTGCATCCTTGCGTGTGACCCTTGCGGCCCGTATGGCCCGTATGTCAGCGTCTCCTCACTGAAAATGCCGCCTGCATCGTGCCTCGTCTGGTTATCCTGCGCGTGACGCTGGCGCTTGATGCCAAGCAGGCGCAGCAGCAAAACCAGCATGTACGCCGCAACCACGGCCACGCTGGAAATAATCGCGTAACGCAGACTGAATTCGGTAAAATCCATCGTCAATCTTCATCCGTCTAGCGGCGTCCTTCGCCAATGCCTGAGCGGCATCCCGGAAGATGCCGGTCATGCGGTCAGTGATTAGATGGCGCAGGCACACTGCCCGCATTAGACTTATCATAGCCGCTCCCGAATCCGCATAAATAAAGAGCAGACCCCGATTTACCCCATGTTTATCCCGAAAAACCCCCGTATTACCCTGATCGCCGCCATCGCCAGGAATCGCGTGATTGGCGCGGGCAATGCGATCCCCTGGCGGCTGCCGGAGGATTTGCAGCGCTTCAAGTCGCTCACCCTCGGCCATCCGATCATCATGGGGCGCAAGACCTGGCAATCGCTGGGCCGCCCGCTGCCGGGACGAACCAATATTGTCGTCAGCCGCTCTGCTGATTTCGCCGCACCCGGCGGCACGGTTGCGGCCTCGCTGGCAGCTGCCGTAGCGCTGGCGGCGGATACCGGCACGGATGAAGTTTTCATCATCGGCGGCGCCGAAATTTACGCCCAGGCGCTGCCCATCGCCGACCGTCTGCAACTCACCGAGATCGCCCGCGAGTTCGCCGGCGATACGTTTTTTCCGGTCTACGATGCGAGCCAATGGCGCGAGATCGCTCGTGAATCTCACCATGCTCACCATGCCCACCATGCCCACCATGCCCACCATGCCGAGGCCGGTTTCGATTATGCTTTTGTCACTTACGAACACAACTGATTGAAGGAGAAACAGATGTCCGCAGGAGGTTTTCATGTTCATGGCCCGCACGATCACGCTGTCGAACATGGCGCACAGAGCGGCGATTCGCTGGCGTCGCAGGTGGTGGTGGTGACGGCAATCCTGGCCACCGTCGGCGCGCTGGTCGGCTACCAGGGCGGCTACACGCAGAACTAGTCCATGATGTACAAGAGCGAGGCGGTGCTGAAAAACCCCGAGGCCGCCAAACAGGAGTTCTACCGGCAGGAGGTGGCGCGCTACAAAAAGGAAAAGGCGGAGATCTAACTGGTGGCGGAGAAGCTCGAAGCCGACTCACAACACGCCAACGAGCTTTCCGGCGCCGCGATGTGGGTTTCGACCTTGTTCATGCACTAGCCGGCATCGCCGATGGAAATGTCCACCGGTTATTTTCGCATCACGCAATCCACATAGTAGCGCGACTTGCCGTTGGTCGTATCCTTCACCAGGCCGTGGATGTCGGTCTCGAAACCAGGAAACATTTCATTGAAGTCGCGGGCGAATTTCAGGTAGCGGACGATGGTCTTGTTGAAACGCTCACCCGGAATCAACAGCGGGATGCCCGGCGGATAAGGCGTCAGCAGCACGGCGGTGACCCGGCCCTCCAGCGCGTCGATGGACACCCGCTCGATCTCGCGGTGCGCCATCATGGCGAAGGCATCTGCGGGACGCATCGCCGGTTCCATGTCCGACAGATACATTTCCGTGGTCAGGCGGGCAATGTCGTTTTCCCGGTAGATGCCGTGGATCTGCTCGCACAGGTCGCGCAGGCCGATTTTTTCGTAGCGCGGATGCTTGGCAACGAATTCTGGCAACACCCGCCACAGCGGCGCGTTCTTGTCGTAGTCGTCCTTGAACTGCTGCAGCTCCGTCACCATGGTGTTCCAGCGGCCCTTGGTGATGCCGATGGTGAACATGATGAAAAACGAGTAGAGGCTGGTCTTCTCGACGATTACCCCATGCTCGGCCAGATACTTGGTGACGATGGCCGCCGGGATGCCGAAGGCGTCGGAGAAATCGCCCTCCACGTCGAGGCCGGGAGTAATCACCGTGGCCTTGATCGGGTCGAGCATGTTGAAACCCTTGGCCAGCTTGCCGAAACCGTGCCAGCGTTCGCCGCTGCGCAACATCCAGTCTTCGCGGTCGCCGATGCCTTCCTCGGCAAGATGCTCCGGCCCCCATACCTGGAACCACCAGTCGGCGCCCCACTCTTCGTCCACCTTGCGCATGGCGCGGCGGAAGTCGAGCGCCTCGGCGATCGACTCCTCCACCAGCGCCGTGCCGCCGGGCTCCTCCATCATCGCCGCCGCCACGTCGCAGGAGGCGATGATGGCGTATTGCGGCGAAGTCGAGGTGTGCATCAGGAAGGCTTCGTTGAACACGTCGCGGTCCAGCTTGCGCGATTCGGAATCCTGCACCAGGATCTGCGAGGCTTGTGAGAGGCCAGCCAGCAGCTTGTGCGTCGATTGGGTGGAGAACAACATCGAGTCCTTGCAAGGCGGACGTTTTTTGCCGATAGCGTGCATGCCCTTGTAGAACTCGTGGAAGGTGGCGTGCGGCAGCCAGGCTTCGTCGAAATGCAGGGTGTCGATCTTGCCGTCGAGCATCTCTTTGATGGTCTCGACGTTGTAGAGGATACCGTCGTAGGTGCTCTGGGTGATGGTCAGCACCCGCGGCTTGGCCTCCGGGTCACGCTCCAGGGTCGCGCGGGCAAAGGGATTGGCGAGGATTTTCTTGCGGATGTTGTCCCACTTGAACTCGCTCTTGGGGATCGGCCCGATGATGCCGTAGTGGTTGCGCGTCGGCATCAGGAACACCGGCACCGCGCCGGTCATCATGATGGCGTGCAGGATCGATTTGTGGCAGTTGCGATCCACCACCACGATGTCGCCGGGCGCTACCGTCGAATGCCAGACGATCTTGTTGGAAGTCGAGGTGCCGTTGGTGACGAAGAACAGATGGTCGGCGGAAAAAATCCGCGCTGCATTGCGTTCGGAAGCCGCCACTGGGCCGGTGTGATCGAGCAATTGACCCAGCTCGTCCACTGCGTTGCAGACATCGGCGCGCAGCATGTTCTCGCCGAAGAACTGATGGAACATGCGTCCCACCGGACTCTTGAGGAAGGCCACGCCGCCGGAATGTCCGGGGCAGTGCCAGGAATAGGAACCGTCCGAAGCATAATGCACCAGCGCGCGGAAAAACGGCGGCGGCAGGGAATCCAGATAATCGCGCGCCTCGCGCACCACGTTGCGGGCCATGAACTCCGGCGTATCCTCGAACATGTGAATGAAGCCGTGCAACTCGCGCTGCACATCGTTCGGGATGTGGCGGGTGGTGCGCGTCTCGCCGTAGAGAAAAATCGGGATGTCGCTGTTGCGGAAACGGATTTCCTCGACGAATGCGCGCAGACCGGCGACGGTCGCTTCGGCATTGTCGGAAGTAAATTCCTCGTCGTCGATGGACAGGATGAACACCGAGGCGCGACTCTGTTGCTGCGCGAAGGAAGACAAATCGCCGTAGCTGGTGACGCCGACCACTTCCATGCCCTCTTCCTCGATGGCCGTGGCCAGGGCGCGGATACCCAACCCGGAAGTATTCTCGGAGCGAAAATCCTCGTCGATGATGACGACAGGAAAGCGGAATTTCATGCGGGACTCCTGAAATGCGAGAAATCAGATTTTCGGCAGGGTCACGCCGATTTGGCCTTGGTACTTGCCGCCGCGATCCTTGTAGGAAGTCTCGCAGACCTCGTCGGACTCGAAGAATAGCACCTGAGCGATGCCTTCATTGGCGTAAATCTTCGCCGGCAGCGGCGTGGTGTTGGAAAACTCCAGCGTTACAAAACCCTCCCACTCAGGCTCGAAGGGCGTGACGTTAACGATGATGCCGCAACGCGCATAAGTACTCTTGCCCAGGCACACCGTCAGGACGTTGCGCGGGATACGAAAGTACTCGACAGTGCGCGCCAGGGCAAATGAATTGGGCGGGATGATGCAGTAATCGGCATTCACTTCGACGAAGGAATTCGGATCGAAATTCTTCGGGTCGACAATGGTGCTGTTGATGTTGGTGAACAGCTTGAATTCGTTGGAGCAGCGGATGTCATAACCATAGCTGGAAGTGCCGTAGGAAACGATCTTGCGCCCGTCGACTTCGCGCACCTGGTTCGGCTCGAACGGCTCGATCATGTTGTGGGTTTCCGCCATGCGACGGATCCACTTGTCAGATTTTATGCTCATTGCGGTGTGACACCCGAAAGTAAAAACGCCAAGGCCGCGATTTTACGCGCAGACTTGGCGAATTGTGAAAATTGTGAGAACTGCGGGAATTGTCAGGTGTTCTGGATCACGATATTCGGAAACTTCGAAGTCATGTCCCTGGCCTGATCGGCGATTTTGACCGCCACCCGGCGTGCAATAGTGCGGTAGATTTCCGCCACCCTGCTGTCCGGCTCGGCCACCACGCTGGGCTTGCCGCCATCGCCCTGTTCGCGGATTTTCATGTCGAGCGGTAAAGCGCCGAGCATCTCCACCTCGTAATCCTTGGCCATCCGGTCGCCGCCACCACTGCCGAAGATGTGTTCCTCGTGGCCGCACTTGGAGCAAATGTGGATGCTCATGTTCTCGACGATGCCGAGGATGGGGATGCCCACCTTCTCGAACATCTTGAGCCCCTTGCGCGCATCGAGCAGGGCGATGTCCTGCGGCGTAGTGACGATCACCGCGCCGGTCACCGGCACCTGCTGCGCCAGGGTCAACTGGATGTCGCCGGTGCCGGGCGGCAGGTCGATCACCAGATAATCCACGTCGCGCCAGTTGGTGTCGTTCAGCAACTGTTGCAGCGCCTGGGTCACCATCGGGCCGCGCCATACCATCGGCATTTCCACGTCGATCAGGAAACCGATCGACATGGCTTGCAGGCCGTAGGCCTCCATCGGTTCCAGCGACTTGCCGTCCGCCGATTCCGGGCGACCGCTGATACCCAGCATCTGCGGCTGGGAAGGGCCGTAGATGTCGGCGTCCAGCAGTCCCGCCTTGGCGCCCTCGGCAACCAGCGCCAGCACCAGGTTCACGGCAGTGGTGGACTTGCCGACGCCGCCCTTGCCGGACGCCACGGCGATGATGTTCTTCACGCCGGGGATCATCTTGACGCCACGTTGCACCGCATGTGCCACGATCTTGCTATACACATTGGCGCTGACATTGCCGACGCCGGCGATGCCCTTCAATTTCTCGATCACCAGCTTGCGGATGCCTTCAATCTGGCTTTTCGCGGGGTAACCCAGCTCAATGTCCAGCGACACATCGCCGCCCGCAATCTTGATGTTGCGGGCCGCCTTGGAACTCACCAAGTCCTTGCCGGTATTGGCATCGACCACTGCCCCCAGCGCCGCTTGCACTGCTTCAATCGTGACAGTCATTATGAATCTCCGAAAATACCCGACTAAAACGGTTAACTATAATCGAAACCGCTGTCCCTGTCACGCCCGGCAGAGGGGAAACCACCGGTCTGCCGCGCGTTTCATGCGCCAACTGATAAAATGAATCATTTTGTCAAAGGCTTCCATGCCCCGCAAAATCCTCGTCACCAGCGCCTTGCCCTACGCCAACGGGGCCACGCATTTCGGTCATCTGGTGGAATATATCCAGACCGACATCTGGGTGCGCTTTCAGAAAATGTGTGGCCACGAATGCTGGTACATCTGCGCCGACGACACCCACGGCACGCCCATCATGCTGCGCGCCGAACAGGAAGGCATCACCCCCGAGCAACTGATCGCCCGGGTGCATGAAGAGCGGCTGCGCGACTTCGGCGGCTTCCATGTCGCCTTCGACAACTACTACACCACCCATTCCGACGAGACCAAACAGCTTGCCGGGGACATCTATGCCCGGCTCCAGGCCGCCGGGCTGATCGAGACGCGCTCCATCGAGCAGTTCTACGATCCACTCAAGCAGATGTTTCTGCCCGACCGCTACATCAAGGGCGAGTGTCCCAAGTGCGGCGCGAAAGATCAGTACGGCGACAACTGCGAGGTGTGTGGCGCGGCCTACACTCCAGCCGAGGTGAAGAACCCGTATTCAGTCATCTCCGGTGCGAAGCCTGAACTGCGGCCCTCCGAACATTATTTTTTCCGCCTCTCCGATCCGCGCTGCCAGGATTTTTTGCGCCACTACACCCGCGAAGCCGGGCGCTTGCAGCCGGAAGCCGCCAACAAGATGCAGGAGTGGCTGGGCCAACCCGGCGAGAACAAACTCAGCGACTGGGACATCTCGCGCGATGCGCCGTATTTTGGCTTCGAGATTCCCGACGCCCCTGGAAAATATTTCTACGTCTGGCTCGACGCGCCCATCGGCTACATGGGCAGCTTCCGCAATTTCTGTGACCAGCGCGGTCTCAATTTCGACGAGTACTGGAAACCGGATTCCAAAACCGAGTTGTACCATTTCATCGGCAAAGACATCCTCTACTTCCACGCCCTGTTCTGGCCAGCCGAGCTGGCGCACGCTGGTTACCGCACGCCGACCGGGATTTTTGCTCACGGTTTCCTCACCGTTGACGGCGCGAAAATGTCCAAGTCGCGCGGCACTTTCATCACCGCCGATTCTTACCTGCGGCTGGGCCTCAATCCCGAGTGGCTGCGCTATTACTATGCCGCCAAGCTGAACAGTTCGATGGAAGACATCGACCTCAACCTGGAGGATTTCGCCGCGCGGGTGAACTCCGACCTGGTTGGCAAATACCTCAACATCGCCAGCCGCTGCGCCGGTTTCCTGACGAAATTCTTCGACGGCAAGTTGCACTTCGACGCTGCCCAGCCCATGCGCGCAGCCGCTGTGGAACAAGGCGTTCTGGCCGCGAAATCCTACGAAGCGCGTGAATATTCCAGGGCGGTGCGCGACATCATGGCGGTGGCGGATCGCATCAACGAGGCCATCGCAACGGCTGCGCCGTGGGCCGTCGCCAAAGACGAAAACAAACGTGCCGAACTCCACGACATCTGTTCGCGCGCATTACACGGCTTTTATGTTGTCACCATTCTGTTGCAGCCGATTCTCCCGGTGACAGCGCGCCGGGTGGCCCGCGAACTGTTCGACATGCAGCGGGATTTTCGCTGGGACGATCTCGACGCCATGCCCTCCCGCGTCGCCCCCTACACGCACCTGATGCAGCGCATCGAACCGCAACAGATCGCGGCGCTGGTCGAGGCCAACCGGGAATCCCTTGCACCCACCGAGGCCGCACAATTTCCGCAATTACCACAGAAGGACAAAATGCAAACTGACGCCCTCATCAATATCGACGACTTCGCCAAAGTCGATTTGCGCATCGCCCGCATCGCTAACGCCGAGCATGTCGAGGGCGCGGAAAAACTCCTGAAACTCACCCTCGATCTCGGCACGGAAACCCGCACAGTGTTTGCCGGCATCAAGTCGGCCTACGACCCGGCAACGCTGGTCGGTCGCCTGACGGTGATGGTCGCCAACCTCGCACCGCGCAAAATGAAATTCGGTTTGTCCGAGGGCATGGTGCTGGCCGCTTCGGGCAGCGACAGCCCGGGGATTTTCCTGCTCTCTCCCGACAGCGGCGCGCAGCCTGGCATGCGCGTGAAATAAACCCCGCGCTGATGAGCAGCCTGTCCGGATCCGGATTCCTCTCCATCGACTGGCTGCTGACGCTGATTGCCGCCTGGCTGCTGATCGGTTGCGCCGGCTTGCTGGCGCCGCGCCAACTGGGTTTCGTCGGTCGCACCCTGTATCCGCTCGGCGCGCTGGTCGGGCTGGCGCTGGCGGCAGTGGCCTTCGGCGCACTGGGTGAAACAGCGGAAGTCGCGGTGCTGCCGCTGGGTCTGCCCGATCTGCCGTTCCATCTGCGTCTCGACTCCCTCTCGGCCCTGTTCCTGCTGCTGCTCGGCGGCGCCAGTGCGGGCATCTCGATTTACGCTGCCGGCTACCTGCGCAAAGGCGAAGGCACCGCCCCCGGCCTGCAATGCCTTCAATACCACCTGTTCCTCGCCAGCATGGCGCTGGTGCTGCTGGCCGACGATGCCTACGTCTACATGGTGGCCTGGGAGTCGATGGCCTTGTCATCGTTCTTCCTGGTCACTTCGGATCATCGCCTGCCGGAAATCCGCCGCGCCGGCTACCTATACCTGCTGATCGCCCACGTCGGCGCCATTGGCATCCTGCTGTCTTTCGGCGTGCTGCAAAGCGGCGGAGATCTGTCCATCTCGAATGGCGTCGCCGATTACACCTTCGCCCACATGCGCGCCATGCCGCACGACGCCTTCTGGGCCAGCGCCGCCTTCGGCCTGGCGCTGTTCGGTTTCGGCGCCAAGGCCGGGCTGCTGCCGCTGCACATCTGGCTGCCCGAAGCGCATCCGGCGGCGCCCTCACCGGTGTCGGCGATGATGAGTGGGGTGATGCTGAAGACCGCAATCTACGGCATGTTGCGGGTTTCTTTCGACCTGCTGCATCATCCTCTATGGTGGTGGGGCGTGCTGGTGCTGGCGCTGGGGCTGCTCACCGCGTTGTTCGGCGCGGTGTTCTCCGCCGTGCAAAGCGATATGAAACGCCTGCTGGCGTATTCCTCAATCGAGAATATCGGCCTGCTGTTCGTCGGCATCGGCCTGACGCTGACCTTCCAATCCTTCGGCATGAATGCGCTGGCGGTTCTGGCGCTGACCGCAGTCCTCTACCACTGTCTCAACCATGCCGCTTTCAAAAGCCTGCTGTTCCTGTGCACCGGCTCGGTGCTGCACGCCACCCGCGAGCGCAGCCTGGGCAAGCTCGGCGGGCTGATCCATCGCATGCCCTGGGTGGCATGGCTGGCGCTGCTCGGCGTGATCGCCGCTGCCGGCCTGCCGCCGCTGAACGGCTTCGTTTCAGAGTGGCTGCTGTTGCAAGCCTTCCTGTTCACTCCCAGCTTGCCGCACGCTTACATCAACATGCTGATCCCGGTGGCTGCCGCCGCCGTGGCGCTGACCGCCGCCCTCGCCGGTTTTGTCATGGTAAAGTTTTTCGGCATCGTCTTCCTCGGCCAGCCACGCGAGGAAAAAATTTCCCAGGCGCATGATGCAGGCTGGCTGGAGCGGCTGGGTCTGGTTTGGCTCGCCGCGCTGTGCGTACTGCTCGGGCTGTTCCCGGTCTACGTCATTGAAAAACTCGATTTCGTCACCCGCAGCCTGCTTGGCGTCGGCGTGTATCCGGCTGGCAATAACACACCGCACGGCTGGCTGCTGCTGGCGCCAATCAGTGCCGACCGCGCCAGTTACGAACCGCTGGTATTCCTGTTGATGATAGGCGCCGTAATCACCGCCACCTATCTCATCGTGCACCGTTACTGGCATGGCCGGGCGCGCCGCAGCGCTGCATGGGATTGCGGCTTTCCGCTGCAAACCGCGCGCATGCAGGACACCGCAGAAGGCTTCAGCCAACCGCTGCGCCAGGTGTTTGAACCTTTCTACCGGCAGACGCGCGAACTGCCCACTGCCTTTGACACGGCGCCGCGTTATCGCGTCGTCGTCGAGGATCACTTCTGGTACTGGCTCTACCTGCCGGTGGCGCGTGCCGCTGAATTCGGTGCGCGCTGCGTATCGTTTCTTCAGCAGGGACGCATCTCGATCTACCTGCTGTACAGCTTCCTGACCCTGGTGGCGCTGCTGTTCCTGGTGCGCGGATGATAGGCGATCGCATGGATATCCTGGCTCCCATCCTGTTGCAATTCCTCGAACTGCTCATGGCGCTGGCGCTGGCGCCGCTGTTGACCGGCTGGGTGAACCAGTGCCGCGCCTGGTTGCAGAACCGCAGCGCGCCGCCGCTGTTGCAGCCTTACCGCCAGCTCGCCAAACTGTTCGAGAAAGAAGTGGTGCTGGCGCACAACGCCTCCAGCCTGTTTCGCGCCGCGCCCTATGTCATTTTTGCCTGCATGGCGCTGGCAGCCGCCATCGTGCCGACCCTCTCCACCGACCTGCCGTTCGGCCCTGCCGCAGACGCCATCGCCCTGGTCGGTATTTTCGCTCTGGCGCGGGTGTTCATCGCCCTGGCCGGCATGGATGTCGGCACCTCTTTTGGCAGCCTGGGCGCGCGGCGTGAAATGCTGATCGGATTCCTCGCCGAGCCGGCGCTGCTGATGGTGTTTTTCACCGCCTCGCTGATCTCGCAGTCGACTTCCCTGTCCACCATCGTCAGCACGCTGGCGCGCGGTGAGTTCACCATCTATCCCTCACTGGCCTTTGCAGGTATCGCTTTCAGCATGGTGTCGCTGGCGGAAAACGCCCGCGTGCCGGTGGACAATCCCACCACCCATCTCGAACTCACCATGATCCACGAGGCGATGATCCTGGAATACTCCGGGCGTCACCTGGCGCTCATCGAATGGGCCGCCGCGCTCAAGCTCTACGCCTACTCCTGCCTCGGTCTGGCTTTGTTCTTCCCGTGGGGAATACCGCAAGCTGCGGAGTTCGCCAACCTGCCGGTAGCGCTGGCTGGACTGCTGTTCAAACTTGGTATTGGCGGCTTTTTGCTCGCCGTCATCGAGACCGTCAGCGCCAAGATGCGGATTTTTCGTGCGCCGGAATTCCTCGGCACCGCCTTCATGCTGGCGGTACTGGCGATGCTGGTGCATCTGCTTCTGGAGACGGGCAAATGAGAAACCCATGAGCCACTATTACGGCCAGTTCATCAACCTGCTCGCCGCGATCCTGCTGTTGCTGTCTTTCGCCATGCTGGGGCAGCGGCGCATTCTTTCGCTGATCAATCTGTTCATGGCGCAGGGCGCGGTGCTGTGCGTATCGACCGCGACAGTGGCGTTTGTGACCGGCCAGTCGCATCTCTACTGGTCGGCGCTGATTACTCTGCTGCTCAAGGTAATCCTGCTGCCCTGGATCCTGCACCGGCTGATCCGCCGCCTCAATGTGAAATGGGATATCGAAACACTCATCAATATTCCCACCACCATGCTGATTGGCATCGTCCTGGTGATCTTCTCCTTCAATCTGGCGCTGCCGATTTCTGAACTGGCCGGCACCGTCACCCGGGCGACGCTGGGCATCGCCATTGCCGCCGTGCTGCTGGCTTTCCTGATGATGATCACGCGCTCCAAGGCGGTGCCGCAGGTGATCGGTTTTCTGGCGATGGAAAACGGCCTGTTCTTCGCCGCCACTTCCGCCACCTACGGCATGCCGATGGTGGTGGAACTGGGCATTGCCCTGGACGTGCTGGTCGGCATGGTGATCCTCGGGGTGTTCTTCTTCCAGATCCGCGAGCGCTTCGATTCGCTGGATATCCGGCACCTGGAACAGTTGAAGGAGGATTAGCCTTGGAATTCCTCCTCGTCCTCGGCTTTCCCCTGCTCGGCGGCATCGCGCTGGCGCTGACCGGTCACTGGAAACGCGCCGCCGAGATCAACGCGGCGTTCAGCCTGCTTACCCTGCTCGCCGCCATCTTCCTCACCGTGAACGTCGTCGAGCACGGCCCGCAACTGCTGTATGACGAACAGATTTTCATCGACCCCCTGAATGTTTTCCTGGTGGCGCTGACGGCCTTCGTCGGCTTCACCACCTCGTTGTTCTCGCGCCCCTACATGCGTATCGAGCATCACCACGGACGCCTCACCACGGGCCGTCTGCGGCTGTATCACAGCATGTTCCAACTGTTCATGTTCACCATGCTGCTGGCGCTGACCACCAACAATATGGGCATCCTGTGGGTGGCGATGGAAGCGGCAACGCTGACCACGGTGCTGCTGGTCTCGCTCTACCGGACTGCTGCTTCACTGGAGGCGGCGTGGAAATATTTCATCCTGTGCGGCGTCGGCATTGCCCAAGCGCTGTTCGGCACCATCCTGCTGTTTTTTGCTGCCGAAAAAATTCTCGGCCACGAAGGCGGCGCGCTGTTATGGACGCACCTGGATGCGGTCAAGGGGCAACTCGAACCGGCGGTGATGTCCTTGGCATTCGTCTTCCTGCTGGTCGGTTATGGCGCCAAGGTCGGCCTGGCGCCGCTGCATAACTGGCTGCCCGATGCCCATGCCGAAGGCCCGACCCCTGTGTCGGCGGTGCTCTCCGGCCTGCTGCTGAATGTCGCGCTGTATGCGGTCTTGCGCTGCAAAGTGCTGGCCGACGGCGCGCTGCACAGCAGTCTGGCCGGCCTGCTGATGATGGGCTTCGGCCTGCTGTCGGTGGTAGTGGCGGCTTTCTTTCTGTCGCGCCAGAAGGACATCAAGCGGATGTTTGCCTATTCCTCAATTGAGCACATGGGCATCGTCACTTTCGCTTTCGGCATGGGCGGGCCGGTGGCGAATTTCGCCGGTCTTTTGCACATGACGGTACACAGCCTGACCAAGTCGGCGATATTTTTCGCCGTCGGCCACGCCACGCAAAAGAGCGGAACGCAATTGATGGAACACATTCGCGGCCTGATCAAGCTCAGCCCCACCATCGGCTGGGGGCTGATGCTCGGCACCCTGGCGATCCTCGGAATGCCGCCCTTCGGCGTGTTCGCCAGCGAATTCCTGATCCTCACCACTGCAATGAAACAGCAGCCGTGGGCCACCCCTTTGCTGCTGATGGCGCTGGGCGTGGCTTTTGCCGCAATTTTCGGCAAGGTGCAGCCGATGGTGTTCGGCGAAAGTGCGCCGGGGTCGCTGCGACTCCTGCCGCACAAACCAGCCATGCTGCCAGTGTTCATGCATCTGGGTCTGGTGCTGATGCTCGGCCTGTGGATACCTCCCTACCTGGCCGAGTGGTATCGTCAGGCAGCCAGGTTCATCGGATAAGCCATGCGATTCCTCGACCAGAATCTGGAATTCACGCGCCTGCCCGGCGCACTGGAGTCTTTTCACGCCAACGCCGATGAAACCCAACTATCGGCCTTTGCCGCTGCGGTGAAGCAAACGGGCGGACGCTTCGTCGCGCTGTGGGGCAGTGACGAACGGAAACGGAATTCAAATGCTGGCGGCTACGCGGTGCATGTGGCGTTCGGCATCGCCGAAGGTCTGGCGCTGGTAACGCTGCCGATGCACGCAGAAAACCCCGAGTATCCCGATCTCTCAGAAATTTTTCCTGCGGCGAACCGCCTCCAGCGCACCTGCTTCGATCTGCTCGGCATCCGCGCCCGCGGCGGCGATCAGCGTCCCTGGCTGCGCCACGCCAACTGGCCTGCCGACTACTTCCCGCTGCGCCGCGATGTCGATGGCGCGCGGCAGTTCGAAGCGCACAACGAGGACTATGCCTTCGTCCGCGTCGAGGGCGACGGCGTGCACGAGATTCCGGTCGGGCCGATCCACGCCGGCATCATCGAGCCTGGCCACTTCCGTTTTTCCATCGTCGGCGAAAAAGTCTTGCGCCTGGAACAGCGTCTCGGCTGGACCCACAAGGGCATCGAAAAGCGTTTCGAACAACTGCCGCTGGCCGAAGCCCACAAACTGGCCGGTCGTGTTTCCGGCGACTCGACCGTCGCCTTTGCCTGGGCTTACTGCCTCGCTGCGGAGTCGCTTGCCGCTTGCACTCCGCCGCCGCGGGCGCTGTGGCTGCGCGCCCTGCTGCTGGAGCGCGAGCGTGTCGCCAACCATCTCGGCGACCTCGGCGCTCTCGGCAACGACGCTGCGCTATCTTTCGGTCTCGCCCAGTTTCTGCGCCTCAAAGAAGACTGGCTGCGCCTGTCGGGCGAGCTGTTCGGGCATCGCTTCATGATGGACGCCATTGTCCCCGGCGGCGTCGCCCGCGACCTGCCCGGCGGCGCCAGCGAAAAAATCGCCCGTCAGTGCAATGCCATCGAGCGCGAAGTACGCATCCTCAAAAACATCTACGACGAACACGCCGGCTTGCAGGATCGCTTCCTCACCACCGGTCGACTGAATCCGGCTTTGGCTTCCGCGTTGAGCATCAGCGGACTGGCCGGTCGCGCCAGCAGCCAGGCCTGGGATCTGCGCACGCAATTTCCCATCACCCCCTACGACCAACTCGACGTGCGCATCGCCACGCATCGCAACGGCGATGTCGCCGCGCGCGTCACGCTGCGCTTCGAGGAAGTGTTCGAATCGCTGCGCTTGACCCGCATCATCCTGACGCAATTGCTGGAGAATAAAAGCACGGAGTATTTCGCCCCGCTCCCGGCAGCGCCGGACGGCGCATTCGGCCTGGGCTGGATCGAAGGCTGGCGCGGCGACGTGCTGGTGGCGCTGGAGGCTGGGCCGGCGGGCAGCATCCGCCGCTGCCATTGTCACGATTCCTCGACACGCACCTGGCCAGCGCTGGAACATGCCGTCATGGGCAACATCGTGCCGGATTTTCCGCTGATCAATAAATCCTTCAACCTGTCCTACAGCGGACAGGATCTCTAACTCGCATGGTCGCCAAGCTCTCCCCTGTGCCATGAAATCGTTCGAAGCAATAAACACCCGCCCCTCCCGTCCGTCCACGGCAGGCTTTGCACAGCCTGCCGGCGTCGGCGGCGCGGAGCAGTGCTCCGCGAAACCCCGCCTTCGCCCCCTCACGGGGAGGCGACTAACTTGCTCGCTACGCTCGTCGGGTTACTCAGCGCTTAATTTCGCTATTTCACGTTAAACAGACCCGGCTATGTACCAACTGCTCAAACAAATCCTCGTCACCGGTATCAAAACCGAAGCGCCGCCCGTCGCCGACGATGCCTTGCGTGTCACGACGCAACGGCTGGAGCAGGCGATGCTGAAAACGTTAGGCCGGGCGCTGGTGATCCGGCATATCGACGCCGGCTCCTGCAACGGCTGCGAGCTGGAGATTCATGCGCTCGGCAATCCTTATTACAACCTGGAAGCGCTGGGCATCAGGTTCGCCGCCAGTCCCCGCCACGCCGACCTGTTGCTGGTCACCGGCCCGGTTGCCAGCAATATGGTTGTCGCCCTGCAACGCGCCTACGAAGCCACCCCGGCGCCCAAGCTGGTGGTGGCGGTGGGCGACTGCGGCTGCAATACTGGCAACTGCGCTGGCAACAGCGGTGGCATTTTCGGCGAGAGCTACGCCAGTCGCGGCAAAGTTGCCAATGTCATTCCGGTGGATGTGGCAGTACCCGGTTGCCCGCCGACGCCGCTGGCGCTGATGCAGGGCATCCTCACCGCAATCAGTGGAAAGTAAGCACAACGCATCGCATGGAATCACGCCGCCTCATCATCCAGGGTATCGTGCAAGGCGTCGCCTACCGCTACCATATGACCGAAGCGGCGCGCGCCCTGGGTGTGTGCGGCTGGGTAAGAAACCGCAGTGACGGCACAGTCGAAGCCCTGGTCAGCGGCGACGCCGCTGCCGTCGCCGCCATCATCGCCTGGGCCCGCCACGGCCCGCCTTCTGCCCGTGTCAGCCATGTCGCGGTGGAAATGGCGGAGGAGTCTGGTGAAGTATTCATGCAACGGCCCGGCATATAGAAAAATACTCACTCTTCCCTCTTTACCAGTTTTTTCTTGCTTGGGGGCAGATAGTTCTCTGTCGAAACCACTTTCCTTCCGGTTTTACCTTCCAGTTCCAGCCTTGCCTTTTTGGCGATGCCACCGCCGGTTTTCGCCGCAGCCTCATTCTCGTTCATGCCGGTGGCCTCAATGCTCTCGGCTATCTGGCGCGTGGATAATTCCGCCAACGCGGTAAAGATCAGTTCGGCTTCGCTCATATGGTCGCGCAGGTTTTGCGTCTTCAACCCCTTCATCGCCTTATGCGCTTTCACATCCACCTCGGCCCACTCCTGATGAATGATATTGGTGAGGATCGCGTATTCCTCGCCTTCCTTGATATCGTGGTTCGCCCAGTAATCGGTCAGCTTGTTGCGCGTCTCCTGCCCGGTCATGCGCTGCTGTATCCACTTCTGGCTGCGGCCATGCTTTTGCCAGGTCTCGCGGGCGCGATCCAGCGAACGGGCGGGGTCGGCCAACTCCTGCATCCGCTCATAGCCCACCTTCGCCAGCCACAACTTGATCGGCTCGGCTTTCGGGCTGGGTACGGATTGCACCAACCGCAGCAGCGTTTCAGGAGTGGCGACATCGGTGAGGTAATTTTTCCCGTCTGCGGCAGGCAATTTCAGTCGGTGACAATTTGTCACCGACTCGCTGCCTTCCTTGCCCAGCCGCTCTTTCAGCTTGTTCCAGTATTTTCTGGCAGTCTGGTAATCCGGCTGCTGGGTCAGCACCTGCACAATGTCCACCACCGAAAACAACCATGTCTCCGTCGCCTCGTCATATACGCGGCGGATTTCATGTGCTTCAAAGATGGCTGGCTGGAGTTTCATTGTCAGGACTCCTTGTTCATGGATGGTAAACGAACCATCCGAACCATCCGAACCATCCGAACCATCCGAACCATTCCGCTTTGCGCCTGCTTCCCTATTCGGCCCACGCGCGGTTCTCAAGTTCTTCCAGCATGCGGGCAAACAACTGCTCTGCCTGCGCTGAGAGGTTGTCCTGCTGCTTGTAGGGTTCGAGGCGATCCATCAAGTCCTGATTGATCGGCGCAGTGACAGGCGGCCCTTCTGGACTGCGGGGTCGTAAAGAGCAGGCATCGAGCGACTCCGACTTATTGATGCGTGTGATCATACGCATTGCCATCGCCAGATGTCAAACACAGCCTCTGGCGACAGGAACCAGGCCATTGAGAGCGCTCTTTTTTTGGTAAGCAGGCATGCTGGAATCCGTTCAGAACGCCACTGATCTAATTGCATCACGGCTGTTGATATATGTATCAGTTTTTTGCGCGAAATTATGTTTCCGGCTTTGATATGATCAACTGAAAATGGAAGTCACATAACTGGATTTTTGGGGAGCCACTAATGAAAAGTCGTCGATCCTTTCTAAAGAGTACTGGCAGCGGGCTTGCAATCGCTGGCGCCAGTTTGTTTGCGCCAAAGTTCTTGTATGCCGCAGGTCTGTCTTCGGGAACCATCGAGGCGTCGAGCCTGGAAACGTTGCCTGGCAAGAAGCCTCTGATCAAGCGCAACTACCGTCCGGTGAACTACGAAACACCGGTCGAGTACTTCGACGACGTCATCACTCCGAACGACCGTTTCTTCGTGCGCTGGCACCTCACCGAGGTTCCTGAAATCACTCCTGCCGATTGGCGGCTCAAGATCGGCGGTGAATCCGCCGAGCATCCTTTTGAACTGAGTCTGGAGCAGTTGAAGAAGGATTTCCCGGCGGTCGAGATGACGGCGGTCTGCCAGTGCTCGGGTAATCGGCGCGGCCTCTCCGATCCCCACGTAGCCGGCGTCGAGTGGGGCTATGGGGCGATGGGCAACGCCCGCTGGAAGGGCGTGCGGCTCAAGGATGTGCTGGCCAAAGCCGGGATAAAACCGGATGCCGTCGAGATCACTTTTGACGGCGCGGACGGCCCCGCCATCGACAAGACGCCGGATTTCGCCAAGAGCCTGCCGCTCTGGAAAGCGCTCGACGAGAACGTCCTGATCGCCTATGAAATGAACGGCGAACCCTTGCCGCACCTGAACGGCGGGCCGGCACGCATCATTGTCCCCGGCTGGACCGCCACTTACTGGGTGAAAAAAATCGTTGCCATCAATGCTGTCGCCAAACCGCTCCAGACTTTCTGGATGAACCCCGCCTACCGGGTGCCGAAGGGGATGTTTCCGACCGGGGAACGCTTCACTTCCCAGGAAAAGGAAAACGTGCCGACGACACCTATTACCGAGATCGTCGTCAATTCCCTGATCACCAATATCAAGGACGGGCAGCGCTTCCATCGTGGCGCCCCTGTCGTCGTCAAGGGCCTTGCCTGGGATGCCGGCTACGGCATCAATCTGGTGGAGGTTTCGATTGACGAAGGCAAGACCTGGCAAGCCGCCACGCTGGGCGCAGACCAGGGCCGCTTCTCGTTCCGTTCCTGGCAGTTCTCCTTCAAGCCAACGCAGTCCGGCAAGCATGTCGTGATGGCCAAGGCATCCAATCGCCAAGGGGCGACGCAGACTTTTGAATTAATCTTTAACCCGGCTGGATATCACAATAATGTGGTTCAGCGCATCGCCATCCAGGTTGCTTGAGGAGATATCACATGAAAAGTCTGACAATATTTTCCATCCTGGGCCTGGCCGCGCTTTCCGCAAGCGCAGTGGCTGGCGAGGATAAAATTCAACTCAAGCATGGCCCTGGAAGTGAGCTGGTGGCAGCCCATTGCGTCATGTGCCACAGCCTGGACATGATTCAGATCAACTCGCCGTTCTTGAAGCGCGGGCAATGGGAAGCGACCGTCACCAAGATGAAAAAAGTCATGGGTGCGCCGATCAACGATGAGGATACCGCCAAGATCGTCGACTACCTGACCAAATACTACGGGGCGGAAACACCTCCAGCACCCCCGGCTGCGGCGAAAAACTAGGCCAGATCGGCGACCAGCGTTTCTCTGGTCGCATCAGGCACTTCCAGGCTGACTGTGTAGTTGGGATGGTCGACGCCCATGCCGATGGCCTGGCCGGACTTGGCGGCGGCTACCATCGCGGGGGTGAGCTCGAAGCGCAGAAAATGCACTGCGGAAGTCTTGTCGGCGGTGGTGCGCTCCAGGTCTTCGTCGGCAATCGCAAACACTTTGTCATGCCCGGCGACGCGCACCCATATTTTGTCTTCCACATTTAACAGACGCGCCAGCTCGACCCGGCGCTGCGCTTCGTCGGGATATTCGATCAGCATGGTGGCTTTCCAATTCGCGCCGTCCGGTACCAGCGGCCCGTAGACGCTGATTTCGTCCTGGATGCCCTGTTCCTCGAAAATTTTCTCGATGCGCAGCATTTCCTGTATCTGATAACGCACCGTCTGTTCGTCCTCGAACAGCAAGTTGATATGTTCACCGAGGGCCACACTGCGCAAGCGGCGGTGGGGAATGATCTTTGCGCGCAGCGCCGGGCGCTCCCGCGCATAAGCTTCGAGCGACATGAGACTGTCGCGGGTAATCTTGCTCACGTATTTCTCCTGAATGGTTTCAAGCTGCTTAAATTCCGTAGGCCAACCGCACCAGGGTCAGCGGGTGGTGCTTTTGCGCCGTGCCGACGCTGCCCGCCTCGGTCATGCCTTGCTGGATGTGGCGGCCAGCGATGGCGCAATCCGAGCTGATGTAGTCCGGTTGGTCTTTGCTCATCGCCGTGAACACCGGCTTGCCGATTTTCATTGACATCGCGTAGTACTCGCTCTTGACGCCCCAGGTGCCGTCATGACCGGAACAGCGTTCCACGGTGTTGACCTGGGCGCCGGTCATTTTCAGCACTTCCTCTGTCTTGCGACCGATGTTCTGCACCCGCGAGTGACAGGGAATGTGATAGCTGATCCTGCCTAATGGATGCTTGAAATCGGTCTTGAGCAAGCCGTCCTTGCCGCGCAGCACCAGGTATTCGAAAGGGTCGGCCATGGCTTTGGAAACCGCCGCGACATCGGCGTCAGCGGGGAACAGCAGGGGCAGTTCTGACTTGAACATCAGCGTACAGGACGGCACCGGGGTGAGAATCGCATAGCCTTCCCGCGCCAGTTGCGCCAGCAGCGGGATGTTTTTTTCCTTGTTGCGGGCGACGGCATCCAGGTCGCCCAGCTCGAGCTTGGGCATGCCGCAGCAAGCCTCTTTCTCGACGATGACATGGGGAATTTCGTTGTGGTCGAGAATCGCCACAAGGTCGTGGCCGATGCCCGGCTCGTTGTAGTTCACATAGCAGGTGGAAAAAATCGCCACCTTGCCAAGCGTGCGCGCGCCGTTTTTAACCGGGTGGGCGCGGCTCTGCGCCACGGTCTTGCGGAAATGTGCGCTGTCGTACTCGGGCAGCCAGCGCTCTTTTTTCACGCCGATAACGGACTCCATCACGGCGCGCGCCGGACCCAACTTGTTGGCGGCATTCACCACCTGCACCACCACCGGGATCGATGCCAGCTTGCCCAGCGCATCGGTCGAGGACAGCAGCTTGTCGCGCAGGCGCACCTTGCCCTGCTTGAATTTGACAGCCTTGGCGCGCAGCATGGTGTGTGGAAAATCCAGATTCCACGGATGCGGCGGCACATACGGACACTTGGTCATGTAGCACAGGTCGCAGAGATAGCACTGATCCACGACCTTTTGAAAATCCTGGTGAGCCACGCCGTCGACCTCGCCGCTGGCGCTCTCGTCCACCAGATCAAACAGAGTGGGGAAAGCATTGCACAACGACACGCAGCGGCGGCAGCCGTGGCAGATGTCGAAAATGCGTTCCAGTTCCTGGTTGCAGGCGGCCTCGTCGTAATACGCTTCCGTCCGCCAGGGAATGGCGTGGCGGGTCGGTGCTTCGAGATTGCCTTCGCGCGTGCTCATGGGAGATTATTCCGGCAAAATATAGAACGCGAGACGGTCCGGATTCCGCCAGGCGCCAGCCCGGCGGAATCCGGCATTCATCCCGCTCAGTCGGTCAGTTGGTCGATGGCCTTTTGATAGCGGTTGGCGTGGGAACGCTCCGCCTTCGCCAGGGTCTCGAACCAGTCGGCGATTTCACCGAAACCTTCTTCGCGCGCTGCTTTTGCCATGCCCGGATACATGTCGGTGTATTCGTGCGTCTCGCCGGCGACGGCAGCCTTCAGGTTATTGCGGGTGGAGCCGATGGGCAGGCCGGTGGCCGGGTCGCCGACGGTTTCCAGGTATTCCAGATGCCCGTGAGCATGCCCGGTCTCTCCTTCAGCGGTGGAACGGAACAGCGCGGCCACGTCGTTCTGGCCTTCGATATCGGCCTTGTTGGCGAAATACAGATAGCGGCGATTCGCCTGGGATTCGCCGGCAAAGGCGGCCTTCAGATTGCCTTCAGTCTTGGATCCTTTGAGTTGCATAATCATCTCCTTGTCAGTTAACACTATCAAGCACCATTCCCGTTTAAACAGGAATGTCTGAATCCTACCCGGGGCAATCCAAGCAATCCAATTGATTATGGCAATACTTCTCATAGTTGCCGGCTATCCGGCTGTCCGGCTTTCCCTTCTATCTGGCGCAACCTGCCGGTGAGTTGTAAACTAATATTGCTTCAGTTTTCATCATGCGCCACACAACTCAAGGAGAAGCCACATGGGCAAGTCACAAGACGCCAAGAAAGCGATTAAAAAAGAACCGGCTAAAACCATGAAAGAAAAAAAGGCCATCAAAAAGATCAAAAAGGAGGAAAAGCTGCGCAAGGGGAGTCAATAAACCGGGTTGCACAGATCGACATTCCGGCGGGGCGCGCTCAATACGGTGCGCCCCTTCACCGCGCAATTTTAAAGGGGGGCAATGTCATGCCAGGCCAACCTGCGGAAACTCAGAGACGGTTTGAAATCCTCGCCAGTGCGCTCACCCGCGAGCCGAATGTCACCGTCGGTGCTGCCGGAAAAAAGGGCTTTGGCTCTTCGGCCCTCCAGGTCGGCGGAAAAATTTTTGCGATGATCTCCTCAAGCGGAAACTTCGTCGTGAAGCTCCCGAAGCTGCGAGTCGATGCACTGGAAGCCTCGGGCGCCGGCAAGCGTTTCGATCCAGGCCACGGGCGGCTCATGAAAGAATGGCTGTCGCTCGACCCGGCGGCGAAAGCAGACTGGGAATCACTCGCCCGTGAGGCATTGCGTTTCGTCGGCCAAAAAACCTAATACGGTCACACCGCGCACGGTTAAACAGCAAAAAAGCCGCCAGTCGGCGGCTTGAAACACTCTGGTGCTGTATTCGTCAAGTCTGGTAGCGGCGTGACTTGAACGAGGTGGTCTTGCGGAAATGATCCCCGCCGCCGATGCGGCGGATATCCGCCCAGGTCCCTTTGTAGTAGGGGATGATGTTGCGATCCGTCCATTCGGTGACCACATCGCCGGCAATTCCGTTTTGTCCGCCAAACTGCATGAAGGTATGGCCGCGCTTGATGGCGGCGTCGGGATAAGCCATCGCGTAGGTAGCGCCGTAGTCGTTGTGCAATTCGACGATGTCGCCGGGCCGGACGCCGAGATCTTTTGCATCCTGCGGGTTCATCTCGATCACCGACATGGGATAACGATCCCTGACGTTCGGATCGTATTTGTTGTGATAGCCCGTTTGCCAAACTTCGTTGATACGCCCCTGGTTGATGTAGTAGCGGTACTTGTCTTTCTGCACCATCACCGGCTTCGGCAAGCCCGGCCAGGGGGAAGGCAGGAAATGGGCTTTGCCGTCCTGGGTGTCGAACTTGTAGTCGGTATAGATCATCGGCGTGCCGATGAACTTGCCGTCCTTGTATTCCTTGATCGGCAATTGCACGCCGTTGTTCCCCGCCTCGCGCAAGCGCTGGTAAGTGGCGAGGTAGCCGGTGCCGCCGCCCTGGCTGTCAATCGGGCCGGCGCCGGGTTGTCCGGCGCGGCGGAAGCCGTCGTTGAAGGCGTCTTCCTCGCTTTTCCAGTCGAAGCCGGAGAATCTGGCCACCATGCCTGCATTGCCTTCCTTCTGGTACATCGCCTTGAAGGTGGTGGCGATGTCGGCGGCAATCAGGCTGTCGGCTTTGGCGACGCCCGGCGCGTCCATGAACTTTTCCGATAGACGCAAGCGACGCTCGCCATTCATCGAGGTCAGGTTGATTTCCCCCGGATGCGCGGCAGGGAAGGCCACCAGCGCCGCATCCATGATCATGGTTGGATAAAGGTCGATCAGGGTAACGAACAACCCGCCTTTGTTCATCACCGCATCGACGATGGTATCGACGATCTGCCCGGTGGTTCCCCCCCGGACTTTGCGCAACGCATCCTTGACGATTTCGGAGCGGCGCAAGACAGCGTTGCGGTACTGCTCGGCGTTCAAAGTCGTCTGAAAAGAGTTGCAGCCCCAGAAGGTCAAGGTGCGGCCACGGCCCTGGATGATTTCCTGGTCGACATAGATCTTGCCTTTGCCCGGATACGGGGGACGCGTGTAGCCTTCCTGGTGTCCGCCCATGCGCACACAGCCGGTGCCGCGCCGGCCTACATTGTGGGTGGCGATGACCAGATCGAGCAGGGCCGACTGGATCAGATAATTGTCATTGCCCCAGATGATGCCTTTCTCGTAGGTATGCACGGTGCGCTTCATCACGCCAGCCGCCTTGGGTTTGTAAGCCCATTCGGCGAACTGCCGGAGTTTTTCCACCGGCACGCCGGTGATCCTGCTGCACTCGGCCAGACTCATGCGATTGGCGGTCACTGCGGCATCAAAACCCGCGGTGTGCTGAGCGATGAAGTCCTTGTCTATCCAGCCCTGCTCCACGACATAGCTGAAGACTCCGTTGAACAACGCGATATCGGTGCCAGGTTCGATCTCAAGATGCAACAACTTGTCCTTGCCTACCGCCGTCTCGATGATGGTCATGGTTGCCGTGCGGCGCGGATCGATACAAACGATGCGGGTCTCCGGATGCGGTTCGTTGGGAAACCACTGCTGCTTCTTGTCCTTGGTGGCGCCCTGGAGATTGGGCAGCAGATGCACCAGAAAATAATTGGTCTGCGTCTCGTACTGATTGGCGCCGACGGAAACGATACAGTCGGCCACTTCGGAATCTTCATACGAGTTGTTGAGTTCGCCGATGCCCATATCGCGGGTGGCATGGCACTCGGAGTTATACGCAGGCCGGTTGTGAATGCGCACCAGGGGCGTCTGGAGGGCAGTAAACATCAGCTTGCCGGTACCCCAGGTATTTTCGAAACCACCGCCTGCGCCGCCGTGATCGAAGCAGTTGAAGCCCAGCCCGCCGGGGCCTTCCTGGTCGAGAATTTTCTTGTGTACGCCGACGTAGATCGCCAGCGCCTGCTCCCAGGTGGTGTCCAGCCATTGGTCACCGGTATACAGCTTGGGGTAGGCCAGGCGCTCCTTGGTCAGTCCTTCGGGCTGATACATGTACGAGGCCATCTTACCGCCGCGCGTGGACGACAAGCCTTGATTGACGACACACTCCTTGTCGGGAACGATCATGATGTTGTAGCGCTTGCCGTCACGATCCTGGATCACATTGGTCATTGCCGGCGTCAGGCAGGCTTGCAGCGGCGGGACTTGTTTGCGGAAATCCAGGCCGAGCGCATTCTGATTCGGTGCGCGACCGCCCTCCTCGCTCTCGGGCCACTTGTAGGCGTGGTAGCCGCAGCCGACGATGCAAAAGTGGCAGGTCATATTGGTCTTCTGCGCTGTCACCGGGGGCAGCGCTACACGATCTTTCTTTGCCATGTCACTCTCCTTATTCTGTTTCTAAATCAGGTTCGATTGACGGCCGTAGATCAGGCCGTTGACGGAAACCGCAGTCACCGTATCGTTTTTTTCGTTGTACTTGAGCGTGATTTGCGGCAGGTTTTCCGTCGCCTGGCCGCACACCATTTGCCCGCCCATCTCAGCATCGAACACGCTGTAATGACATCCGCAGCGGAACGTCAAAGTACGTTGATCGTAGTTCACCGGGCAGCCCATGTGGGTGCACAGCGTGGAGTAGGCGACGATGTCTCCCTCCGGCCCCACACCGCCCGGAACTTCACGTCCCATCTTGACCAGGGTGCAAGGCGACTGTTCATCCGGGAAAGTGAAACTGAGCGGGCTGTTAGGCTTGAGGCCCCTGGCCTTGGTCAGCGCTTTGGGTTTGTAAGGCAGTGTGGTGCGGCCCGCATCCGCAGTAGCCGCCGCCTGGGCGGTGGCTGCCCCCATCGCTGCGGCACTGGCGGCGACTCCACTGGAGATTTTCAGAAAGCCCCGGCGACTTAGTTTTTCCATTTTTTCCTCCTCAAGTTAATTACTTCAGCTTTTACCAAGAGCAATGGCTGTGCCTATGAGCAAATCCCTGCTGTTATTGCATCGCCGAGGTGAGTGCGCCGCCCATGCGTTACCGTCAAGTAAGCTGTTGCAGCGCACCACGTTACCGGTTCGTAACATCCGGCGCGCGCGCCCGCCGGCCAAGCGTTGCCGATATGCGTGCGGCGCTTGCCTGCCGCCCCGGCAGGGTCGACAATGCCATTCCTCTTTTGCGGAACCTGCTTTCGAATATGCATCGCCGTCATTTCCTGCAAATGCTTTCCGGCGCTGCCGCCATGCCTTTGACTGGCAGCGTGCATGGCGAACCAGCGACGCTGCGCATCGGCCTGACGCCGGTGTTTCTCGATGACCAACTGGATTTCCTCAAGCAGTTGAACGCTTATTTCGCGCGCCGCTCGGGCAGGCCGGTGAGTTTCATCCAGCGCGGCAGCTATCGTGAAATCAATGAGCTGATACTGGGCGGCAAGCTGGATTTCGCCTGGATCTGCGGCTACCCCTACGTCAGCCACCGGCGCGACATGCGGCTGCTGGCGGTACCCGTGTATCACGGCAAGCCGCTCTACCAGTCCTACCTGATCGTACCCAAAAGCGACAGCGATACCCGATACTTCACCGATCTGCGCGGCAAGATTTACGCCTATTCCGACCCGGATTCGAATTCAGGATTTCTCTATCCGCAGTACTCGTTGTTGCGCGCCGGCGAAAACCCCACCACCTTTTTTTCGCGCACCTTCTTCACCTGGGCGCACCGCAAGGTGGTCGTGGCGGTCGGCGTCGGCCTGGCTCAGGGCGGGTCGGTGGACGGCTATGTGTATGACACCCTGGCCCTGGTCCATCCTGAATTGACTGCGGCCACGCGGGTCGCGCACCGCTCGCCGCTGTTCGGACACACGCCTTTCGTCGCCCGGCACGACATACCGGAGCGCGATTTCCGCAGCATGCAAGGCATCCTGGTTTCAATGCGCGACGATCAGGAAGGTGCACAACTGCTGCGCTCGCTGAACCTGGACGGCTTCACCCCCGGTGACGACCATCTCTACGACAGCATCGCCGCAATGGCGCGCACCCTGGCGGAAAGCCGCAGATGAGATTTAACCGGCTGGACGATCTCAGCCTGCGCTACAAGATACCCTTGCGGGTCATCGCCCTGGTGCTGGTGACTGCATTCTGCGTTACGGCCTCGATGGTCTTCCGCGAATATGACGAATCGCGCCGCGACCTGGTGGCGCACGCCGCCGGGCTGGGCCGGGTGCTGGCCGACACGTTGACGGCGCCGATGGTGCACGACGATCTGTGGCGCGCCTACGAAGTGGTACGCACCCCGCAACTGCACAACAACAGCGATTTCGAGACGCTTTCCGTCGCCAGCGTGGTGGTACTGGATACCGGCTTCCGCACCTTCGTGTCGACGCAGCCGATCCGCTATCCATTGGGACTCAACCCGGCGCACAAGGAAACCGATTTCGCCTATATGCAGCATGCACTGGCTACAGGCGAGGCCACTGCGCAGCGCCTGATTGAGCCGCCCGCTTCAGATCACCTCTACGTGGTGACGCCGATCATTGCCGAAGGGGTGCTGCTCGGCCATCTCGCGCTGGGATATTCGCGGCAGGTGTTCGCTCCCCGCTTGCGCAACCTGATAGCCCGTTCGGCTCTGGTCACGCTGCTGGTACTGACGGTGCTGCTGCCGCTGTCAACCTGGTGGGCGCGGCGGCTGGCCGATCCGCTGGTGGCGCTGGCTGCGGCGATGGACCAGGTGGCCGAACGCCTGCCGGATCCCACTGCTGTGCCGATACCCTCCACCGGCGATGAAATCGGCCACCTTGCACAAGCTTTTCGCGGCATGCTGGTGGGTTTGCACGAAAAGGCGCAACTGGAGCAACACATGCTGGTTGCCGAACGATTGGCCGCTGTGGGTCGGCTCTCCGCCGGCATCGCGCATGAAATCAACAACCCGTTGGGCGGCATGCTCAACGCTTTGAACACTCTGCGCCGCCACGGTGCGCCCGATGCGCTGACGGAGAAAACGCTATCGCTGCTGGAACGGGGATTGACCCAGGTTCGCAATACCGTCGCCGCGCTGCTGGTCGAAGCCAAGGTAGAGAACCACCCGCTGACGTCGCAGGACATCGAGGACATCCACATTCTGGTGATGGCGGCGGCGCAGAAAAAAACCGCCGATTTCGTCTGGCGCAACCGGCTTGACGCGCCGCTGCCGCTGCCCTCGACCCTGGTGCGTCAGGTACTGCTCAACCTGCTGCTGAATGCAGTGCAGGCCATTGATGCAAGTGGCCGCGTCGAGTGCGATACGCACGTCGAAAACCAGCGGCTGGTGATTCTGGTGGAGAATGACGGCAAGCATATTCCAGCAGACCATCTGCCCTATCTGTTCGAGCCATTCGCTACCGAGCGGTCGGAAGGCAGCGGCCTCGGCCTGTGGGTGACTTACCAGATCGTGCAACAACTCCAGGGATCGGTGGAAGTCGACTCGCAACCCGGCCTGACCCGCTTTGTCATCGAACTGCCTTTGCCGGAATCCGCATGAACATGCTGCCGCTGTGCCTGATCGAAGACGACGCAATCATGGGCGAATCGCTGTGCGAGCGTTTCCAGTTGGAGGGCTTCAGCGTCGATTGGCGGCGAACGCTGGCGGGCGGACGCGAAGCATTGTCCGCGCGTCGCTATGCAGTGATCATCAGCGACATCCGCCTGCCGGATGGCGACGGCGGCGATCTGTTTCTGGAACTGCAAGGCATGCATGGCGATGCGCCGCCTTTTATTTTCATCACCGGCTTCGGCGCCATCGACCGCGCCGTGACGCTGCTCAAGGCAGGCGCCGTCGATTATGTGACCAAGCCCTTCGATATCGACCGTATGGTAGCGAAGGTGCGCGAGATCATCCGTCCCGCAACTGTCGCACCATCTGAAGTGACAAGCGAAGGGCAGCTCGGCATATCCCCTGCCATGCGGCGCATTGAAGAAAGTTTGCCGCGCCTGGCCCAGCATGCCAGTACCTTGCTGATCACCGGAGAATCCGGAGTTGGCAAGGAATACGTGGCGCAACTCTACCACCAGTTTGCACGCCATCAGGAACACGGCCCCTTCATCCCCGTCAACTGCGCGGCACTACCCGAAGGCCTGCTCGAAGCCGAGTTGTTCGGCTACGCGAAAGGCGCTTTCACCGGGGCCGTGCGGACGAAAAAAGGGCTGCTGGAGCAGGCCAATTGCGGCACGCTGTTTCTTGACGAAATCGGCGAGATGTCGCTGCCTATGCAGTCCAAGCTGTTGCGCGCGGTACAGGAAAGACGCATCACCCGCATCGGCGGCGAAACCTCGACTGCCGTGGATTTCCGCCTGGTGTGCGCGACCCACCGGGATCTCAAACTGATGGTGGTGCAAGGCGGCTTCCGCGAGGATTTGTTTTACCGCATCAACGTCATCCACCTGCGTGTTCCGCCGCTGCGCGAGCGGCCCGAAGACATCCTGTATTTCCTGCGCCGCTTTCTCGACGACTTCCAGCGCACTCATGGCGGCGAACGCCGCGTCGTCGATGCCCGCGCCGAACATGTGCTGCTCGACTATCCCTGGCCGGGCAATCTGCGCGAACTGTACAACTGCGTCGAACGCGCCTGCATACTTTCCAGCGAGCGCATGCTCGGCGCCGAAGCCTTTTTCGAGGAGGGCGTCGCCCTGCTGCCGCCCAGCGCCACCGCGCCGACCCTGGCTGAACACATGGCGCGAGTCGAGCGCGGCTTTCTGGCGCGCGCACTGGCGCGCAACGGCAACCATATGGGCAACACCGCCGCCGAACTGGGCATCAGCCGCAAGAACCTGTGGGAAAAAATGCGCAAGCTGGGCATGGGCGGCGATCCCGGCGAAGAGCCCTGATTCCAGTTCATGGGGAACCCGAAATTCAGGCGTTGAATAAGCCGCGCAACTTCTCCAGAAAAGCCGCCGCCGCTTTGTCGCCCTCCGCCGGCGCCCATGTTGCGCGCTCCTCCGGGGTCAGCGCCAGGTACGGCCCGGCCTTGGCTTCCAGGAACACCGTGGCGGGCTCTATCGCCACCAGGGTGTGCCAGGTTCCGTGCGGAATATCCACACCGCAGCTTGCGCCGTTCGCCGCGAGCAGGGCGGTCTGTGTCACCACGCCTGCGTCATCGAAAATCACCAGGCCCAGGCTGCCGCGCAACACGATCATGGTCTCGTCCTTGCGGGGATCGAGATGACGATGCGGAGCGATGTAGGAATCCGGCTCGATGGCGTTGAGCAGACGGTGCGCGGGAAAGTCGTCGGTCGGGTGAAGGTTGCGGTTCTTGCGCCGGCGCGGGCTGGCTTGCGCTTCGCGGCTGACTGCGTCGAGCAGTTGGGTGTCGATCAGGCGGATCATGAAATCATGGCTTACGAATACACCACGTTGACGTTCTCCGCCGACAGCCACTCGTGCAGCGCGTCCAGCAATGCATCGTCGAGGCGCACCCGCCAGGCGTCGGGCAGACCCAGCTCGACCTCGGCGGCGGCGTTGCGGTAACTCAGCCGCACCGGGCAGGCACCGTTGCCGGGGTTTCCGGGGTTACCGGAGTTACGATAAGGCGCCAACAGCTTGCGCAGTTTCTCCGCATCGGCCTGGCCGTTCAACGCCAGGCGCAGCACCCTGGCGTAACGGCCGCGCGCTTCGCCCAGGGTCAGCAGCTTGTCGGCGACGACACGCAGGCCGCCGTTAAAGTCGTCGCGCGTCACTTTGCCTTCGACCAGCAGCAACTCGTCTTCCTTGATCTTGGCGCGCTCGGCTTCGAACAGTTCGTTGAACACCGTGACTTCGAGTTGCGCGCTGGCGTCGTCGAGCATGACGATGGCCATTTTGCCGCGCCGGGTCATCTGGGTGCGCGTAGCCACCACAATGCCGGCCAGCAGGGTTGGTTCGCGCTGAGCTTCGAGTTGCGCCAGCGATCTTTTGACGAAGGGTGCAAGCTCGGCGCGATAAGCGTGGTAGGGGTGGCCGGACAGAAAAAAACCGAGCGCCTGTTTCTCGTTCAGCAGGCGCTCGCGCTCGCTCCACGGCGCTGCCTCGACGTAGCGCGGCGCCTGGGTTCCATCGCCGCCGGCGTCGTCGAACAGGCCGCTCTGACTGGCGTGGCGTTCTGCCTGCTCGGCGGCTTCCAGCGCCACGCCGACCGAGGCGAGCAGCTTGGCGCGCTGGCTGTCGAGGCTGTCGAAAGCGCCAGCACGGATCAGCGCCTCGATGACGCGGCGGTTGACCGTGCGCTTGTCGATGCGGCGGCAAAACTCGAACAGGTCCACGAACGGGCCGCTGCTGTTGGCTCCCTCGCGCGCCTTGAGGATCGCGCCGAGCGCCGACTCGCCGGTACCCTTGAGGGCGCCGAGGCCGTAGCGAATGGTTTTGGCATCGACCGGCTCGAAGCGTATGCCGCCGGCATTGATGTCGGGCGGCAGGAAGGTGATGCCGTTGGCGATGCTGTCCTGGTGGAAGAACTGAACTTTATCGGTGTCGGCCATTTCCGAAGACAAGGTCGCCGCCATGAAGGCCGCCGGATGGTAATGCTTGAGCCAGGCCGTCTGGAATGCCACCAGCGCATAAGCAGCGGAGTGGGATTTGTTGAAGCCATAGCCGGCAAACTTCTCCATGGTGTCGAAAATTTCGTTTGCCTGCGCGGCGGGGATATTGTTCCCGGCGGCGCCCGCAACGAACACTTCCCGCTGCTGATCCATCTCCTTCTTGTTCTTCTTGCCCATCGCCCGGCGCAGGATATCGGCGCCGCCCAATGAGTAGTTTGCCGCTACCTGCGCAGTCTGCATCACCTGCTCCTGGTACACCATGATGCCATAGGTATTGGACAACACTTTTTCCAGGCAGGGATGCGGATAGAACACCCGCTCACGGCCATGCTTGCGGTTGATGAAGGTGGGAATAAATTCCATCGGGCCCGGCCGAAACAGCGCGTTCAGTGCAATCAGGTCCTCCAGGCAGTCGGGCCGCGCTTTCACCAGGGCGTCCTTCATGCCGCCGGATTCGAACTGGAAAATCGCCGTGGTATTGGCGGTCTTGAAAATATGTTCATAGACCGGCTTGTCATCGAGGCTCAAGGTTTCCAGGTCGATGGTGACGCCTTCGAGACGGCGCACGGAGGCTACCGTTTCCGCAAGAATGGTCAGGGTGCGCAGACCAAGAAAGTCGAACTTGACCAAGCCAACCTTCTCCACATCGTCTTTGTCGAACTGGCTGACCACCGCATTCGCCTCGCCGGCCACCGCGCCCTGCGCGGAATACAAGGGGCAGAAATCGGTCAGCTTGCCCGGCGCGATCAGCACCCCGCCGGCATGCATGCCGACGTTGCGCGTCAAGCCCTCCAGCCGTTCCGCCAGTGTCCACAGCTCGCGCAGCTCTTCCTCCTGCTCGACGCGCTGGCGGATGACGGGTTCCTTCTCGCGCGCCTGCGCCAGCGTGATGCCCAACTCATTGGGGATCAGCTTGGCGAATTGATCGACGAAGTTGAACGGCAAATCGAGCACTCTGCCAACATCGCGGATTACCGCCTTGGTGGCCATGGTGCCGAAAGTGGCGATCTGCGAAACGGCGTGCGCGCCGTATTTGTTCTTGACGTAATCGATCACCCGGTCGCGGCCTTCCTGGCAGAAGTCGATATCGAAGTCGGGCATCGACACCCGCTCCGGGTTGAGGAAGCGCTCGAACAGCAGGGCGTACTTGAGCGGGTCCAGATCGGTAATGCCCAGCGCATAAGCCGCCAGCGAGCCGGCCCCGGAGCCGCGCCCAGGGCCGACCGGCACGCCATTGTGTTTGGCCCAGTTGATAAAGTCGGCGACGATCAGAAAGTAGCCGGCGTAACCCATCTTGTGGATGGTGCTGATCTCGAACGCCAGGCGTTGCTGATATTCCGGGCGCTTGGCTGCGCGCACGGCATCATCTGGATAGAGCTGCGCCAGGCGCTGTTCCAGCCCCTCCGCCGCTTGCTGCGCCAGGTAATCCTCCAGAGTCACCCCTGGGGGCGTGGGAAATTGCGGCAGTTTGTTGTTGCCCAGCTCGATGGAAAGATTGCAGCGGCGCGCGATCTCCACAGAATTTTCCAGCGCTTCGGGCAGGTCGGCGAACAACGCGCACATCTCCGCCTGGGATTTGAAATACTGCTCTTCGGTGAATAACTTGGGCCGGCGCGTATCGGCCAGCACATAGCCTTCGGCGATGCAGACGCGCGCCTCGTGGGCCTTGAAGTCGTCGCGCGCCATGAACTGCACCGGGTGCGTCGCCACCAGCGGCAATTTCAACTTGCCGGCCAACGCGACACTTAACGACACCAGCGCTTCGGCATGAGGCTGGCCGTAGCGTTGCACTTCGAGATAGTAGCCGCCGGGAAAAGCGTCAGCCCATTCGCCTGCGCGCGCTTCCGCCTGCGCCTCTTTGCCGGCCAGCAACAGTTGGCCGACATCGCCGAAATGCGCGCCAGACAGGGCGATCAACCCGGCGTTGTCGCCGCCGCAAAGATCGGCGCGGCTGATTTCGGCGCGGCCATGCCGGCGCGGCCCGAGGTAGGCCGCGCTCAGCAGATCGCACAGACGCTGGTAACCGGCGCGGTTCTTCGCCAGCAGCAGCAAGCGAGCAGCGCAATCGCGCCCGGGTTCGTTTGATCCGGCGTGCAAGCCTGTACCCCCTGGGGCATAAACGCCGCCGACGCTATCCGTCACCCATACTTCGCAGCCGATGACGGCCTTGACCCCGGCGCTGCGCGCCGCGCTGTAGAACTTGACCATGCCGAACAGGTTGGCGAGATCGGTCAGCGCCAGCGCCGGCATCGCATCCTCCGCCGCGCGCGCCACGGCGGCGTCGAGCCGGACGATGCCGTCGCTGATCGAGTACTCGCTATGCAGCCGGAGATGGATGAACTGCGGAAGGTGCGGAGAGGACATAGCACCGCATTTTACTCCCCGCAAAGGATCGGCTAAGCGTTTTGTGCCAGATCGTCCAGCGCCTGCGCCAATGCTTCGGGCAGGGGCGTGTGTGCGATCTTTCCAAGCAGTGCGCGCAGCGACGCATCCTCCAGGACGTGCGGACGTTGCCACAGATAACGCATTGCCAGAGTGGCTTTCATCATCGGCGCAAACGGCGCGATCAATCTGACGATGCCCCAGGGAAATGCACTCAGCCGCAGCGATTTTCCGCTCGCCTGCTGCATTGCGCTATGCAGTTCGCTGCCGGTAATCGCATGCCCGCCGAAATGGAAGCGTTGCGCGCCCCGCAGCTGCTTGCGTTGTTCGGCCAGGCGCACAAACACCTGAGCCAGGTCGGGCAGATAGGCCCAGGAATGAACTTGATCGGTGGGGCCGGGATACACCAGTTTTCCCTTGGACAAAGACTTGACGATGACCAGATCAAACCACGCGCCACGCGCCGCGCCACCGAAAAAATCGCCGGCCCGCACCACCACGCTATTCACCCCGCGTGCTGCGGCGGCCTGCATCTGTTGCTCGATCTCGATGCGGATGCGTGCCTTGGGGTTATCGGAAATCTCCGGCGTAGCGGTAGTCAGACGCGGCGGAAGGTTTTTTCCGAAGTTGTACACGTTGCCGGGAAACATCAGCAGCGCGCCGCTGACTTCGGTCGCGGCCAGTGCATTGGCCGCCAGAGGGCGCGCCTGCCGCTCCCAATCGGTATACAACGGGTTGAGGGCGTTGATGATCACATCCACTCCCTGCGCAGCGCGCGCCACCTCCGCCGCCTGTAGCGCATCACAGCACACGCCGGTGACGCCGGCGGGCCAGCGCGCATCCGGTCGCCGCGACTGCGCCCGGACATGCCAGCCCGCAGTGACGAATGCAGCGGTGACGGCTTGGCCAAAACGTCCATGCGCGCCGAGTATCAATACTGTTGGGATTGAAGCAGTCATGTGGAACTCCTCAAAGGATGTGAGAAGGCATTCTTGCCAGATTGCACTTATGGCACAATCCGCATATCTTGATGCCATGTATGCATAAATGAATAGCCAGCCCACGCCTTCGCCGACCACGCAAGCTTTTGACTGGAACCTGATCAGGGCATTTCTGGCGGTGGTGGAAAGCGGCTCGTTGACCGGCGCGGCCAAAATCCTGGCCGCCAGCCAGCCGACCCTCAGCCGCCAGATCGGCGAACTGGAACTGCGGGTCGGCGCGGCCCTGTTTGAGCGCGTTGCGCGCGGACTGCGCCTCACCCAGGCAGGCGAGGCTCTGGTAGCGCCGGCACGGCAGATGCAGTTGGCGGCGCAGGCGCTCTCACTGACCGCCCTGGGGCAGTCGCAGCAAGTGGCCGGCACGGTGCGCCTCACCGCCAGCGAAATGACTTCGGCCTATTTGTTGCCGGAGATACTGGCCGGGCTGCGGCGGGCGCAACCGGAAATCCAGATCGAACTGGTGGCCTCAAACCGCATCGAGAACCTGCTGGAACGCCAGGCCGACATCGCCATCCGCCACACCCGCCCCAGCCAGGGCGGCTTGATTGCGCGGCGCATCGGCGAGCTGGGCATGGGCGCTTACGCCAGCGCCGAATATCTGGCGCGGGTCGGCGGCAAGGTGGATGCCAGGCGCCCGCAGGCCTACGACTGGATCGGTTACGACAGCACCGATTTGCTGCTGCGCGGCTTCCGCAAGGCGGGCATTCCTGTAAGCCGTGAATTGTTCGGCTTTCGCTGCGACAATCACATCGTCGATTGGGAAGCCGCCGTGGCCGGCGTGGGGATCGGCTTCGCTCCCAACGTAACAGCTAAACGCTGGCCGAAAATGCGTTCGGTCTTGCCGAAAAAAATGGTGCCGCCGATGCCGGTATGGCTCACCGTGCACCGCGAGTTGCGCAGCAGCTTGCGCATCCAGCGGGTGTTCGATGCTTTGGCGGCGGGGTTGCTGCGGCTGGTGGACTAGCGGGCGTCGTTCAGGGGGCGGGTGGTCCATTCAAAAATCGGCTGCCACTGCTCCCAGTCTTTCTCGGCGCGCGAAGGCGGAAAATCGAAAATGGTCAGGCCATGCGCCGCCGCCTGCACATAGTTCTGGGTGTCGCGCAAACAGGTCAGCACCGGCAGCCCTTGCGTCTCCAGAAAACGCTCCAGCTCGTGCGAAGCGCGGGTGCGCGCGTCGACGCGCATCCCCACCACGGCGATGAAAGCTTCGTGGCGGCGCACCGCCTTCTCTTCGAGGAGTTCGTCGAGAAACGCGCGGGTCGCCAGGATGTCGAACAGCGAGGGTTGCAGCGGCACAATCACGCGCTGCACCAGTTTCAGCACCTGGGCGAGTTTCTTGCCGTGCAATCCAGCCGGCGTGTCGAGCACCACATGCGTAGTCCCCCTCGGCGGTCGCGCCGGCTGATCCTCCTGCAACTCCCAACTGGCGATGTGCGGCAGGGACGGCGAGCGCAGTTTCAGCCATTCACGCGCCGATTGCTGGCGGTCGATATCGCCCAGCATGACGCGCTGCCCCTGTAGTGCGAACCAGCCGGCAAGATTGGTCGCCAGCGTGCTCTTGCCTGCCCCTCCCTTGGGATTGGCGATGAGAAAGGATTGCATGTCATTCACAGTGCACCTCGCTTATGGCAACAAAACAGTTGAGCCTGTGGTCTTGCGTCCGCCCAGATCGGCATGGGCCTGGGCTGCATCTTTCAACGCATAGATCTGGTGAACTTCGATTTTTACCTTGCCCGCGCCGACCATGTCGAACAACTCGCCCGCCGACTGCAACAGATCGGCGCGTTTGGCGGTGTAGGTCATTATCGTCGGACGGGTAACAAACAGCGAACCCTTGGGCGAGAGTATACCAAGGTCGAAAGGCGGCACCGGGCCGGAAGCGCTGCCGAAGCTGACCATCAGGCCTAGCGGTCGCAGGCAGTCGAGCGACGCCATGAAAGTATCCTTGCCGATCGAGTCATACACCACCGGCACCCCGGCGCCGCCGGTGATTTCCCTGACACGCTGAGTGAAGTTTTCGCGCGTGTACACTATCGTGTGATCGCAACCATGAGCGCGCGCCAGCTCGGCTTTAGCATCGCTGCCGACGGTGCCGATCACCGTGGCCCCCAGCGCCTTGGCCCACTGGCAGACGATCAGCCCGACGCCGCCGGCTGCTGCGTGAATCAGGATGGTATCGCCCGGTTGAACAACGTAAGTGCGACGCAACAGGTATTGCGCGGTGATGCCTTGCAGCATCATCGCCGCCGCCTGTTTGAAGTCGATGGCATCCGGCAGCTTCACCAGCCGGTCAGCAGGAATATTGCGCACCTCGGCGTAAGCACCCAGGGGGCCGCCGGCATAGGCGACGCGGTCGCCGGGTTTGAGGTCGGTGACGGCACTGCCGGCTGCCTCGACCACACCCGCGCCCTCCAGGCCGATGCCCGAAGGCAGCGGCACAGCATACAGTCCGCTGCGATGATAAATGTCGATGAAATTGAGGCCGACGGCGTGCTGCCGGATACGCGCCTCGCCGGGCTGAAGCTCGGCCAGCGCGAGCTCTTCCCAGCGCAGCACTTCCGGGCCGCCGGTGTGGTGAAAACGGATGGCGTGGTTCATGCGATTACCTTTCTCTGCCTACCAAAAAGCGTGTTCATAATGCGCCTGGATGTTGCGGTCGGCTGTCAGCAAGGGCGACTCGCCGTGCGCTGCCTGCGCCACGATCAGGCGGTCGAACGGGTCGCGCGTCCAGACTTCGCTGAGCGCCGAGCCGACCACCGCCGCAAATGGCAGCTTGCAGGTTTCAAGGTCTACCTCGCGGCGCAGCGTGTCGAGGACGCTTGCTGGCAGGCAGGCAATGCGGCCAATCTCGTGCAGGTAAGCCATCTCCAATTCGACGATGGGTGAAATCAGCAGCCGCTCCGCCGACTCGACAGCATGCGCTCCCGCTGCCGTCAGTCGCGCCGCGCCATCCTGGTAAAGCCAGACCAACACATGGGTATCCAGATATAGCACCATTGCGGCTCACATTTACACATGCGGCTGCCAGTTCCCTTCCCAGGAGACCTCCGGCAGGTTTTGTGCGTCGCCGACGATGGCGCCGGGATGGCTGGAGAGCCGCGCCAATCGACCGGTTGGCGTTCCCGGCACGATACGCACCGTCCCGCCCGGGCGTTCGACCTCAACCGCTACGCCCGAGGCCAGTACCTGATCCAGCGTGCGAAACAGCGAAGCGCGCAAATTTGTGGCAGTAAGGTGAGTAGGCATCGTAAAGCTCCCTGTGAATGACTTGCGTACATCTTATATTTATCGACGTACATTCGCAAGCGCATCATCGTAAATCAATCAAAGCCACCCCAAGCATTGTGCATCCACATCCACCCAACACGAACTGTCCTCGCTTCCCGGAATTCCCGGAATTCCCGGAACACTTCGCAGACCAGGCGGTTGCGGAAGTTGATCCGCCGCGAATGCCGGGCTGCTCCTGCGCAATGTGTGCACCAAAGCCGCGCCGGCCCGGCGCAACATCGGTGCGGTGCGTAATGTGAGTTCAGAAATGTCGTATGCGCCAGAATTGACTATGGCGTCCAAACTCGGGGATACTCCCGGGTGTACGTTTGTTTTAGGCCCAAATAGCGGCCTTCAGGGAGCGCACCGCAAGACTTGCAGGCTAGGTCCGATGCGTGGAATTTTTAATAAACCAGATAATTCACCGAGGAGTATTTGTACATGACGAAGAAAAACAAGAACACGACCGCCTTCGCGGCGCGTTCGATCATCGCACTGGCCGTTGCGGGGGCGTTGTTCCCATTACGCGGCGCCATTGCCCAGGAAGCCAAGCCGGCCGATGACGCGAAAACCCCGTCTGGTCAGTTGGGAACCGTGATCGTAACCGCACAGCGCCGTTCCGAAAACATCAAAGACGTGCCAATGGCGATCAGCACGCTGAATGGCGACCTGCTCGACGTGCTGACATCCGGTGGTCCGGATATCCGTTTCATGGCAGGGCGCGTACCCAGCCTGAACGTCGAGTCCGACTACGGTCGCTCCTTCCCGCGCTTTTACATCCGCGGTCTCGGCAATACCGACTTCGACCTGAATGCCTCCCAGCCTGTTGGCCTGGTGTACGACGATGTGGTGCAGGAAAGCCCGATGCTCAAGGGTTTCCCGGTGTTCGACATTGAGCAGATAGAAGTGCTGCGCGGCCCGCAAGGTACGCTGTTCGGTCGCAACTCGCCAGCCGGCGTGGTCAAGTTTGATTCGGTCAAGCCGACCAAGAAAGTCGAAGGCTACTTTAATGTCGGCGTCGGCAACTACGGCGCAGCCAACCTGGAGGGCGCATATAACATGCCGCTGAATCAGGATTGGGCCGCGCGCATCTCGCTGCAATCGCAGCACCGCGACAACCGTGTACATAATGACCGGCCCGGCGCGCCCACCAAGGATTTTGAAGGCTACGACGACAATGCCGCGCGCGCCCAACTACAGTACAAGGTCAGTGATTTCTCGGCCCTGTTCAATGTTCATGCCCGCGACATGAAGGGCAACGCGACCCTGTTCCGCGCCAACATCATCAAGAAAGGCACCAACGATCTGGTCGACGGCTTCCGCTATGATTACTACCCGACCGACGGCGGCAATTCGCAGACCCTGAAAACAACAGGCGGCAGCGTGCGCCTGAAGTGGAATCTGAATGATCTGACCCTGCACTCGATCACCGGCTACGAGACCGCAAAATTCTACAGCCGCGGCGACGTCGACGGCGGCTACGGCGCAGCGTTTGCGCCGTCACTGCCGATGGGTCCCGGCGTTATCCCGTTCCCGGCTGAAACTGCGGACGGCATGCCCGATCTCAAGCAGGTCACGCAGGAATTCCGCCTCGAGTCCAACTACAAGGGTCCGCTACAGTGGATCGGAGGCCTCTATGCATTCAAGGAAGACCTCACTGTCGAAAGCTTCAACTTCGATACCCTGAACAACAACAAGCAGTATGGCTACGCGGTGCAGCATCAGCACGCCAGATCCTGGGCGGCGTTCGGTTCCGTCAACTACGCCGTGAGCGACCAGCTCAAGCTGCGCGCAGGCCTGCGCTACACCAACGACAAGAAAGACTTTGACGCAACACGCACGGTCGATCCCTTCGGCGGCAAGCCGATCGGTCCGCTGACGGCCAACCCAAGCGCGACCAACACGAGTTGGGATATGTCCGCTAACTATGCACTGACAAAGGATACCAACCTGTACAGCCGCATTGCGACCGGCTACCGCGCCCCGTCGATTCAGGGCCGCATCCTGTTCGGCGATACGATTTCGATAGCGAACTCGGAGAAGGCGTTATCGTATGAGGCCGGGATCAAACAAGACTTGTTCAACAAGCGTGCGCGCCTGGCGGCCAGCGTTTTCCAGTACAAGGTGGACGACATGCAACTGACAGCGGGTAGCGGTACGGTCAACCAGAATCGTCTGGTCAATGCCAAGAAAGTCACCGGCCAGGGCGCAGAGATCGACTTCCAGGCGCTGCTGACGGAAGATCTGCGCATGTCACTGGGTGTCGGTTACAACGACACCGAGATCAAGGATCCGGGTCTGTTCGTCGCTCCATGCGGCGGCGGTTGCACAGTACTCAATCCGCGTGGCAGCGTCCCCGGCACCGTGCTGATCAATGGCAATCCGCTGCCGCGCGCGCCAAAAGTGACTACCAACTTTACGCTGCGCTATAGCAAGCCGGTCGCCAACGGCGAGGTTTATGTGTTTACCGACTGGGCTTACCGCAGCACCTACAATATGTTCCTGTATCGCTCGGCGGAATTCACCGCCAAATCCCTGCTTGAAGGCGGTCTGCGGGTTGGCTATATTTGGGACGACGGCAAGTACGAAGTCGCGGCGTTTGGCCGCAACATCACCAACCGGCTGCAAGTGGTGGCGGCGATCGACTTCAATAACCTGACCGGTATCGTCAACGAACCGCGCACCCTCGGCGCGCAGTTCAAGATGAATTTCTAGTCCTGCCCGGCAGTCTTGGCAGATACGGCCCCGCACATCGCAAGGTGTGCGGGGTTATTTTTTGAGCAGCCCCTGCCGTTCTATAAAGGCGATGATCTCGCCCAGCCCCTGACCGGTTTTCATGTTGGAAAATATGAAAGGCCGTTCGCCGCGCATTTTTTTCGCGTCGCGCTCCATCACTTCCAGCGAAGCGCCGACCATGGGCGCGAGGTCGATCTTGTTGATGATCAGCAGGTCGGATTTGACGATGCCCGGCCCACCCTTGCGCGGTATCTTGTCGCCGGCGGCGACGTCGATGACGTAGAGCGTCAGGTCGGAGAGTTCCGGACTGAAGGTAGCGGCGAGGTTGTCGCCGCCGCTTTCGATGAAGACAATATCCAAACCGGGAAACAGCGTATTGAGTCGCGCCACCGCCTCCAGGTTGATCGAGGCGTCTTCGCGGATCGCTGTGTGCGGGCAGCCTCCCGTCTCGACGCCGATGATGCGCTCGGGCGGCAACGCCTGGTTGCGGACGAGGAATTGCGCGTCCTCTTCAGTGTAAATGTCGTTGGTGACCACCGCGACGTTGTACTTGTCGCGCAGGGCTTTGCAGAGTGCGAGCGTCAGCGCGGTCTTGCCGGAGCCGACGGGGCCGCCTATCCCGACGCGCAAGGGCGCGGAGGGGCGTAAATTTTCGACACGGAGAGGTTGAGATTTCTGGTTCATATCATGACCTGAAGAGACGGGAATATTGGGTTTCGTGCCGGCTACAGGCGATGGCGAAGCCGGGCGCGAAGTTGGAGAAATCCGCCGCGTCCAGCGCCAGAGCGCGTTCGACGACGGCGGGGATGCGGCTGCCGAGCGCCAGCAGCAGGCGCTGGCCGGCAGCCTGGCCGAGCGGCACGCTCTTGAGCGCGGCCATCGTTTGGTTCTCGGCCCAGGACCAGAGATAAGCGGTGAGGGCTGCGTCGTCGGCGATGTCCCAGGCGACGGCGGCGCAAGCCCAGACCGTTGGGAAAGCGGGCTGTTCGATGTCGTGCAGCGGCGCCAGCGCGGCTTTTGGAAAATCGTTCAGTTCGCCCAGCAGGCGCAGCATTGAGTAGCCCATCTGCACGGTCTCGGCGCGCAGTTCCGCAGTTTCGCGGCTGGCGAGAAAGTATTCATTACGCACGGCAAGATATTCGCCGGCGCGGCAGGCGGCGAGCATGCTGGCGAGCAGCGGTGTTTCGAAGCGCCCCTGGTTCCATTCCAGCAGGTCGGCGATCCACGCCAGCACGGTGGACTCGTCCTTCACCGTGCCAGCTTCCACTGCCCACTCCAGCCCTTGAGAATAGGTGTATGCCCCTACCGGCAAGGCAGGGCTGGCGAGTTGCAGCAGGCGTGTCAATGCAAGGCTCATGCGCCGTTCCGGTACTGGTGGATTTTCGCGCCAGGGGTGGTTGCCTCGCCGTGGTTGTGACCGGCGTATGCGCCCGCCTCCGGTTCGAATGGCGCAACGATCCCCGTCACCGTCAGGCCGAGGCCGCGCACCATCTCGCCCAGTACATGATCGGCGGCGAAGCGCAGCCAGTGCGTTGCCAATTGCACGGCGACATGACGGTTGCCCAGATGATAGGCGGCGCGCGCCAGCGCCAGCGGATCGTCGCTGCTTGCCTGCATCAATGTTTCATCCGCCGCGATCACTTCGACGATGCGTCCGTCGTTGGCGCGCAGCCGGTCACCGCCGCGCAGCACGTTGCCGCGTTCGAGGAACAAGCCAACCTCCTCGCCGCTCTCCAGTTGCGTGCGCAAGCGGCTCTTGCTACGGGCATCGAAGCTCAGCAGCAACCGTTCGCTGGCCGCTTGATCCGAGTCCGCAAAATGTTCGATAGCAATCATCAGAGCTTGCGAAGAAATCGTCCCACCAGGGGACTTCCTTCGGGGCGTAGCGAGCGGGCCGCAGCGGGGTGCGGACGGAGCGCAGCTACCGGAATGTACGTCGTTGTACATGAGGATAGCGAGCACCGCCCAATCCCCGATCCGGCTCGCGCAGTAGATTTATTCACAAGCTTTCAGAACAGGAAATAGCGTTGCGCCAGCGGCAACACGCTGGCAGGTTCGCACACCAGTAATTCGCCGTCGGCGCGTACCGCATAGGTTTCCGGGTCTACGTCGATCTGCGGCAGGGCGTCGTTGTGCAGCATGTCGCGCTTGGTGACTTTGCGGGTATTGCGCACCGCTTCCAGCGGCTTCAGCAGACCCAGCGCATGCACCGCAGGATTCTCCAGCGCGGCTTGCGAGACGAAAGTCAGCGAGGTCTTCAGCGCCCTGCCGAAACTGCCGAACATGGGCCGGTAATGCACCGGCTGCGGCGTCGGGATGGAGGCGTTGGGGTCGCCCATCGCCGCCGCCGCGATCATGCCGCCCTTGAGAATCAGCGAGGGCTTGACGCCGAAGAAGGCCGGCTTCCACAGCACCAGATCGGCCAGCTTGCCAGCTTCGATGGAACCAACCACATGCGCGATGCCGTGCGTGATGGCCGGGTTGATGGTGTATTTGGCGATGTAGCGTTTGACGCGCTGGTTGTCCGCTTTTGCGTCAAATTGCGACGTGTCTTCCTTGAGGGTACCGCGTTGCAGTTTCATCTTGTGCGCCGTCTGCCAGGTGCGGATGACGACTTCGCCGACGCGCCCCATCGCCTGCGAGTCCGACGACATCATGGAGAAAGCGCCGAGGTCGTGCAGAATGTCTTCGGCGGCGATGGTCTCGCGGCGGATGCGCGATTCGGCGAAGGCGATGTCCTCGGCGATGGCCGGGTCGAGGTGGTGGCAGACCATCAGCATGTCGAGATGCTCGTCGATGGTGTTCACCGTGTAAGGCATGGTGGGGTTGGTGGAACTCGGCAGCACATTCGGCAGGCCCACCGCCTTGATGATGTCCGGCGCATGACCGCCGCCTGCGCCTTCGGTGTGGAAGGTGTGGATGGTGCGACCCTTGAAAGCCGCCAGGGTGGTCTCGACGAAGCCCGATTCGTTGAGCGTGTCGCTGTGGATCGCCACTTGCACGTCCATCTCGTCTGCGACATTCAGGCAGTTGTCGATAGCCGCCGGCGTGGTACCCCAGTCTTCGTGAAGCTTGAGGCCGATGGCGCCGGCCCGCACCTGCTCGCGCGCCGGTTCGGGCAGCGAGACGTTGCCCTTGCCGAAAAAGCCGAGGTTCATCGGGAAAGCATCGGCGGCGGACAGCATGGCGTGCATATGCCACGGCCCCGGCGTGCAGGTGGTGGCGAAAGTGCCTGTGGCCGGCCCGGTGCCGCCGCCGAGCATGGTGGTGACGCCCGACATCAGCGCCTCCTCGATCTGCTGCGGGCAAATGAAATGGATGTGGCTGTCGATGCCGCCAGCGGTAACAATCATGCCTTCGCCAGCGATGATCTCGGTGCCGGCGCCGATGGCAATGCTGACGCCCGGCTGGATGTCGGGGTTGCCGGCCTTGCCGATGCGCCAGATGTGGCCGTTCTTCAAGCCGATGTCGGCCTTGACAATGCCCTGCACGGCATCGACGATCAGCGCGTTGGTGATGACGGTATCGGCGACATCACGCGAGATCCGCTGGCCCTGGCCCATGCCGTCGCGGATCACCTTGCCGCCGCCGAACTTCACTTCCTCGCCGTAGATCGTGTAATCCTTTTCGACCTCGATCCATAATTCGGTGTCGGCCAGGCGCAGACGATCTCCCGTCGTGGGGCCGAACATTTCGGCATAGGCTTGTTTAGGTATTTTGGCGCTCACGTTGCCTCCGAAAAATAATGGAGCGGGCGCAGCCCGCGACCCGTGGTCACCCCCTTCCTCGGGAAGGGGGCTGGGGGGAAGGTTGTCACTTGTCCCCCAGGGGCGCATTGATGCGCCCCTGGAAGCCATACACCTTGCGCTCGCCCGCCAAGGCGACCAGTTGCACCGTGCGCGTCTGGCCCGGCTCGAAGCGCACGGCGGTGCCTGCGGCGATGTCGAGGCGCATGCCGTATGCCTGGTCACGCTCGAACTGCAAGGCGGTGTTGACCTCGAAGAAGTGGTAGTGGGAACCGATCTGAATGGGCCGGTCACCGCTGTTGGCGACGACGAGCGTGACAGTGGGGCGGCCAGCATTCAGTTCGATCTCGCCGGGTTCGATTTGCATTTCGCCAGGAATCATCGGGCTTGCCTCATACGATGGGGTTATGGACGGTCACCAGCTTGGCGCCATCCGGAAATGTCGCTTCAACCTGAATCTCAGGAATCATTTCCGGCACGCCTTCCATGACTTCATCGCGCTTCAGCAGCGTGGCGCCGGTGCTCATCAATTCCGCCACGCTGCGCCCGTCGCGGGCGCCCTCCATGATAGCGGCGCTGATGTAGGCCACGGCTTCCGGGTAGTTCAGCTTGAGGCCGCGCGCCTTGCGGCGTTCGGCGAGCAGGCCGGCAGTGAAGATCAGCAGCTTGTCTTTTTCTCTCGGTGTCAGTTCCATGATTTTTCTTTCAGGTATCCGTATTTTGATCCTATAACCCGGTGGTGAGATCGCGCAGGCTTTGGGGCGTAACGCCAAGGGCTTGCAATTGGGCTCTCACCGTCTCGTCGATGTCGGGCGCTATGGCGACAAACTCCGTTCGCCAGTCGGCAAACCGGGTGTGCGAATCCAGGAAGCGGCCTGCGCTGCGCTTGAGCGCATCCACCGCACCGGGCAGACGTTCGGGATTGCGCTTGCAGGCGCCGAAACGGAGTCTGCGTTCGTCCTCGTTTACCGCCACCAGATCGATTTCCACGTCGGCCCGATCCCAATAGCCGCGAATGCGCTCGCTCAGGGGGAAATCGCCAATTCCCAGACGACTGCGTTCCTCGTAGAGTTGGCCAGCGAGGTCTTCCAGCGCATGCCCTTCCACATCGGCCAAGCGTTCGTTTGCCAAATCGATCAGGGTGTCCACCGGTCGGAAGGCCACCGCCGACACGGGCCGCTGCAATGCTGACAGCCAGGCACGCAGAAAATTGTCGCGAATGTAATAGCGACCGCTGCGCGCCCGCGGCGGCGAAAATATCGGCAAGCGCCGTTCGATCATGCGATAGCGTTCGGACAGGATTTTCAGATAACCGCCGACCTGACGCACTTCGCCGGGGCCGGACAGATTGGCCATCGCCTCCTCGATATCGGCATTGGTGCAACCTGGATGCTTCGCCAGGTATTGCAGCACCATGTCGTAACGGCCTCGAAGTTCGCGCAGAAACCAGCTATCCGCCTCGTTGCGCAGCGGCGAGGAGCTGGAGAAGAACAGGCTGCGCAACAAATCCTTGCGCCCGGCGCCGAGCACGCCTTGTTCGTAAGCATCGCGGTAGAACTTCGGCACGCCCTCGAAAAGGTTCCAGAGAAACAGCAGCCGCGCCGGGTCGTCGTCGGCATGGGCGCGCAGAATTTCCAGTATCGACCCAATATCGAGATGGCCCAGTTCCAGCGTGTCCGTCGCGCGGTTGTACAGCGGCGCATCTCTGTCCTCCAGCAATGCCGTCATTTCAGCGTGCAGCGAACCCAGCACGATCAGACCGCCGGGGATGTCCGCCGCACGCGCCGCCAGCCGGTCCACTTCCGCCTGCAACAGGGAACAAAAATCGGCAAGCTGCTTGCGGTGGAAATACTGAAACTCGTCGAGAGCTACCACATAGCCGTCCGCCGCCAGCCGACCGATGAGTTGGGCCAGTTCGCCGAGACTCGTCACCCGCGCATCAATGCCAAAGGTTTCCAGATAGCCGTTGCAGGCAGCCACCACGCCTGCCGGGTCTGAATCGGGAATCTGCACATAGAGGGTTTTGGCGATACCGGCGCCCTTGAGGGCCTCCTGGATCAGTGCCGTTTTGCCGATCCTCCGCCGACCGGAAATCTGCAAAAAGAACCAGCGCCGCCGCTCCAGAATCCGCTGCATCTGCTGCAACTCGGAACGACGACCGTAGAACGACCAGGGAATGTTATTGGTCATGTCAATTGGGTAGGCGAAGTTAATATAAAAGTTTTTACATTAAACCATAAAATTACGCAAACTTTTGTTGTATATATGTAAAACAGCAATCGGTAACGTGTAAAAAACACTGCTGCGGCAGGGCTATGATTGCGGTTTGGCACATCCGGCACAGCGCCGCCAGCGCGGATTTCTGTGGATACAGTTCCAATTTCAGGTGCTCCAGATGCGTAGCGGCTGCGCTTCACGCCCCAGCAGCGCGGGCCGCAATACTTGCCACAGTTGCGTGAACCAGGCGCGCGCCGCTTCCGACGAGTGGCCCAGGTAACGCGCCACCAGCAGTTGCGGCAGCACGCTCAGCCCGTATTGCGCGTCGTTCTCGAGCGGCGCGATGGCCCGGCAGGCAGTCAGCAACGCCGGCGCCACTGGACGGCCCGCCGCCAGCAGGGTGGCGCTGACGCTGAAGCCAGCCAGCCCCACTGGCGAGTTCAGCAATGGCGAACCGCCCGCCAGCCGACCCTGCTCCAGCCATAATAACTTGCCGTCCTGTTCGATGCGCGTGCCTAAGCGCAGTTCGCCACGACTGAATTTTTCATGCGCGGCGCGGCGGCCCAGGCACAGCACTTCCCAGCCCAGGTAGCCCGCACCCGCCGCCAGCCTGACGCGGCTTTGCATATTTGCCAGCGCGCCATCGAAGACGATGGTTTCCTGCGGCAGCCATTCCAGTACCGCACCGGCAGCAACTTCAAAATTCAGTGTCTGCCGCGCCCAGGGTGCGGCGGAGCGATACCATTTTCCGGCGCCGGGCGTGGTCAGCAGGGCGTGGGCCGCTGCACCGGCCTCGACCGAAATTTCCAGTTCATCGCCACCGGCGATGCCCGCTGGCGGATGCAGCACGACGGCATGACAGACTGCCGGGCCTTCAGGATACAGCGCCTTCTGCACCCGCAGCGGGCCGCGATGGCGGCGTTCGGCCAGCAGCGTGGCGTCCGCGCGGCGTTCGAAACGCAATGCCAGGGAAGCCTGCCAACCTTGCGGGGCATCCCGGGTCACAGTCTGAATTGACTAATCGAATGCGCCAGGGTTCCGGCAAGCGTCTCAAGTTCCTTGGCGGCTTTGGCGATATCGCTGGCTTCCGCCTCGGTGGCCTCGCCTTTGGCCGCAATGCTGGCGATGCCGTCGGCGATCAGCTTTTGGCTGGCATGCTGCTCCTCGATGGCGGCGGTGATGCTGGCAAGCGCGGTGACCGTGGCCTGCGCCTCTTCGGCGACACGGCTGATCGACTGCTGGGCTTGACCAGTCAGGGTCATGCTCCTATCGACTTGTTGAGTACCCGACTCCATGGTAGTCACGGAATCCTGGATGCCCCCCTGGATACTGGCGATCATGGTGCTGATTTCTCCCGTGGATTGGCTGGTGCGCTCCGCCAGCTTGCGCACTTCATCGGCTACCACGGCGAAGCCGCGTCCCTGTTCCCCGGCGCGGGCGGCTTCGATGGCGGCATTGAGCGCCAGCAGATTGGTCTGGTCGGCGATTTCGCGGATGGTGTTGACGATGGCGGAAATCTTGTTCGAGTGCTGCACCAGTTGCTGCACCTGGCTGGCAGACTGGGCGACGATTGTAGCAGTCTTGCCCATTTCCGCCGCGACATGGTCCACCACTTTGCTGCCCTCGCCGGCGATCTCTCCGGCTTGCGTCACCGAGCCTCGGGTGCGGTTGGCGTTGTCAACCACCTGGGCGATGCTGGCGGTGAGTTCTTCGCTGGCCGAGGCCATGGATTGAGTCGTGCTCATCAAATCGGAGGACATGGCGGAAACTTTTTCGGTAGACGTGGCCGTCTGCGTGGCGAAGACCGCCAGGCGATCCGAGCTTTCACGCACCTGGCCGATGATCTCACGCAGGCGTTCCTGCATGCGCTTCGCCATCGCCAGCACGCTGCTGTCGTCCCCCGGTTGGGTGATGACAGTGCGCGTCAAATCGCAATCCGCCACCGCCCGCACCACCTCGGAAACATAGTGCGGCTCGCCGCCCAGCTCGGCCAGGATGCCGCGGCTCAGGTAAGCCGCCAAGGCCGTGCCGGCGGCGATGACGCCGGCCAGGATGGCGAGCATCCAGGCGAGGCCCGAGGTGATTTCGGATTTGGCGTTCGCCTCGTCGGCCTCGTTGCGCTTATTGACCATGTCCACCACCTGGTCGATGCTCTTGCGGTGTTCGTGATATAGCGCCGTCATGCGTTCAAAAGCGCTGTGCGCGGCTTCGGTCTTACCCTCTTGCAGTGCAGGCAGATATTCGCCGAAAGCCAGTTGGTAAAACTTCACTGCCGGCTGGTGGGCCTGGGTCAGGAAGGTCTGCTGCAAATCGCTGCCCAGGTTCTCCTTGAGCCAGTATTCGTGGCGCGTGTCGTAGTCCGCTTTGAGGGCCTTCAGGCGCTCGGCCAGCTTGGCGCGCTCGTCCGGACTGGTCGCCACCTGCAACTGCAAAACCACCAGATACGATTCGAGAATGTATTCGGGCGGCGGCAGGATGTCGGCAACCAGGTCCTTGCCCTGCACGATGCGTTGATAAGTCGCACCGTTGACCTTGAGCTGGTTCAAGGTAATCACCGACCATGCGCCGTAGATCAGCAATCCAACAATGAATACCGACGACAGCAGCAACAAGCGTTTAGCCAAACTCAGATTCTGGATCATGGTCTTCTCCATATATTTTATAGCCGCGTGCGGTCTGTCACGCTTGCATTCTATACCGCCAGCAGTTGCTTCACTCCATCGTCATCCATCGCAGCGCCGGTTCCACGCTTGATGATTTCGCCACGCTCCATCACCAGGTAACGATCCGCCAGTGAGCGGGCAAAATCGTAATACTGTTCGACCAGCAGGATGGCCATGCCGCCTTCTTCGGCCAGCGCGCGGATGGCGCGCTCGATGTCCTTGATGATGGAAGGCTGGATGCCCTCGGTCGGTTCGTCGAGAATCAGCAGCTTCGGCCCGCAGGCCAGCGCCCGGCCAATGGCGAGTTGCTGCTGCTGACCACCGGAAAGATCGCCACCGCGACGCTTCAACATCTGTTTCAACACCGGGAACATCTCGAATATCCTCGGCGGAATTTCGGTTCCCGCCGGGCGGGTCGCCAGACCCATCAGCAGGTTCTCGTGCACCGTCAGGCGCGGAAAAATTTCACGGCCTTGCGGTACATAGCCGATACCCGCCTTGACCCGGGCGTGGGAAGCCGCAAGTGTGATGTCCTGGCCGGCGAAATGCAGGCTGCCGGTTTTGGCCGACACCAGGCCCATCAGGCATTTGAGCAGGGTGGTCTTGCCAACGCCATTGCGTCCGAGCAGCGTGGTCACCTGGCCCAGCGGCGCCTCGAACGAAATGCCGCGCAGAATATGGCTGCCGCCGTAGTATTGGTTGAGGTTTTCGACTGTCAACATGAAAAAAACTTCTTTGCCACAGAGGACACAGAGAGCACAGAGAAAATCAAAATTTGGGTGGGGTTTCCTCTGTGATCTCTGTGATCTCTGTGGCTGATAGTTTTATCGTCCAAGGTACACCTCGATCACACGTTGATCGTTCTGCACCGTGGCGAGATCGCCCTCGGCCAGAACCGCGCCTTCGTGCAGCACCGTCACCTTGCCGCCGAGTTGTTCGATGAAGGCCATGTCGTGCTCCACCACCACCAGCGAATGTTTACCGGCGAGCGACTTGAACAACTCGCCGGTACGTTCTGTTTCGTCATCAGTCATGCCGGCGACCGGCTCGTCGAGCAGCAGCAGCTTGGGCTCCTGCATCAGCAGCATGCCGATCTCCAGCCATTGCTTCTGGCCGTGCGAAAGCAGGCCGGCGGGACGCTCCGCCTGCTCGGCCAGGCGGATCTGCCGCAGCATGTCGGCGACCCGGTCGCGCTGCCCGTCGGCGAGCACGGCAAACAGGCTGCGGCGCACGCGCTTGTCGGTCTTCATCGCCAGTTCCAGATTCTCAAAGACGCTATGACTTTCGAAGATGGTCGGCTTCTGGAACTTGCGACCGATGCCGGCGTGAGCAATCTCCGGCTCGGACAGCCGCGTCAAATCGAGGGTCTGGCCGAAGAAAGCGCTGCCGGACTCCGGACGGGTCTTGCCGGTAATCACGTCCATCATGGTGGTCTTGCCTGCGCCGTTGGGGCCGATGATGCAACGCAGCTCGCCGGCGTCGATGGTCAGCGAGAGATTGTTGAGCGCCTTGAAGCCGTCGAATGAAACGCTGATGTCTTCAAGATAGAGAATGACCTTGTGCGACAGGTCGAGCTCGCCCGGCTTCAATACATGGCTGGTTGCAGCCTGGTCGTCCCATTGCTGGCTGGCTTCGCTGCTGTGCAGACTCATGCGCCGTGCTCTCTTCCCCTGAGCTTGCGCCACAGGCCGACCATGCCCTGGGGCAGGAACAAGGTGACGAGAATGAACAGCAGGCCGAGAAAGAACAGCCAGTATTCCGGAAAGGCGACGGTGAACCAGCTCTTGGCGAGATTCACCAGGAAAGCGCCGAGCACCGGCCCGATCAGCGTGCCGCGCCCGCCCACCGCCGCCCAGATGGCGATCTCGATGGAGTTGGCGGGCGACATTTCGCCCGGGTTGATGATGCCGACCTGCGGCACGTATAGCGCGCCGGCCAAGGCGCACAGCATGGCTGACAAGGTCCAGACGAACAGCTTGTACCAGAGAGGATTGTAGCCAAGGAACATGACGCGCGACTCGGCATCGCGGATCGCCGCCAACACCCGGCCTAATTTCGAAGTCACCAGATAACGGCCCAGCAGCAGCGTGAACATCAGCAGCGCGGCGCTCAGCGCGAACAGCGCCACGCGCATCCCCGGCGTGGTGATGCCATAGCCAAGGATGCGCTTGAAGTCGGTAAAACCGTTGTTGCCGCCGAAGCCGGTCTCGTTGCGGAAAAACAGCAGCATGAAGGCGTAGGTCATGGCCTGGGTGATGATGGAAAAATACACGCCCTTGATGCGCGAACGGAAGGCGAAGAAGCCGAAAATGAAAGCCAGCAATGCCGGGATCACCAGTACCAACAGCAGCGCCCAGAGCAAATGCCCGGTACCGCTCCAGTACCAGGGGTACGCCTTCCAGTCGAGGAACACCATGAAATCGGGCAGGTCGGACTGGTACACGCCGTCGTGACCGATGGCGCGCATCAGATACATGCCGAAGGCGTATCCGCCCAGGGCGAAGAACACCCCATGACCCAGCGAGAGGATGCCGGTGTAGCCCCAGATCAGGTCCATGGCGACGGCCACGATGGCGTAGCACATGATCTTGCCGCCGACGGTGATGACATAGTCGGAAACATGCAGGGCGCTGTCCTTGGCGGTGAACAAATGCAGCGCCGGCAGCAGCACCAGCGCGACGATGGCGAAGACACCCAGCGCGATCCATCCCTTGCGTGGCGTGGCTTTTAGGAAGCGGACGATAAATGGGATTCTCATTGGTAAAGACGAAAATCTCTTTTGCCACAGAGGACACAGAGGACACAGAGATAACCCCCGTGGTTTTGACTTTCTCTGTGAACTCTGTGTCCTCTGTGGCTCATGGTTTTCAGCTTTCCGCGAAGCGGCCCTTCAATGCGAACAGGCCCTGCGGGCGTTTCTGGATGAAGATGATGATGAACACCAGCACCAGAATCTTGGCGATCACCGCGCCCAGCCAGCCTTCCAGGAACTTGCTGGCCACGCCCAGGCCCAGGGCGGCCCATACTGCGCCGGCCAGTTGACCGACGCCGCCCAGCACCACTACCATGAAGGAATCGACGATATAGCCCTGCCCCATGTCGGGACCGACGTTGGCGATCTGCGATAAAGCCACCCCGCCCAGGCCGGCGATGCCGGCGCCGAGACCGAACGCCAGGGTGTCGATGCGTCCCGTCGGCACGCCGACGCAACCGGCCATGGAGCGGTTCTGCGTCACCGCGCGCACGAACATGCCGAGCCGGGTGCGGTTCATCAGGATCCAAACCAGAAACAACACGCACAAGGAAAAGCCGATGATGACAATGCGGTTCAGCGGCAGCGTGACGTTCGCAAACAGCTCAATGCCGCCCGACATCCAGGCCGGATTGGCGACTTCGACGTTCTGCGCGCCGAAAATACTGCGCGCCGCCTGGATCAGCACCAGGCTCAAGCCCCAGGTGGCGAGCAGCGTTTCCAGCGGCCTGCCGTAGAGCCAGCGGATCACCGTGCGCTCCATCAGGATGCCGACCAGCGCCGCGGCGAAAAAAGCCAAAGGAATGGCGGCGGCGACATACCAGTCGAGCGCACCGGGAAAATATGTGCGGAATAGCGTTTGCGTGACGAAGGTGCTGTAGGCGCCGACCATCAGCAGTTCGCCGTGCGCCATGTTGATGACACCCATCACACCGTAAGTGATTGCCAGCCCCAGCGCCGCCAGCAGCAGGATGCTGCCGAGCGACAGCCCGGAAAAAATTCGGCTCAGTTTGTCGGCGAAAGCCAGACGGGCGTCGATGGCCTTGAGCGAAGACTGTGCTTCCAGACGCACCCGCTCATCGCTTTCCACGTTCTTGTCGAGCAGGGGAACCAGGAGGCGTTTGACGCTCGGGTTGCTGCTTCCAGCCAGTGTCTTGACCGCCGCCAGGCGCGCGGTTGGATCGGAATTTTTCAGGCCGAGCTGGGCATCGGCCAGCGTCAGCAATTGCTTGATCTGCGGATCGGCTTCAGTTGCCAGCGCGCGCACCAGCAGCGGCGCCATCTCGGCGTCGACGTGATCCAGCAATTCCTGCGCAGCGGCAAAACGTGTCTCGCGCTCCGGCGAGAACAGCCGCAGGCTCGCCAACGCACTGGCAAGTTCGCGGCGCACACGATTGTTGATATCGATGCTGTCGCGCTCGGTTGGCGCCGGATTAATTTCTTCGCCGCTGGCTGCGTCGATTACCCGCTTGCCGTCGACCAGCACGATCTTGCCGTCGGCGACGTACAGCGCGTCCTCTGACAGCGCCTTGAGCACGCGCAGAACTTCTCTGCGGGTTTGCCCCTGTCCGTCCGCATCGCCAGTCTGGGCCAGTTTATTGATGGCGGCAATTTTCTCGTCCGACGCATCGGCGGCGAGTTGTTGCAGCAGCTTGGCATCAAGCGCCGCCCAGGCCGGCACGCCCGACGACAGAAAGATGCAAAGCAAAAATTTGAGCAGTCGTCGGCGCATGGCTAGCGGTTGAATAAATGGTGCGCCGGCATTTGTGCCGGCGCACCGGACCTGCTACAGCTTCTGCTTGCCTTCGTTACCCGCGATGTACGGGCTCCAGGGCTGGGCGCGGATCGGCCCCTTGGTTTTCCAGACGATATTGAACTGGCCGTCGGCCTTGATTTCGCCGATGAACACCGGCTTGTGCAAGTGATGATTGGTCTTGTCCATTTCGATCGTGAAGCCGTCCGGCGCTTTGAAAGTCTGGCCGGCCATAGCCGCAATGACTTTGTCGGTGTCGGTGGATTTGGCTTTCTCGACCGCCTGCTTCCACATGTTGATGCCGATATAGGTGGCCTCCATCGGATCGTTGGTGACAGCCTTGCCGGCGTTCGCCAGCTTCATCTTCACCGCATAGGCTTTCCACTTCTTGATGAACTCGGCGTTGACTGGGTTCTTGATCGACTCGAAGTAGTTCCATGCGGCCAGATGCCCGACCAGCGGCTTGGTATCCACGCCGCGCAATTCTTCCTCGCCCACCGAGAAAGCCACTACCGGCACGTCGGTGGCTTTCAGGCCGGCATTGCCCAGCTCTTTGTAGAACGGCACGTTGGAGTCGCCGTTGATGGTGGAGATAACGGCGGTCTTGCCGCCGGCGGCGAATTTCTTGATGTCGGCAACGATGGTCTGGTAATCGCTGTGACCGAACGGCGTGTACTTCTCGTCGATGTCGCTATCCTTGACACCTTTGGAATGCAGGAAGGCGCGCAGAATCTTGTTGGTGGTGCGCGGATAGACATAGTCGGTGCCGAGCAGGACGAAGCGCTTGGCGCCGCCGCCGTCTTTCGACATCAGGTATTCGACCGCCGGGATGGCCTGCTGGTTGGGCGCGGCGCCGGTGTAGAAGACGTTCTTTTCGAGTTCTTCGCCTTCGTACTGCACCGGATAGAACAGCAAGCTGTTGAGCTCCTTGAACACCGGCAGCACCGACTTGCGCGACACCGAAGTCCAGCAGCCGAACACCACTGCGACCTTGTCCTGGCTCACCAGTTGACGGGCCTTTTCGGCGAACAACGGCCAGTTGGAGGCCGGGTCGACCACCACCGGTTCCAGCTGCTTGCCGAGTACGCCGCCATGCGCGTTGATCTCCGCGATGGCCAACAACGCAGTGTCCTTGAGGGTGGTCTCGGAGATCGCCATGGTGCCGGACAGCGAATGCAGGATGCCGACCTTGATGGTGTCGGCGGCTTGTGCGTGGAATGAGGTAATGCCCGCAGCGGCGAGCGAGACGGACAGCGCCAGCGTCTTGATGAAGTTGCGACGTTTCATGGATAAACCCCCTGTGAATTGAGAAAGGAACCAAACCGGTGCGCTTTAACCAGCGCTTATCCTGTAACAGCGAATTGCGTGCCAAGCGCGCAAAATATTCCGCATGCAAGCCATGCCAACGGCTGGCAGCAAGGATCACAAGAGGTTTGCAGAGGGACGGCGGGGGATATGGCTGGTGCAATGAGGCGCGATATTGGTGCGCTCAACTAGCCAGATGCACCAGGGTGGCGCGTCCGAATGGATGCGCCACCCTGGGGAGTGCTGCGAGGATGCCTACTCTTGCGTTGATTCTTTTTTCATCGGGCAGGTGTTCATACCCAACAGGCTGTATGCCGGACAATACCCCATCGTTCCAGTCAACAGCGGCAGCAAGCCGATCCAGGTCCACGGTGCGCCGATGCCGGCGATGGCGAGACCAATCAGTCCGAGTCCAACGACAATCCGTATGGCGCGATCAACAGTGCCTGCATTCATTTTCATGGTGGTTCTCCTTTTGGCAAAGCGGTAAGGGTAAGGGTAGGGGTAAGTACGCAGAACGATTTAAGCACATTTCTATGTCATATCCAGTACAGCCATCACCGGCGCATGGTCGGAAGGCCGCTCCAGTTTGCGCGGGGTCTTGTCGACGCTGCATGCTGTGCATTGCCCAGCCAGCGCAGGCGACAGCAGGATGTGGTCAATGCGCAAACCCATATTGCGGCGAAAACCCATCATGCGGTAATCCCACCAGGTAAAACTTTTTTCCGCTTGCTCGAACTGGCGGAACGCATCGGTCAGCCCCAGCCCGATCAAACCCCGATACGCGGCGCGCTCCGCTTCGCTGCACAGCACCTGGTCCTTCCAGGCGGAGGGATCGTGCACGTCGCGGTCTTCCGGCGCGATGTTGTAATCGCCGAGCAACGCCAGTTGCGGATATTTTGCCATCTCTCCACGCAGCCACTCGGTCAGCGCCGCCAACCAGCGCAGTTTGTATTGGTACTTGTCCGAATCCAGGCTCTGGCCGTTGGGGATATACACGCAGACGATCCGCACGCCATCCACGCTGGCGGCAATGACCCGCTGCTGGGGATCGTCGAAACCGGGGATGCCGCGTTCGACATCCAGAGGCTCGCTGCGCGAGAGGATGGCGACGCCGTTATAAGTCTTCTGCCCGCTGAAGGCCGCATGGTAACCAGCCGCTTCGATTTCAGCCAGAGGAAAAGCTTTGTCCTCCTGCTTGAGTTCCTGCAAGCACAGCACCTCCGGCTGCTGCTCTGCCAGCCAGGCGAGCACTTGCGGCAACCGAACCTTGAGTGAATTGACGTTCCAGGTGGCGATTTTCAAGCGTTTTCCTTGTGTGTAAGGTACCGGTGGATATCTTTAAAGCCGATAATACCGCAACCGGCGAGCGCCCTCTGGGCGGGCTATAATTAAGCAGTGCTCGATAGCCATGACTTTCCCGTCAACCACCGGCACGGAGGTTCAGATGAACGACACTCAGGAACATCGCGCTTTTTGGCGTGCGCCTTTTCATGCTACGGTGCAGTTGGCCGACGCCACGGGCGTTTGGGAAGGGGAATTGCTGGACATATGCCTCAAGGGCGCGCTGCTGAATATGTCGGACGACTGGCCCGGCGTACTCGGCGCAAAATGCCGGTTGCGGCTCGATCTCGGGGAGGACGTGACCATCATGATGCAGACAACGGTCGCTCATCTGGAAAGCACGAAAGTTGGCCTGCGCTGCGACAACATCGGCCTCGACAGCATCACTCATTTGCGCAGCCTGGTGACTTTGAACGCCGGCGATCCGGATCTGCTGGAGCGCGAATTGTCGGCGCTGCTGCACGGCGGCGCCCCTGTCATCAGCGGCGTTTGATACATTCCAGATAAGCTGCGCCGTCCGGCGCAGATTGATTGCGCTGGGCCTGCCAGATCGTCTCGGCCAGGCATTCGAGAATCACATGCAACACGGCATGCCGCTCACCATGCTGCGCCAGCAGGTTCGCAAAGGCGGTGCGCAAACCTGGCGGCTGGTCGATGGACAATTGCTCTTCGATGGCCAAATGCAGCGACAGATGCAGAAAGGGATTGGTTTCACCCTGCTCCGGTGTCCATTCGCGCGCCAACGCCGCATCGCCCTGCTGCAACAACGGATGATATTCCGGATGTATTTCAGCCAGATCGGCGGCGATGGTTTCCAGCGGCGTCAGCGGCAATCTGGCGCAACGTTTGCGCCATGCTTCGATGAAAAAAGCGCGCGCCTGCTCGCGGCTTGGATTGAACATGGCCGTTCAGGTTTTTTCCGGGTATTCGCACAAGTCGCGGATGATGCAGTCCCGGCACTCGGGTTTGCGCGCCTTGCAGACATAGCGTCCGTGCAGGATCAACCAGTGATGGGCGTGCAGGCGATAAGCCGCCGGAACTGCTTTCTGTAATTTATTTTCCACCGCCAGAACGTCTTTGCCCGGCGCCAGGCCGGTGCGGTTGGCGAGCCGGAAGATGTGCGTATCCACGGCGATCACCGGCTCGTGAAAGATGGTGTTGAGAATCACGTTGGCCGTCTTGCGCCCGACGCCGGGCAGCGCCTCCAGCGCGGCGCGGTCGTGCGGTACTTCCCCGTCGTGATGCTCCAGCAACTGCCTCGACATGGCGATGAGGTTCTTCGTCTTGGTCGGGTAGAGGCCGATGGTCTTAATGTATCCGGCGAGTTTCTTTTCTCCCAGCGCGGCGATTTTCCGCGCCGTCGGCGCGTCGCGGAACAACGCGCGGGTGGCGAGATTGACGCCCTTGTCAGTGGCTTGCGCCGAGAGGATCACCGCCGCCAGCAACTGGAAGGGCGTGGCGTACTCCAGTTCGGTGGTCGGATGCGGTTCGGCGGCGGCGAGCCGCTCGAACATCAAATGAATTTTTTTCGGCGTCATGCGGCGGGTGGTTCTATCTTGTTACCGAACACCGGCGGCTGGGTGCACCGGTCGATCAAGGGCGCGCAACTGTTCATCAGCAACGTGGCTAAGGCGATGCCATCGGGATAAATGTCGAATTCGCGGATGCTCCAGGTCAGCACGGCGATGCCGCCGGCGTAGAACAGCTTGCCGCGCGGCGTGGTGGCGCCGGTGACCGGATCGGTGGCGATGAAGAAGGCGCCGAGCATGGCGCTGTTGCTCAGCAGATAAAATTCCACACCGGCGTAAGCGGCAGGATTGAAAACATGGAAACCCCCGGCGATGGCGGTCAGCGCAACGAGGAATGCTGTTGGGATATGCCAGGTAATGACGCGCTGCCGGATCAACCACAGCCCGCCGAGCAGATAGCCCAGCGCGACCCATTGCCATTCCTGACCGGCAACCGGCGATTGTGACTCCGACATCCACTGCGGAGTGACAACGAGCATCAGGCAGTAAGCCGCCATCGCCGGATTGAAAGCGTTCCGGCCGAGGCCGCCAAAAAAATGTTTAACGGCCACGATGGCGAACAATGCCGCCGCCACCACCAGCCACCACGGTCCGTCCGCCGGAAAGCACAGCGCGATCAACCAGGCCGTGACCAAGGCCGAGCCGTCGCCGAGGAACAGCCACAATGGTTTTCTGCGCAGTGCCAGCATCGCCGCCTCGCCCGCCAGCGCGGCGGCGGAAGCCAGCGCGATCTGCACCAGCACGCCCGCGCCGAACCACCAGACGTAGGCCGCGATGCCCGGCAGCAAGGCCGCCAGCACCTTGAGCATGATGCTGCGGACACTGGCCGGTTGGCGGATGTAGGGCGCGTGGTTGCTCATGGTTGAACGTTTATTCGTCCTGCGGCGGGGCGGTTTTCGCGCTTGACTGTAACGCTTCCCGGCGTGCTTCGATCTTCGCAATTTCCGCGCGTTGTTCGGGCGTCAGCGCATCGATATTGGCTGGTGTGACCTGCTCCTTCTGCTGCCGGGCGCGCGCGATGGCGGCGGCGATCAGGGCCTTCTTGGTATCCTTCGCATCCTTCGCATCCTCCGCAGTCGGTGCGTGTGCCGCAGCAGCTTTGGTGGCAAGCCGGGCAGCCTTCTCCTGCTTCTCGCGCTCTGCGCGCAGCAGGCGGAACTGGTAGCGTTCACGCGCTGCGTCGGCGAATTCCTGGTCGCGTTGGCGCGCCAGAATTTCGCTCTTGGCAAAACGATAGTAGTCGACCAGCGGGATTTTCGAAGGACAAACATAGGTACAGCAACCGCATTCGATGCAATCGAACAAGTGATATTCCTGCGCCTTGCCGAACTGCCTGGCGCGCGCAAACGAATACAGCTCGAAAGGTTGCAGATCGGCGGGGCAGGCGCGGGCGCAATCGCCGCAGCGGATGCAGGGCATCTCCGGCGGCGGCGGTGGGAACAGCGCGGGCGACCCCGCCAGCACGCAGTGGGTGGTTTTGACCACCGGCACTTCGTCGCCCGGCATGGTCATGCCCATCATCGGCCCGCCCATGATGACGCGGTTGGTGTCGGCTTGCGGGCCGCACAGCGCCAGCAGCGCGCGCAGCGGCACGCCCAATGGTGCTTCGATATTGCGTGGCCGTTCGACATTTCCGGCGACCGTGACGATGCGCGAGACCATCGGCTGGCCGAGCGTGATCGCCTGGTAAATGGCGTAGGCGGTGCTGGTGTCGAAGCACTCCACGCCGTAGTCGGCAAAGCGCCGGCTGTGCGGTACTTCGATGCCGGTCAGCACTCGTATCAGCAGCCTGGCGTTGCCGGTGGGATAACATGCCGGCACTGCCGCCACTTGCGTATTTTCCGCACCGCGCTTCGCCAGTGCTGCACGCATCGCGGCTATCGCCTCCGGCTGGTTGTCCTCTATGCCGATCAGCACTTCGCTGGCACGCAGGACCTCACGCAGGATCGCAATGCCCTGGATGACGCCGTCGGCGCGTTCGCGCATCAGCATGTCGTCGCAGGTGATGCGGGGTTCGCTCTCAGCGCCGTTTATAACCAGCGTGGCAAGCTGGCCGGTTGCGCCGAAATCCCCCCCCACCAACACGCCGGCGTCACGCAAATAGTCGCGGGTTGCGGCGAGGCCGGCGCGGCGATAATCGAAAGGCGTGCGTGTGATCCAGCGTTCCTCGCCGTCCGGCGCGATCACCACGCACAGCGCCGAAAGTCCCGATGGATGCGGCATGCGGCGCATCTCCACGGCTTTGACGAGGCCCGAGGTCGAGGCATGCACGGCGGTGCCGGTATCGTCATAGCCAACGCCGATGCGCTGGCCCTTGAGCACCTGAGTACCCGCCTCGACCAGCGCCCGCAGCGATCCGCCGTTGCCCTGCTGTAAAGGAATTACCAGCTCGCCCGGCAACGACGCCAGGGCGGCAAACTCGGCAATCGGCAAGCTGGTCGATGCCGCCTTGTGGTCGGCTGGCATGACGCCGCCATTGAATTTGAAAAACTGGCGCGGCATGCGTGTCAGGCCGACTGCTGCTTGGTGGCAGTGGCAGTGGTGGCAGCGGGCTTGATTTCAAACACCGGGTACTGCCATTTCCAGGTGTCCACCGATACGGCCACAGGCAGCATGCTGATGCAATCCACCGGACAGGGCGGCACGCACAATTCGCAGCCGGTGCACAGCGGCGCGATGATGGTGTGCATCTGCTTGGCAGCCCCAACAATGGCATCCACCGGACAAGCCTGGATGCACAGCGTGCATCCGATACAGACGGCTTCGTCGATGAACGCGACCGCCTTGGGTTTCTCCACGCCATGTTCGGTATTCAGCGGCTTGAATTTGCGGCCCAGCAGCTCGGCCAGTTTATGGATGCCGTCTGTGCCGCCCGGCGGACACTGGTTGATGTCAGCCTCGCCTTTGGCGATGGCAGTGGCATAGGGTTTGCAGCCGGGATAGCCGCATTGTCCGCATTGCGTCTGCGGCAACAGGGCGTCGATCTGCTCCGCCAGCACGGCCTCATCGACCTTGCGCTTCACCGGGACATAACGCAGCGCCACGCCCAGCAGAGCAGCGCCCAGCGCCATGATCAGGATTGCGTTCATAATTTACGCAAGGCTCCGGGTCGCCGCCACGCATTCGCTGACCAGTTGCGGGCCGGCGTAAATCAGCCCGCTGTAGATCTGCACCAGTTGCGCACCGGACTCCAGCTTGGCTTTGGCCTTGGCGGCATCGACGATGCCGCCGACGGCGATGATGCTCACTTCGCCGGCCAGCGCACGAGACAGCGCGGCGACCACGGCGGTGGAAGACTCGAACAGCGGCGCGCCGGACAAGCCGCCGGCCTCAGTGGCATGCGGCTGGCCTGCGACGCCTGGGCGGGCGAGCGTGGTGTTGGTGGCGATCACCGCGTCGATGCGGTGCCGGCGCAGCGCGGCGGCGATGGCAGCGATCTGGCTGTCGTCCAGGTCAGGGGCAATTTTCAGTGCCAGCGGCACGTAACGCCCATGCTGCTGGGCCAGCGCAGCTTGACGGGTTTTGAGTACGCCGAGCAGCGCATCGAGTTCCGTTTCACCTTGCAACTGGCGCAGGTTCTGGGTGTTGGGCGAAGAGATATTCACCGTGACGTAGCTCGCCAGCGGGTACACCTTGTCGAGGCAAGCGAGGTAATCGTCGGCGGCGCGTTCAATGGGCGTATCGGCATTTTTTCCGATGTTGATTCCGAGTATGCCTTTGTATTTGGCCGCCCGGACGTTGGTGATCAGCGCGTCGACGCCGTGGTTGTTGAACCCCAGGCGATTGATGAGCGCCTGCTGGCGCGGCAGACGGAACATGCGCGGCTTGGGATTGCCCGGCTGCGAGCGTGGCGTCACCGTTCCGATTTCGAGGAAGCCGAAACCGAGTTTCGCCAGGCCGTCGATGGCCTCACCGTTCTTGTCGAGCCCAGCGGCCAGCCCGACGCGGTTGGGAAAATCCAGTCCCATCACCCGCACCGGCGCCTGCGCCACAGGCGGCGCGGCAGGCAGCAGGCAAGGAAAACGGTGCAGCCCGGCGATGGTCAGATCGTGGGCGGTTTCGGCATCGAAGCTGAACAGCAGGGGGCGGATCAAGGCATAGGGCAGCATGCCGTAATTCTAGCCGAGTGTAGGCCGCGCGATTATTCGATTGCATTGTGTAACCATTTAAGTTACACTCAACCATGATTCGTTCGTTCGCACATAAGGGCTTGGAACTGTTCTACCGCAAGGGGAGCACTAAAGGCATTCAGGCGCAACACGCCAAGCGGCTGCGATTGATCCTTGGCCTGCTTGATTCGGTCCCAGTGGTTGTGGGTATGAATGCGCCGGGGCTGGACTTGCATCCGCTGAAGGGCGACAAGAAAGGGCTATGGGCCGTAACAGTGCAGGCGAATTGGCGGGTGACGTTTCGGTTTGTTGATGGCGACGCGGAAGTCGTTAATTACGTGGACTATCATTAGGAGGATACATGGACAGAATGCATAACCCACCCCATCCGGGCGAAGTGTTGCAGGAACTCTGGCTAGAGCCTGCCGGCATAACGATTACGGCGGCTGCGCTGGCGTTGGGTTGCAGTCGCAAGCATATTTCCAGCATCGTCAACGGCAGGGCGGCGATTACGGCAGACATGGCGCTGCGTCTAGCGGCATGGTTGAAAACGACGCCGGAGTCCTGGCTGACGATGCAGACGGCGTTCGATCTTTGGCAAGCTTCGCAGCTTGAGAGGCCGAAGATCAAGGCGCTGAAGTTAGCGGCTTGAGGAAATAGCTTCGGCAGTGGCAATTGTCGCCGCCCCGCTGGCTCGCATCAGCGCGGCCAAGGTCTTGTTCTAGCAGTTGGCGACTTCGGCGGCGCTGCTGGCGATGGCCTACCAGGCGGTGATCGTCGCCTTCGCCAGCTACCTGATCTGGTTCTGGCTGCTCACCCGCTACCTGGCCAACCGGCTGATGGTGTTCTCTTTACTCACTCCCCTGTTCGGGGTGGCCTTCGGCGTGCTGCTGCTGGACGAAAGCCTTTCCCTCACCTTCGCCCTGGCCGCGCTGCTGCTAGTGGCCGGCATCGTGTTGGTGAATGCACCGGAGAGGAAGGACCTTTGAGACTTGGATGCTTCAAAGCCGCCGCTTGGTCAGTGCGGCAATCGACCCGTTGGAGACCTTTGAGTCATTTGAAACCGGGAGTTCAACATAAAATAAAGTGGCGCACTTTAGCGCTTACCTCTTGAACCGGGTTAGGCCACTTAACGGTGACATTGACCAAGCGCCGAAAATATTATCCGAACTAGCTTCAAGGAGGCGGCGATCCCTTCTTTCACATCATCCATGGTTACGTCATACGAAAGGTCGCTAATGTTGCCGCCCTCTTCGAGTACTCCTCTAAGAGGTCGTTGTCCTGCTGAGTGCTTAAGAGCGTTTACAATCTTTCGTATGCGCTGATATTCTTTCCATCCCCCCAAGTCGGAGAGGGACAAGCCAGTCCCTCTTTCAATCGCCTTTATGAGATCTTCAAAACTCAATCGAGAAATTCTCTCGGACGGCAGTTTTGGACTACCAGGGTCAAAAGTGAAATCGGTTAATGCCTCTGCAACATTGCGAAGCTGTTCATCAACTAATGCATTCAATAAGTGCAGGATGGCTTCAGCCGCATACTTAGCTCGAAGAAACGGGTAGTCCATTGCAGCCTCATAATCTTCATATTCTGCAAATTCCCCTCCCTCGGCTCTTTGTTCAAGTTGGCTGATGTCACGGTCGACCCCTTCCAAAATCCACTTTGTGAAGTCACTCAGAAAGTGAAATTTCATTTCCTCCAGTAGAGGCGAAAACCGCAGATGCATAGTGGCCTTACAAATGAAAGAAATTTGGCTCTCGGACGGTTTCATACGGAAGAATGGGATGGCCGTAATCCCTCAAATCGTGTATCTACCTGGGTTTGCGAAGACTCGGATAGGGAAACGAAATGGGAGCGACCATCCCGACAGGGATTTTGGGGTATCAAGGGCAGGTGATCAAGGACATTCGTGTGGATGAAACTGCTGGAAAGGTGAACATTATCTGCAAGCGTGATCGGCGGCGAAATCCGGTAGATCCGCGTAGCGGTCGCGCTGGCAGTGTTCATCGCTACAAGCGGCGGACGATCCGCGATATTCCGTTGGGGGGCTACGCCTGCGAGGTGCAGATCGAGTACGCGGAAACCTATCTGTCGCCGTCCAGCGTCAGGGTAGAGGCGCTGTCGTTTGTAGCGCCCAAAGCACGGGTTACTCGCCGCTACGCACGACTGATTTCTGGCCTGTGCCGACATATGCCAATCTCCACGGTGGCGCTGCACACAGGCTTGCGTTGGGGGAGCGTCAAGGCCATTGATGTTGCGCACCTGTCTGAAACCGTTTCGATGCCGCGTCCGCAAACCTTGTCCGACATCCGCTATCTCGGGGTCGATGAAGTCGCTCGGGCCAAAGGCCACGACTACCTGACCCTGGTCTATGACCTGTCGCCGGGAGAGAACTGCGGGACCTTGCTGTGGGTGAAGGAAGGTCGCGATGCAGCGGTGCTGTCTGAGTTTCTCGACGCACTTTCCGAGGAATGCGCCAATGGAATCGAAGCGGTGGCCATCGACATGGGGCTGGCCTATATCGCTGCTATTACAGCGAGTCTGCCTACCACCGCCATCGTCTTCGACCGATTTCATGTCATGCAACTCTTCAGCAAGGTGATCCGCGATTGCCGCCGAGCCGAATTCAAGGCGGCCAAGACGCTGGGCGATCTGACGGGGCAGCAGACCATCAAGGGAAGTCTCTACTTGCTGTTGTCCAACCGCAGTACGCTCAAGGATACCGACCAAGATCGCTTGGATGCGCTGCTGGCACAGAACCAACCGCTGAATGCGATCTACACACTGAAGGAGCAATTGCAGCGCCTGTGGCATCAACCTGCTTCTCCTGTCGAAATGGCGGCTCGTCTCAATGACTGGTGCGGCATGGCTTGCACTGCCAAGATCACCGGCCTGGCAAAGTTCGCCAAGACATTGCAATCTCACCGCACTGGTATCTGCAACTACGCGGCACATCCGCTTACCACCGCTCGGCTCGAAGCCGGTAACGTCGCCATCGGCCTGATCCGAAAGCGCGCTCGAGGTATCGCGGACACCGAGTATCTCAAGATGAAAATCCTTCAACTCAACACGCCAGACCAACCTTCGTTCCTTTTTCATAAGTTACCTGGGTTGTCTTCCGTATGAAACCGTCCGAGAGCCAGAAATTTCCACGTCCCGAGGATGAGGCGGAAGCCGCATACGGCATCGAGTACCATGATGGTGACCTGCCCCCTGTAGTTATCTACTCCCCCGCCAGTTCTCTGATTTTGCAAACTGTACGCCAGTTGCGATCTGTCATCGGAACACCGAGCAATTTCTCGGTGCTTGCCGCAAGCCTGGATCTACCCACCCCTTCGAGCGCATGAAGATAGAACACGCCATCGCTCAGATGAAACCGCTCACTCGCCTTCTTAAGACTATTGAGTTTCTCTAGGTCGGGGCTCTTGGGCGTGAAAGCCAGAAAACCCAGATGCAAACTGCTCGGATCAGCTTCAGCTTCGGGGAATGGATTTTTGGCTATAGCCGTATTCATTGCTTCGAGGTCGAGAAGGAGAATGTGGGGTTCAAAGCCGTGACGTGTTTTGATTTCGGTGGCCAATTGTTTGGAAAATTGCGAAGAGTTCTTTTGGGCACAGATGAATACAGCGTTGCCGCTTTGGATATAAGTTCTGACTTTTTTTGCACCAATCTCTTCGAGCAGGACAATAAGCTCTTTCATCGGCAAAGAGTTGTTCCCGCCAACGTTGATGCCCCTGAAAAGTGCAATGTAAGTATTCATGCGGTCACCGGTTGAAGTATGGTCTCAGACATCCTACGTGGAAGTCACAGGCGCAAGCGGTCTTATCGCTTGAGCCAGTGACTTGTTGCACTTCAACGATGAAACTGCGCCGCTTCACTCGAAAACAGGCCTAAAAAAAATACGCTCATAACTGATGATGCAGCGTGTGTCCTCGGCATATTTGTACGCAGCTAGGCATTCCGGGTCTTGAAGCGATTTGTCTCTGTATTCTTCGTACAGCGCCAAACTTTGGAAAGTGAACATTGCCAATGCTACATTATTGGCACCCTCCGACGGCAGGAAGTAGCCGTGATGTTTGCCCCCAAATTTTTCAACGAGTGGAATCCATATTTTTCCGTAACTCTCAAATTCTTTGAGCTTGAATGGATCAATGATGTATCGCAGATAGTTTGACTGTGTCAATAAATCCGCCGATTTGCCGATAAAGAGATATCTTTGTTCGACAGGAGACGGCGATGGAAATGTACAACGACTTGCAGAGATATCTTGATCATTTGTGCGATGCATTGGGACACCAGGACAGGAA
>JACQAO010000069.1 GCA_016194935.1 Betaproteobacteria bacterium
CCCGCCGTGCGCAACGTCACGTGCCGAACTCGATCAGAACTCTTCGCTACGCCATCGCTCGCACTATCGCCAACAGCCTTCCTCGTTGTCCGTGTTGCGGCGTGTTCGTCAGGCATGATCGTATTTAATAACACAGTGCATCTAGCGGCATAACGTCCAGCATAACTGGCGCTGCGTCCATGTTGATGGATGGATTGGGTGCTACCTTGCTATGGGGTATTCAGTATTTCTTCGATGGAGTAGTACACAGCCTTTCCGTGCTGGCGTGCAATGGAAATCATTTCATCGGCGCCCGCAGATGCTCCGCCAATCCGAAGGCAACCGTCGCATTTGGCGATCAGTCGACGTGAGATGGGATGGAATATTTCATTGAACGCTGGGTCGCCGATGCTGGTAGAGCCAGCGTACTCAATGAGCGGCAACGCGTACCACTCCCCCATGACGGGCAAGTGGCCCGCGCGAAAAAGCTGGAGCGAGGCGTCTGTCATTGCCGCGACGTTCTTGGCGATCAAGGCGGGATCGTCGTTGGTGCCGGAGCGATACGGCCCCGCAACCAAGATCATCAGTGGACTCACGTTCCTCTCCTGAAATCGGAATTACGCGCCGAGCAGTTCGGCGGCATGCTTGCGGGTGGTCTCGGTAATTTTTACGCCGCCCAGCATGCGCGCCAGTTCTTCGACGCGGCCTGCACGATCAAGTGGCGTTACGCGCGAGAGTGCTGCGTCGGCGTGCGCTTCCTTGCTGATCGACCATTGCCAGTCAGCGCAGGCGGCCACCTGCGGCAGATGCGTCACGCATAGCACCTGACGGCTTTGCCCGAGTTGATGCAGCATGCGTCCGACGATCTCGGCGACGCGACCGCCGATGCCGACGTCAACTTCATCGAAGATCAGCGTCGGCGCCTGGGTCGCCTGGCTGGCAATCACCTGGATCGCCAGGCCGATGCGCGACAACTCGCCGCCTGAGGCCACCTTCGCCAGGGCGCGCAAAGGCTGGCCGGCATTCGCCGACACCAGGAATTCGACACTCTCCAAACCGTAGGCGGCGCCCTCCGCCAGCGGCTCAAGCGCGATTTCGAACTGCCCGCCGGCCATTGCCAGTTGCTGCATCGCTTCACTGACTGCCTTGCCCAACTCGGCGGCTGTCTTGCGACGGCCTTTGCTCAGTTTCGCGGCCACGGTTTGATAGTCCTTGTGCGCCTTGGCCTCGTGCTCGGCCAGGGCGGCGGCATCGGCCAGCAAACTCAACTCCGCCAAGCGTGCGGTCTGTTGCTCAAGTTGCTGCGGCAATTCTTCCGGTGTTACATGGTGCTTGCGGGCCAGCGCCATTACGGCGGCAATGCGGCTCTCCAGGTCGAGCAGCCGTTGCGGCTCCAGATCGAGTTTGCGTTGATAGTGGCGCAGCGCATGTCCCGCCTCTTGCAATTGAATCTGCGCATTGCTCAGCAGTTCCAGCGGCTCTTTGATCTCAACGTCGTAGTCGCTCAAGCCGCCCAGGCGCGACAACATCTGCTCAAGCTGCGGCATCACCGCCAGATCGCCTTCGTCCAGCGCGGCCAGCGCCGCTTCAGTGCCTTCGATCAGGCTCGCCGCATGCGCCAGCCGACGCTGCTCCTGATTATCCTCCAGCCATTGCGCCGGCTCGAAGGCCAGCGCCTGTAGTTCCTTGACTTGCCATTCCAGTGTTTCGCGTTCGCGTAGTGTTGCCGCCGCGTCGCGGGCGGCATGCACGCTGGCCTCGCGCAGTTTTTGCCAGGCGCGGTATTTTTCCGCCACCTCGCGCGCCAGCGGTGTCAAGCCGGCATGGGCGTCGAGCAGCGCACGCTGGGATTCGGCGCGCAGCAAGGAATGGTGAGCATGCTGTCCGTGAATGTCGGCGAGAAATTCGGCGGCCTCGCGCAACTGGCCGAGCGTGGCGGGCGCGCCGTTCAGCCAGGCGCGCGAGCGCCCTCCGCTGTCGATCACACGACGCAGCAGAATGCCGCCATTCTCGCCCTCGGCGTCGAAATCGTTGGCCGCAAGCCAACCCGCCAGCGGGCTGGCGGGCGTCACGCTGAATTCGGCTGAGACTTCGGCGCGCTCGCAGGCAGTGCGAATCACGCTGGCATCGGCACGCTCGCCCAACGCCAGCGACAGTGCATCAATGAGGATCGATTTGCCGGCGCCGGTCTCGCCGGTCAAGGTGCCGAAGCCCGCCCCGAAATCCAGCTCGAGCCGGTCGACAATGACGAAGTCGCGGATGTAGAGACGACGCAGCATTTATAAACCTAGAAAAAGACGTTAGCCACAGAGAGCACAGAGTTCACAGAGAAAAACAAGAAGCTGTCATCAATGATCGTCTCACTCATCAGGTGAGTATGGGAAATGTGTGGAACCCGCATCATCTCTGTGTCCTCTGTGATCTTGTATGTTCTGTTTTTTGGGAATATAAAAAGATGCTGATCGGGCTGTGGAGCTTGTGGGCAAAGGGGAGCGCGGTGGAAAAGTCGCGGTTTGGCGACTTTTCCACGGCAAGCGCCCCGGTTCGCTGGCGG
>JACQAO010000062.1 GCA_016194935.1 Betaproteobacteria bacterium
CCATGACCACGCTAACCCGCGGGCAATATGCACCATTGCTACATCGGTCTTCCGCAGCGCCGCATTCCACCTTGCCACAATGCAGCCGCCTCGTGTTTCCTCGGCGCGATTTGCGGCATGAAGCCGATTACTTCGCTAACCAGCAATCCCTATGCAGATGTGCGTGCAATCACCTTGACGGAGAGTGATTTTATCGAAGGCGGTTTACAGCGCGTGAGTTATCTGCGCCCCGGAAAATTATTTACATGCCATGAATCACTTCCTGTTAATACCGTTGGCCTGGTCAGCAAGACTGCATTGCAACAGGCGCGGGCAGCTGTCATTCAGATGATTCAAGGCGGCTAGGGATGTAACTGCCTTTTGATGACTGACGCCCCGCTGAAATTTCCGCAAGATGGATCAGGACGGCAACGACCAAATCTGTAATAATTTGGCGGCATAATCCCGGTCGACTGGGGTACAACTAATGATGTCGCCGCGCAAGGCCGGGCAACTGAGATACGGCAGTGCGTTGTCGACAGGATTCGCCTTTTCTGGAATTGGCAAATTGCATGGATGACAGCCGGAACCTGCTCAATGAACTCCGTATCGACCGCACACCTGTTCAGCTGCGGAAAATCGCAGTGTGGATTGGTTTTGGCGCCGCAGTTGTTCTGGCCGCAGCAGGCTATGGTGCGTGGAAGTTAACCCGTGTCCAGGTTTTGCAGGTGCATACGGCGGTTGCCGCAAAAATCGGCGGCAACGCCTCCGTACTGGATGCCACCGGCTACGTTACCGCGCGGCGCATAGCGACGGTATCCTCCAAGATTACCGGCAAGGTGAAGGAAGTCCTGATCGAGGAAGGCCAGCACGTCAAGGCCGGGCAGGTGCTGGCTACGCTGGATCCGTTGGATGCCGATGCCCAGCGCAAGCTCGCCAAGTCCCAGTTGGCCGTCGCGCAAAGTCAACTGGACAGTGTGCGCGCGCAACTCAAACTGGCCGAGGCCGAGGTGACCCGCTACCAGAGCCTCGCTACGCGCAATTTCGTTGCAACTGCGCAAGTGGATCAATTCGTATCCCAACGCGATGTGCTGCGTGCGCAACTTGAAACGGTGCAACGTAACATTCAGGTTGCTGCGGACCAGGTGCGGATCGCTGATTACGGGACGGACAATACCGTGATACGCGCACCGTTTTCCGGCGTAATCATTGCCAAGGCGGCGCAGCCCGGTGAAATCATCTCGCCACTGTCGGCGGGCGGCGGGTTCACCCGCAGCGGCATCGGCACTCTGGTGGATATGGATTCGCTCGAAATCGAAGTGGATGTCAATGAGGCCTATATTGGCCGCGTATTACCGAAAATGCCGGTGGATGCGGTACTCAACGCCTATCCGGAATGGAAAATTCCGGCTGAGGTGATTGCAATTATTCCCTCGGCCAACCGCAGCAAAGCCACAGTGAAAGTGCGTATCGCCTTGCTGAGCAAGGATCCGCGTATCGTTCCGGAAATGGGTGTCAAGGTCAGCTTTCGGGAGGCGGCAAATTCCTCGGGAATACCGCAGAACGAAGGGGTTCGCGTGCCTGCGGCGGCGATCAGCCAGCGCGAGGGCAAGCCGGTGGCGTTCGTGATCGAGGCGGAGCAAAAAGTGGAACTCCGCGCGCTGAACCTGGGTCGTACAATGGGAGAAGATCGTCAGGTGCTGGCAGGGCTGAGCGCCGGTGAAACCATCGTTGTTTCGCCTCCTCCCGCACTGGCTGACGGTGCGCAAGTCGTCGTTGCACCGGCTGCCGGCAGCAGCCCGTAATTTCGATGTCAATACAAGGATAGTGAATATGGATGCCCTGGTTTCCCTGGTTTCAATTCGCAATCTGGTTAAAACCTATCAGCGCGGCCCCGAAAAAATCGAAGTGCTGCATGGCATAGACCTGGATATTCCCAGGGGCGATTTCGTCTGCCTGATGGGGCCGTCCGGCTCGGGCAAGACGACACTGCTGAATCTGATCGGCGGGCTTGATTCCCCCACCAGCGGCCAGATCGATTTCGATGGCAAGCGTATCGATCAGATGAGTTCCAGCAAGCTCACGCAGTGGCGCGCCAACCACATCGGATTCATTTTTCAGTCCTACAATTTGCTGCCGATGCTGAGCGCGCTGAAGAACGTCGAGCTGCCGCTGCTGCTGACCAAATTAACGGCGGCGCAACGCCGTCACAATGCAGAAATCGCCCTGCAACTGGTCGGTCTGAAAGATCGCATCAAGCACAAGCCGAGTGAATTGTCGGGCGGCCAGCAGCAGCGTGTGGCAATCGCGCGCGCCATAGTTTCCGACCCGCAACTGCTGGTTTGCGATGAACCGACCGGTGATCTCGACCGCAAGTCCGCCGATGAAATCCTCTCGCTGTTGACGCAACTCAATCAGGAGCACGGCAAAAGCATCATCATGGTCACCCATGATCCGAAAGCGGCGGAGTACGCCAAGCGTATTGTCCGTCTGGACAAAGGTACGCTGGTTGCCGCGTCTGCGTAGTTTCCATAAACGAGACCGCCATGAAATATTTCTCGCTCATCTGGGCCAGCCTGTTTCGCAGGAAAACGCGGACGATCCTGACCTTGCTGTCGATCATTGTCGCGTTCATGCTGTTCGGCCTGCTGCAGGCGGTGAACCAGGCTTTCAACGGCGGCGCCGATAGCGCGGATGCCGACCGCCTGATCACCAATTCCCGGTATTCCATCATCGACATGCTGCCGGTTGCCTATCAGCGGCAAATTGAATCCGTGCCTGGCGTCAAGGCGGTGGCGTTTGCCAGTTGGTTCGGCGGCAGCTATCAGGACAAGCCGGCGCAGTTCGCAGTCTTCCCGGTGGTTCCTGACGAATACCTGAAAATTGCCCCGGAACTGCAAGTGAGTCCGCAGACGCTGGCTGCATGGAAGGCGGATCGTACCGGCGCGGTGGTCGGTGAGGCGCTTGCCAAACGGATGCACTGGAAGGTCGGCGACAAGGTGCCGCTGCAGGCGGATATCTGGCCGCAAAAGGACGGCTCGCTGACGTGGACATTCGATATTGTCGGCACTTTTCACAACACCAAAGACAAGGCAAATGGCGATTCAGCATTGCTGTTCCGCTATGACTATTTTGACGAAGCGCGCCAATACGGCCAGGGAACGATAGGCTGGTTTCTGGTGAAAATTGATGACCGCCGGCATGCGGGGAGTGTCGGCAAGGCGATCGACGCATTATTCGCCAACTCCGATCATGAAACCAAAACCCAGACCGAGCAGGTGTTCGCCCAGGGCTTCGCCAAGCAGTTCGGCGATATTGCGCTGATCGTCAGCGCCATACTCGGCGCCGTCTTTTTCGCTATTCTGGTATTGACCGGCAACACCATGTCGCAGGCGCTGCGTGAACGCATTCCGGAACTGGGCATCCTGAAAACCCTGGGGTTCTCCAATCGTGCGGTATGGTGGCTGGTGCTGCTGGAGTCACTGTTGCTTGCCATCCTCGGCGCCGTGTTGGGACTGTTGCTGGCGGTGTTCGCAATCGGCGCGATGAAAAGCATGCTTACGGGTTTTGGAATCACCGAAGTCGGTTGGCGGGTGGTTGCCGAGGGACTCTTTTTCGCCTGTTTGCTGGGTCTGCTGGTCGGCTTTGCGCCTGCTCTCCAGGCAATGCGTCTCAAGATCGTCGACGCCTTGAAAGCATAATTCCGATTCGCATTAGAACCGATACTTTGTCCCTCAAGGGACTTCCTTCGGGGCGTCGTCTGCGTCTCGCCGTGCAACAGCACTGCCTTCGACTTGTCTTCGCGTCTCGTTTCTAATGCGAATCGGAATAACATAAATTTTCAGGAGTAAATGCGATGTTCGCCTGGCTGAATCAAATTGTGCAGGTTTCCTGGATGAACCTGAAAAATATTCCGCAGCGAGCCGGCGCCTCGCTGGTGATCGTGGTTGGCATTGCCGGCGTGGTCGGGGTGCTGACGGCGATTCTCTCGATGGGCGCCGGCTTTCGCGCTACCCTGGGTAATGCCGGCTTTGAGGATCGCGCCATCGTCATGCGCAATGGCGCGACGTCGGAACTTTCCAGCGGCTTGAGCCGGGAACAGGCCGACGTGATCAGCGGCGCCCCCGGCATACGCCGGGACGCCAACGGCAAACCGATCATGGCGGCGGAATTGCTGGTAATCGCCGATTTGCCAAAGGCGAGCACCGGCACGCTGGCAAACGCCGCAGTGCGCGGCGTGCAGCCCGGATCTTTCCTGCTGCGCCCCGAAGTGAAGATCACGCAAGGCCGCATGTTTAATTTCGGCACGCGCGAGGTGATCGTTGGAAAACAGGCTGCCATGCAATTCAGCGGATTGAAGCTCGGGTCGCGGATTGCATTCCGTGATTCCGACTGGAGCGTAGTCGGAATCTTTGAAGCCGGCGGCAGTGCAAATGAATCCGAGTTATGGGCGGATGCGGAAGTCGTGCAAAGCACCTATCGGCGCAACGGCTTCCAGTCCGTCAGCGTTGCACTGGAAAATAAATCGGCACTGAAGACATTCAAGGACGCCCTCACCGCCGACCCCCGGCTGCAGGTCAAGGTGTCGACGATGAAGCAATATTTTGCTGCGCAGTCCGAGGTGATGAGTAAATTGATCAATGTGCTGGGTTATTCGGTTGGATTGATCATGGCGGTCGGCGCAATATTTGGCGCATTGAACACCATGTACGCGGCCATCTCCACACGCGGCCGCGAGATCGCCACTCTGCGCGCGATCGGCTTCGGCGCGATGCCGGTGTTGGTCTCGGTGCTGCTCGAAGCCGAACTGCTGGCGCTGATCGGCGGCGCCATCGGCGCGTTGCTGGCTTACCTGTTGTTCAATGGGTACACCGCCGCAACGCTGGGATCAAACTTCAGCCAGATTGCCTTTGATTTCCGCGTCACCGCAGCGCTGATGGGACAAGGCATGGTGCTGGCCCTGGCGATCGGTTTAATTGGCGGTTTCTTTCCCGCATGGCGTGCGACCCGGCTACCGGTTGCTACGGCCCTGCGTGCCGAATAGGCTCATATCAATCGTCAAAAGGCCGAGGCTGAGCGATCCTGGCGCGAAGACAAGCGAATCAAATTGCGTCCGTCTTCTTTTGCCTGATACATTGCCGTATCGGCGCGCTTGAGGATTTCTTCCTGCGTGTCTTCGTGCTTGCAAAACAATGCGACGCCGATGCTTGCAGTGCAGCGATGCTCGATGGCGGCCTGCGTTTTTTTCCCCTGCTGAACTTTGAGTACATAGGGCTTGGCCAGCGCGTCGCGGATTTTCCGGGCAGCATTGCCGGCTTGGGTTGCCGACTCCGCCTCGCTTGCGTCCAGTTCGCCCATGATGACCACAAACTCATCGCCGCCGTAGCGTGCTACGGTGTCAATTTCGCGGACGCAGTTCTTCAACCGGGCCGCCGCTTCAATCAGCAGTAAATCACCAACGTCGTGTCCTTGCGTGTCGTTGAGCAGTTTGAAGTTGTCCAGATCGAGAAACATCAGTGCGCCATGCAGGCCACTGCGCTTGCTGGACGCCAGCGCCTGGCTCAGGCGGTCATGCAGCAGGCTGCGGTTCGGCAGTTTGGTGAGCGCGTCATAGAACGCCAGTTGATGCATCTGGTCTTCCATCTGCTTGCGTTCGGTGATGTCGCGGGTGATGCTGAGAATATGCGGCTCGCCCTCAATCTCGATGATGGTTGCAGACATCAAGCCATAGCGGACGCCGCCGTCCTTGCTGCGAAAGCGCGCCTCGAAATTGGATACCGCCCCGTCTTTCTGCAAGACGTGCGCCAGTCGTGTCCGGTCCTCCGGATTGACCCAGACGTTTAGTTCAGTCGAAGTGAGTCCGATGACTTCATCCTCGGCATACCCCATCGTTTGGGTAAAGCCGCGATTGACCGAGACATAACACCCATCGTCGAGCCGGTTGATGTTGATTGAATCCGGGCTGAGATAGAACGCCTTCCTGAATTTCTCTTCGCTGTTTTTTAGCGCATCCTCCGTGCGTCTGCGCGCCGTCACGTCGGTGGTCACGGCGAACAGTCCCCGGGTTGTGCCTGTTTCATCGAGATGAGGAATCAGTTCGACTTCCAGGTGACGTTGTGTGCCGTTGGCGTAGGTGTGCGTGCGTTTGTAGGTGGTGCGATGGCCATCGAGCACCCGGTCAAAGTAGGGCTTGACTTCCCGATAGGGCGCCTCGCCGATGATTTCGCTCAGATGCTTGCCGACAATGCTCGCACTGGTAAGGCCGAAGAATTCGGCGAAGCGCCGGTTGGCGAACAGGCAGTGCAGGTTGTTGTCATAGGCGATCGACATCGACGGCACGTTGTCGGCAATCAGCCGCAACTGCGCTGCATCGTCTTGTTGTTGTACTGGCTCTCTGGAGTTCTCCATGCAAGCCCCCCTTGTTGTGGAAATTGTACAGTATCCGTAAAGGGCGATTACGCGCTGACTTTTGAGTAACTTTAATTTCTGGAGTGATACCCCGCACATTCACAACAAACGTGAAATCAGTGCCTTAAAAGAGCGATAATCGTGATTGCTTAGGGCAAGTCACTGCCCTGTAAATAGCTGTAATCATGGCTGGTTATGACTTACCATTAGGTTCTTTTTTCTGGGAAAATAACATGTTGAGACTTTTGACTGCATGCGCGCTATTGTTGTTTTCCTGTTTTGTGTCCGCACAGGAAACCTGTGTATCTCCCGTATTGCGTGCTACAGAAGCAATCGTCAATCCGGTTGCAACTAAGATCGATCCGGTAGTTGCCACCAAGGCGTTCATGAATCGACTGCAAGGTGAGGCGCGAGAAAAATCGGATGCTTATGCGGAAGGCGGTTATTGGCTGCTACTTTGGAACGTTTTATACGATTTAGCGGTGGCATGGCTATTACTATCGCGGCGAATTTCTTCGGGTATCCGCGATTTTGTAGAGAGGCGCACCCACAGCAAGAACCTGCAAACGCTCTTATACGTTCTGGTATATATACCGCTGACGACGTTGTTGGCTTTCCCAATTACCTTTTACCAAGGCTACCTCCGCGAACATCAATACGGACTTTCCAATCTTACCTTCATGGGTTGGCTGGGAGAAGCCGGAATCGATTTGGGCGTAAGCATGGTGTTGATGGGGTTTGCAGTTACTGGCCTGTATGCAATTCTTCGACGCGTTCCACAAACATGGTGGGCGTGGGGAACTGTAGCGGGTACTGGTTTCATGATGCTGGTGTTTATGATCGCGCCGGTATTCATCGCGCCACTATTCAACACATACAAACCAGTGCCTGACGGGCCGATTCGCAATGAAATACTGTCGCTGGCGTGCGCCAATGGCATTCCTACGGACAACGTTTACTATTTCGATGCCTCCAAGCAAACGAAGCGCATCAGCGCTAATGTGAGTGGCATGTTTGGAACTACCCGTATTTCGCTGAACGATAACTTGCTGAACCGGGCTTCGCTGCCTGAAATCCGTGCGGTCATGGCGCACGAGATGGGACACTATGTGCTGAATCACAGCATCAAGTTGACCATGTCGTTCAGCCTGTTGCTGCTAGGTGGACTCTTGTTCATCAAATTTAGCTGGAAGCGGGCCGAAGCACGTATCGGCAGTCAATTTGGCGTGCGAGGTATTACTGATCCAGCTGGCCTGCCTTTGTTGATGGCATTATTTTCAGTTTATATGTTCCTTGCTACCCCGGTATCCAATACCATTATTCGTTCAGCGGAAACCGAAGCAGATTTATTTGGCCTGAATGCTTCACGTGAACCTGATGGCTTTGCGGAGGCGATTTTCAAGTTGTCGGAATACCGTAAGCTTGAGCCCGGTGTGATCGAGGAATTCATCTTTTTCGATCATCCAAGCGGTTATAACCGGATATTAGCCGCGATGCGCTGGAAGGCCGAAAATATAAAATAAGCTTCAGCGTGTAGCGCCCGGGGGTTCTCTGTCTTGTGGCGCCTTGGCAAATGTTGGATGCGATTCGTCCCTGCGCTGCGACAGTAACACGATGAGTCCCTATGGCTTTTGCTGGACAGGCGCAGCCACATCCAGCGCCCGCCAGCCCTCAAGCCCCAGCATACGCAAGGTTGTCATGTTGCGCTGGTAAATGTCAGCAGCATCGGGGAAGACAGTCGTGGCTTTGGTCAGGCTGGCTTCGCGTAGCAGGTGCAGTATGGGATAGGGTGCACGATTGGTGTAGTTGGTAATATCGTCCGGCGCGGTATCGGCAAACACATAGTCCGGATGAAAGCTTGCCACTTGCAGGATGCCGGCGAGGCCCTGGGTGCGCAGGACGACCTCAACCAGATCGAGGAAATCAGTGAAATCGGCGAAGTCGATCAGGACACCGGGCATGATGAGCAGAGTAGTGTCGACCTCTGCGGGCGCGGCTTCGGCCAGAAATTTCAGCTCGCGTTCCAGGTCGTCGAGCAGGCTATTGCCGGTCTGCGCCGCACTGACGACATAGCGCACCTGACCCTTGACGTGGACGCTTTTGGCGAAGGGACATAGATTCAGGCCGATTACCGCCCGCTCCAGCCATCCGCGAGTGACGGTGATAATTTCGAGATGGCGGGCGGCAGGATTCATGCGCGATTATAGCGGCTTGCCATGCGCCAATAATTTGCGCTCCGGACTTGAAACTCCCCTGTTCCGCCCCTATAATTAGCACTCATCGGCGGTGAGTGCTAATAACCTGCCCCGTACCGATTTTTCGATGGCGGCCTTGCCGCTGTTGCCAACAAGTCGTCAATAGGAGATAAACGTATGAAAATCCGCCCCTTACATGACCGTGTGATCGTCAAGCGCCTCGAAGAGGAACGCAAAACGGCCTCCGGCATCGTGATTCCCGACACCGCCGCCGAGAAGCCCGATCAGGGCGAAATCATGGCCATCGGCACCGGCAAGATCATGGAAGACGGCAAAGTCCGCGCCCTGGCCGTCAAGGTCGGCGACCGCGTGCTGTTCGGCAAGTATTCCGGCCAGACCGTCAAGGTCGATGGCGATGAACTGCTGGTCATGCGCGAAGAAGACATCATGGGCGTCGTAGAAGCCTGAGCTTCATCTGACCTTCATCTGACCCTACACAAGAATCCTCAAGGAGATATAGAGAATGCCTGCTAAAGAAGTCAAATTTGGTGATTCCGCCCGCCAACGCATGGTCGCCGGAATCAATATCCTCGCCGATGCCGTCAAGGTGACCCTCGGCCCGAAAGGCCGCAACGTGGTGCTGGAGCGTTCTTATGGCGCCCCGACCGTGACCAAGGACGGCGTTTCCGTCGCCAAGGAAATCGAGCTGAAGGACAAGTTCGAGAACATGGGTGCGCAGATGGTCAAGGAAGTCGCTTCCAAGACCTCCGATGTCGCCGGCGACGGCACCACCACCGCCACCGTGCTGGCCCAGGCGATTGTCCGCGAAGGCATGAAGTACGTGGCCGCCGGCATGAACCCGATGGACCTGAAGCGCGGCATCGACAAGGCCGTACTCGCTACCATCGACGAGTTGAAGAAGCTCTCCAAGCCTTGCTCGACCAACAAGGAAATCGCCCAGGTCGGTTCGATCTCCGCCAATGCCGACAGCGACGTCGGCGAAATCATTGCCAAGGCGATGGACAAGGTCGGCAAGGAAGGCGTGATCACCGTCGAAGACGGCAAGAGCCTGCAGAACGAACTGGAAGTGGTCGAAGGCATGCAGTTCGACCGCGGCTACCTCAGCCCCTATTTCATCAACAACCCGGAAAAACAGGTTGCCATCCTCGACAATCCGTATGTGCTGTTGTTCGACAAGAAGGTCAGCAACATCCGCGATCTGCTGCCGGTATTGGAGCAAGTCGCCAAGGCCGGCCGTCCGTTGCTGATCGTCGCTGAAGATGTCGAAGGCGAAGCCTTGGCGACACTGGTGGTGAACAACATCCGCGGCATCCTCAAGACCTGCGCCGTCAAGGCCCCGGGCTTCGGCGACCGTCGCAAGGCTATGCTGGAAGACATCGCCAACCTGACCGGCGGCACCGTGATCGCCGAGGAAGTCGGTCTGTCGCTGGAGAAGGCCACCCTGGCGGAACTCGGCCAGGCCAAGCGCATCGAAATCGGCAAGGAAAACACCATCATCATCGACGGCGCCGGCGATGCCGCCAGCATCCAGGCACGCGTCAAGCAGATCCGCGCCCAGATCGAGGAAGCCACCAGCGATTACGACAAGGAAAAGCTCCAGGAACGTGTCGCCAAGCTGGCCGGCGGCGTGGCGCTGATCAAGGTCGGCGCCGCCACCGAAATGGAAATGAAAGAGAAGAAGGCCCGCGTCGAAGATGCACTGCACGCGACCCGCGCCGCAGTGGAAGAAGGCATCGTGGCCGGCGGCGGCGTAGCTCTGCTGCGCGCCCGTCAGTCGATGGCCAAGCTCAAGGGCGACAACCATGACCAGGACGCCGGCATCAAGATCGTGCTGCGCGCGTTGGAGCAGCCGATGCGCGAAATCGTTGCCAACGCCGGCGACGAGCCGAGCGTGGTGGTCAACAAGGTGCTCGAAGGCAAAGGCAATTTCGGCTACAACGCCGCCACCGGCGAGTACGGCGACATGGTGGCGATGGGCGTGCTGGATCCCACCAAGGTTACGCGCACCGCGCTGCAAAACGCCGCCTCCGTGGCCGGCCTGATGCTCACCACCGATTGCATGGTGGCCGAGCTGGTGGAAGAAAAATCCTCCGGCATGGCTGGCGGCATGGGCGGCGGCGGCATGGGCGGGATGGGGGGCATGGGCGGTATGGGCGGCATGGACATGTAAGGTCCGTCCGAGCTTGTTTTTCAAGCCCCGAAAAAACCCCGCTACGGCGGGGTTTTTTTCGTGGTGCGCCCGGCAGGGCGCACTCACTTGGAGGTGAAAGTCCTCTACTCGCCCGACAAGGGGAAGAGTTAGCCGAACGGCAAGGGTGTCGCGGGTGACTGCGAATCTGGAGGAAGCTGAAGGCAAAGCGCTGGCTTGACG
>JACQAO010000066.1 GCA_016194935.1 Betaproteobacteria bacterium
ATTTATTCCAACTACATTCAGATCGTCGCCAGCGCCGACTCGGGCATCAAGACCCTGGCCGACCTGAAGGGCAAGCGCGTCGCCGTCGGCGCACCCAAGTCCGGCACCGAGATCAACGCCCGCGCCATCCTCAAGGGCGCCGGGCTCACCTACAAGGATCTGGGCAAGGTCGAATACCTGCCTTTCGGCGAATCGGTGGAGTTGATGAAAAACCGCCAGATCGACGCCACGCTGATCTCAGCGGGTCTGGGCGTCTCGGCCATCCGCGATCTGGCAACCTCCGTGAAGATGGTGGTGGTGCCGGTTCCCGCCGAGGTGGTGGCCAGGATCAACGATCCCGCCTACATCGCTGGCGTTATCCCGGCCAATACCTACGAGGGTCAAACAGTCAGCGTGCCTACCGTGGCGATCGAGAATTTTCTCGTCACCCATGAAGGCGTGCCGACCGACACGGTCTACAAGATGACCAAGTCCATGTACGAAAACCTCGATCAGATGGTCGCCGCACATGCCGCCGCAAAAGCCATCAAGCGCGAGGAGGGGCCGAAGCATATGCCGCTGCCGCTGCACCCCGGCGCCGAGAAATACTACCGCGAGGTCGGCTTGATCAAGTAGGCCGCCTATCTTGAGTTCATGCCAGCCGTGTTGGCCGATACATTGTATTTCCTCGGCCAACACGGTTTAACCTCTATTCTGGATCGCCATGACCAACGCCGCGAATGATTCGCCGCAGAGCCTGTTCGACCATCCCGCCCCCAGCACCCTAGACCCAACGGCGGGCACAAGCGAGGATTTCCAGGAGCACGGCCATACCCGCAATCTCGGCGGTTGGGCGCTGAAGTCTGTCGTCTGGGCCGCCATCGCCTTTTCCACCTACCAGTTGATGGTGGCCGGCTTCTCGCCCTTGTCCAGCCTGGTCACCCGCGCGCTCCACGTCGGCTTCCTGCTGCTGCTCAGCTTCCTGCTGTATCCGCTGGTGCAGCGCGCCCATCCGCAAACCCGCATCCCCTGGTACGACTGGCTGCTGGCGCTGTCCGGTTTTGCGCTCGCCTTCTATCAGTGGATATTCGAAGCCGACCTGATCCAGCGCTCGGGCGACCCGACCATGACCGACCTGTTCGTCGGCATCATTGTCGTCCTGCTGGTATTTGAGGCGGCGCGGCGCATTCTCGGTGTGGCGTTGCCCATCGTCTGCGGGCTGTTCCTGCTGTATGGCCTGTTCGGCCAATACCTGCCGGGCGATCTCGCGCATCGCGGCTATACCATCGCGCAACTGGTGGACCAGCTCGGCTTCGGCACCGAAGGCATCTACGGCATCCCGACGCTGGTCTCGGCCACCTACATTTTTCTGTTCATCCTGTTCGGTTCCTTTCTCGAACACGCCGGCATGATCCGGCTGTTCAACAGCGTGGCGCTGGGCTTCGTCGGCCACGCCCAGGGCGGGCCGGCCAAGGTGGCGGTGATCTCTTCCGGCTTCATGGGCATGATCTCCGGCTCGGGGGTCGCCAACGTGCTGACCATCGGCCAGTTCACCATTCCGCTGATGAAGCGCTTCGGCTATACGCCGGTGTTCGCCGGCGCAGTCGAGGCCACCTCGTCGATGGGCGGCCAGATCATGCCGCCGGTGATGGGCGCGGTGGCCTTCATCATGGCCGAAACGCTCAATGTGCCGTATGCCGACATCGTCAAGGCCGCCGTGATCCCGGCCTTTCTGTATTACTTCACGGCCTTCGTGATGGTGCATCTGGAGGCTGGACGCCTCAAACTGCTTGGCATTCCCAAGGATCAGTGTCCCAATCCCTGGCGCGCCATCAAGGACAACTGGTATTTGATCCTGCCGCTGGCGGCGCTGGTGGTGATGCTCTTCGAGGGCTTCACGCCGATGTTCGCGGGCATGATGGGCCTGGCCCTGACGGCCATCCTGATCCTGGGCAGCGCCATCGCCGCGCGCATTTCCCAGACGGCGTTTCGCGTGGTGTTCTGGTTTGCGATGGGACTCGCCGCCGCCTCTTTCGCCAAATGGGGGATACAGCCGGTGATGGCGGTGATCGCGGCGCTGGCCGTCGGCAATCTGTTCGTCCAGGGCGGCAGGAAGACCCTGCACACCATGAAAATGAGTCTGGTGGATGGCGCCAAACAGGCGCTGCCGGTGGGTATCGCCTGCGCCATCGTCGGCGTGATTATCGGCGTGCTGACCCTGACCGGGGCGGCCTCCAGCTTCGCCGGCTACATCCTCGACATCGGCCAGAAGAGCCTGTTCGCCTCGCTGTTCCTGACCATGATCGTCTGCCTGATCCTCGGCATGGGCATCCCCACCATTCCCAATTACATCATCACCAGCTCCATCGCCGCGCCGGCCCTGCTCAAGCTGGGCGTGCCGCTGATCGTCTCGCATATGTTCGTGTTCTATTTCGGCATCATGGCCGACCTGACGCCGCCGGTGGCGCTGGCCGCCTTCGCCGCCGCCTCGATCGCCAAGGCCTCGCCGATGCGCATCGGCTTCAAGGCCACGCAAATCGCCGTCGCCGGTTTCGTCGTACCCTACATGGCAATCTACGACCCGGCGCTGATGTTGCAGGGGCAATGGACTTATCTCAGCGTCGCCTATGTGGCTTTCAAGGCGCTGCTGGCCATCAGCCTGTGGGCAGTGATGACGATCGGCTACCTGTGGCAACCGGTCAGCTTGTTTTGGCGCGTGTTCGCCTTCGCCGCCGCCGCCCTGCTGGTCGCCGCTGTCCCCTTCACCGACGAAACCGGCTTCGCCATGTCGGCGGTGTTTATCGCCTGGCAGTGGTTCAGGAATCGCAAGCGCGCATGACCCGTCACTGACCCGATGTTCAAAAAAATGCCAAGCTGCAATGATCTGGTTGTTCGTTCAGTCACCCGCCATGTTGCAGCAGTCAAATGAGCAAACATAATCTGTCCCAGGAAGCACACGACCTGCCCGTTCCGTGGCAATCCAGGGTAGTAGGCAAGGCAGCCGGGGCAAACGTCAAGGTCCTGCGCATGGATGCCACGCCGTATGCAAATGAAGCACACGATTTTGCAGAGGCCCTGCTGGTACTCGAAGGACATATGAATCTCGAGATCAAGGGGCAAATGGTTCGCGTCGGAGCAGGTGAAATTTATATAGTCCCGGCTGGCGAACCGCATGCCGTGGCGCCTGGAAGCCACGGGACGCTTGTCATCATCGACCAGTGAAGCCCGTCTCATCCGCCAAATGAGCGGCATCTGCCTCGCTGCCGGAGCGATTGCCGCAATCCTGCCGTTCTCGGCATTTACTCTGGCCTGGACACATTCGATTGAAAAAATTCGCTGGGAGGAGGATTACCGCATCGTTGACACTCGTCCTCCCCGCCTGCAACTCACCGAGGCGCGCATCCGCGGCAGCGGCGCCGGCATGGAGCCGCCGGATGGCGCGGTGTTGAAGAACGGTGTGTGGCGCTATCGGCCGCCACTGGCGCCGCTGGAGCGGCTGCAACTCAGCCACTCACCCTATGTTGCCGATTACCAGCTCTGCCACGCCGGCGATTGCAAGTCATTGAAATCCTACCTGCCAGGGCTGCCGGGGACTGCGGTGATTACCCTCGCAGCCTGCCCCTGATGCGGTGTTTTAATCCCTCTTGCTGCGCTCGATCTGCACGCCGACCCGGCGCACCCCTTTCATGATGCCCAGCTTGGCGATGGAAATTTTTACCCAGGGCGCGCCGAACTCGTCGAGCATCAGGGCGATGACAAATTCCCCCAGCGTTTCCAGCAGATTGAAGTGGCGTTCGGCCAGCGCCGCGCGGATGCGCTCTATGACGGTGTCGTAGCGTATGGTATCGGCGATGTCGTCGTTCTTCGCCGCCGCATCTGGAACGCCGAAGGTCAGGCTGATTTCCAGCGTCTGCGCCGCCGCCCGCTCGCGCGGAAAAATTCCGACATGCGCTTCGACGCGCATGTCGTCGATAAAAATAAAGTCCATGATGGTTTCTTGGCGGCAAAGTTACAATGCCGCACATTCTAAGGTGCGTGGATGACTTCGAGCATGACTATGGCAATTTTTGCTGCATTCGTTGTATTCGGCTACTTGCTTGGTTCACTGCCGTTCGCGGTGATCGTCTCGCGCGCCTTCGGCCTGGCCGATCCGCGCAGCTACGGCTCGGGCAATCCCGGCGCTACCAATGTGCTGCGCTCGGGCAGCAAACTCGCCGCCGTGCTGACTTTGCTGGGCGACGCCGCCAAGGGCTGGCTGGCGGTCTGGCTGGCCAGCCGGTACCTTGGCGACGTCAGCTACGCTGCGGCAGCCGTTGCCCTCACCGGGCTGGCGGCCTTCCTCGGCCACGTATTCCCGCTGTTTCTCAAGTTCAAGGGCGGCAAGGGCGTAGCCACGGCGCTGGGCGTGCTGCTCGGATTCTCCGGCTGGCTGGCGCTGGCTGCGCTGGCGGCCTGGCTGCTGGTGGCGCTGGTCACCCGCTATTCGTCGCTGGCGGCGCTGGTCGCCGCGCTGGTGGCTGCCCTGGCCGGCTGGCTGCTGCTGGCCGATCCGCTCACTGCGGGTTGCGTCAGCGTTCTGTCGCTGCTGCTGATCTGGCGTCATCAAAGCAACATCGGCAAGCTGCGCGCCGGCACGGAAAGCAGGATCGGCAGAAGGTAAAAACGGTAAAAACCTAAAGCTCAACCGACCGGCAACAACTCCTGCAGCGGCCAGCGCGGCCGCACCGCAAAGCCTCCCCCGCTATCCGGCTGCGCGCCGGCCAGCAGGCGCTGGGCGCCGCAGAAGGCAATCATCGCGCCGTTATCGGTGCACAATTCGAGTTCCGGATAGAATACCCGCACTCCGACCGTAGCTGCCGCTTCGTTTAGGCGCTGACGCAAACGCCGGTTGGCGCCGACCCCGCCGGCCACCACCAGCCGCTGCATCCCGCACTGACGCACGGCGGCGAGGGATTTCGCCACCAGCACTTCCGTGACCGCCTCCTGGAATTCGGCGGCCAGGTCCGCCCGCCCGGGGGCATCCAGCGGGTGGGTACGCACTAGCGTCAGCACGGCGGTTTTGAGACCGGAGAAACTGAAGTCCAGATCGCCGCTGTGCAGCATCGGGCGCGGTAGTTTGTAGCGGCCCGGAGTGCCGGTTTCAGCCAGTTGCGCCAGCGCCGGGCCACCCGGATAGCCCAGATCAAGCAATTTTGCGGTCTTGTCGAAGGCCTCGCCGGCGGCGTCGTCGAGCGATTCGCCGAGTAACTGGTAAGCGCCTACTCCGGTTACATGCATCAGTTGTGTGTGGCCTCCGGACACCAACAGGGCGACAAAAGGGAAGTTTGGCGGATCACGCGACAGCAGCGGCGAGAGCAGGTGGCCCTCCAGGTGGTGCACCGGCAACGCCGGGATACCCCGCGCCAGGGCGAGTGCTGCGGCGAAGCTGGCGCCGACTAATAAAGCGCCGGCCAGCCCCGGCCCGGCGGTATAGGCAACCGCGTCGACATCCTCCAGGTTCAACCCCGAGTCCGCCAGGACGCGCCGCAACAGTGGCGCCAGCCGCCGGATATGGTCGCGCGAGGCCAGCTCCGGCACCACCCCGCCATAAGCCTGGTGCATATCCACCTGCGAATGCACGGCGTGGCCGAGCAGGCCGCGCTCCGTATCGTAGAGCGCGACGCCGGTTTCGTCGCAGGATGATTCGATACCGAGCACGCGCATGGCCGGCATTCTAACCGGCCCGCCCCGGCCTATTCTGGAACGGCTGATTTTTCTCTTGGATTTTGCCGATAAAGTGGATAGAATGCGCGGCTCTTTGCTCCACTATCAAGGAAGCACCACATGCCGGGTATCCGCCTCAAAGAAAACGAGCCGTTCGAAGTTGCGATCCGCCGTTTCAAACGCGCCATCGAAAAAACAGGTGTCCTGACCGAACTGCGTTCACGCGAGTTCTACGAGAAGCCCACCTCCGAGCGCAAACGCAAACTGGCTGCTGCCGTAAAGCGCCATCACAAGCGCATTCGCGGCCAGATGCTGCCGCCGAAGCTTTACTAAGCACTTTACTAAGCATTCGGTCCGCTGCATCGGCAAATGGCCGGCACCGCGCGAGCGCTGCCGGCGTTTTTGTTACTGGAGAACCTAATGTCGCTGAAAAACCGCGTTACCGAAGACATGAAGAACGCCCTGCGCGCCCGCGAAACGGCTCGCCTTGGGGCCATCCGCCTGTTGCTGGCGGCGATCAAGCAGCGGGAAGTCGACGAGCGCATCGAGCTCGATGATGCGGCCATCATCGCCGTCATCGACAAAATGCTCAAGCAGCGCAAGGACTCGATCGAACAGTACCAGAAGGCCGCCCGGCAAGACCTGGTCGATGCCGAACAGTTCGAAGTGACGGTACTCACTGCCTACATGCCGCAGGCGCTGACCAAAGCCGAGGTCGAGGCCATCGTCGTCGCCGCCGTGATTGAGAGCGGCGCCAAAACCATGCAGGAAATGAGCAAAGTCATGGCCATCGCCAAACCCAAGCTCGCGGGTCGCGCCGACATGGGGGAAGTTTCCAGACTGGTCAAGGCCAAATTGGCCGGATGATTCAATGCGTCAATGTGCCGGATGCAGCGCCCCCGATCCGACGTTAAAATAACCGCAGTCGCCGTTGGTTGTCCTCTCCCTTGAGGGAAGCCGAGATCGGGCGGAAACCGGTTGGTTGCCATGATCCCAGAGTCGTTCATCCAGGAATTGCTCTCTCGCATCGACATCGTCGATGTGGTGGAACGTCATGTGCCGTTGCGCAAGGCGGGGACCAATTTCAGCGCCTGCTGCCCGTTCCATTCGGAAAAAACGCCCTCGTTCACCGTCAGTCCCAGCAAGCAGTTCTACCACTGCTTCGGCTGCGGCGCGCATGGCAGCGCCATCGGCTTCGTCATGCAGTATTCCGGGCTGGGCTTTATCGAAACCGTGGAAGAACTGGCCGCCAACGCCGGCCTGCAGGTACCCCGGCAAATTGCCACGCGCCGTCTGGAGGAGGCCAAGAAAGCGCCGCTCACCGAGTTCATGGCGCAGGCGGCAAAGTTCTACCGCGACCAGTTGAAGACCAATTCCCGCGCCATCGACTACCTCAAGGGGCGTGGCCTTTCCGGAGAAATCGCCGCGCGTTTTGGCCTCGGTTATGCGCCGGACGGCTGGCAGAACCTCGACCAGGTGTTCCCCGATTACAAGGCGGCGGAGTTAGCCGAATGCGGCCTGGTCATCGACAACGAACAGGGCCGCCGTTACGACCGATTTCGTGATCGCATCATGTTCCCCATCCTCGACCAGCGCGGCAATGTCATCGCTTTCGGCGGTCGCGTGCTGGACAGCGGCGAACCCAAATATCTGAACTCGCCGGAAACCCCGCTGTTCGAGAAGGGGCGCGAACTCTACGGCCTGCCCCAGGCGCGCAAAGCCATTCACGACAGCGGTGCGGCGATTGTGGTGGAAGGTTATATGGATGTCGTCGGCCTGGCGCAGTTGGGCGTGGAAAATGTGGTGGCTTCGCTGGGTACCGCCACCACCGGCATGCATCTGCAAAAACTGTTCAGACTGACCGACCGCGTGGTGTACTGCTTTGACCGGGACAGTGCCGGCGACAAGGCCGCCTGGCGCGCCATGGAAACCAGCCTGGAGTACCTGGCGGACAACAAGAGCGTCGAAATCCTGCAAATGCCCGGCAGTCAGGATCCGGATGAATTTATCCGTGAACATGGCAAAGAGGCATTCCTGGTCTATGCTAAAAACGCCACCAGATTGAGCGAATTCATGATTCGAGGACTCGAAAAGAATGCCAATCCCTCCACCGCCGAGGGTCGCGCGCAATTGATTCATGCCGCAAAACCGCTGCTACAGCGTGTTGCAGCGCCGGTTTTGCGGGTGCAACTGACCAAGGCCATTGCCGCTACTGCCCAGCTTTCCCAGGCCGAGGTTGAAGCCGGCTGCGGTCTCAAACCGCTGAGTTTTGGACGGCGCGCGCCGCCGCATTCAACGCAGCGCCCCGCAGCGCGCACCCTCGTACACCAATTGCTGGAAAACGTGCTGCACCACCCGGAGCGGGCGGCACGCCTGCCGCTGGAGCTGATCGCCGGCGATAGCCCGGAGGAAGCGGCATTGCGCGCTATCGCTGATGCGGTGGATCATGGCGTACTGTTCACCGGCGATAGCGCCTCGGGCGGCGCCAGGATCGGACAACTGCTGGAATATTTCCGTGATACACAGCACGAAGCCCTGCTGGCGCAGCATGCCAGCGCCCTGGTAACGGCGGATTCAGATTTTGACGAAGCCGCGATGGAGCTGGAATTCAACGACGCCCTGGAACGCCTGCGTCACGTCGGCCTGCGGCATGAAATCGACCTCCTCAACGCCAAGGCGCATGGCGAGGGGCTGACTGCCGAGGAACAGCAGCGCCGCCTGAGTTTGCTCGCGCAGAAAACCGCTGCCGCAAGCAAGCAGGCTCAGCGAGAGTAAGTTTGTGTATAATGATCTGTTTTCCCCAATCTTTGTCAATTTGGCTGGCCTGGACGCAAATCCGCCATCCGCCACCTGACTGACAGCGAGGACACCATGGTCAAGGAAACTGCCAAATCCGTCAAAGCAGCGGCCAAAAAAACCGCCCCGGCTAAACCCGTTGCTGCTGCGCGCCGGCCTGCCTCACCCCCTTCACCCCCTCCTGCCCCGGCGAAGGCCAAGGCCAAGCCGGAAGCACGCGGCAAACGCGCCAAGGACAAGGCGGCGGCTACGCCCGCAGCCCTGCCGATCGACCTCGACGCGCGCCGTACCCGCCTCAAGAATCTGATCACGCTCGGCAAGGAGCGCGGCTACCTGACCTACGCCGAAATCAATGATCATCTGCCCGACGACATGGTCGATGCCGAGCAGATCGAGTCCATCATCACCACCTTCAACGACATGGGTGTGCAGGTGTATGACGAGGCGCCGGACGCTGAAACCCTGCTCATGACTGAGCAGACGCCGGCGGTGGTGGATGCTGCGGAAGTCGAAGAGCAGGCTGAGCAGGCGTTGTCGACCGTCGATTCGGAATTTGGCCGCACCACCGATCCGGTACGCATGTACATGCGCGAAATGGGTTCGGTCGAGCTGCTGACGCGCGAAGGCGAAATCGAGATTGCCAAGCGCATCGAAGACGGCTTGAAGCACATGATCATCGCCATCTCCGCCTGCCCGACCACCATTGTCGAGATCATCGACTCCGCCGGACGGGTGGCGCGCGACGAAATGCGCATCGACGAGTTGATCGACGGCCTGATCGATCCCAACGCTTCCACTGAAATCGAGGCGCTGGCCGAAGATGAAGTCGCCGCCATCGAGGCCGACGAAGATGACGACGGCAGCGCCGCCATCGCCGCATCACTGCTCAAACTCAAGGGTGAAGCGCTCGAACGCTTCAGCGTCATTGTCCATCTCTACGACAAGATGCGTGTCGCGCTGGCCAAAAAAGGCTCGCAGGATCGCGCCTATATCAAGCTGCAGCAGCAGATCACCGCAGAGCTGATGAACATCCGCTTCACCGCCAAAACCACCGAGCGTTTGTGTGACTCGGTGCGCGGCATCGTCGACGACATCCGCAAGCATGAACGCAAGATTCTTCACCTGTGCGTGGATAAATCACACATGCCTCGGCAGCATTTCATCAAAATGTTCCCCGGCAACGAGACCAATCTCGACTGGCTCAAGCACGAAATCGCCAGCGCCAAGACCTATGGCGCCCAGTTGCTGCGCGCCGCGCCGGCGATCATCGAGGAGCAGCAGAAGCTCATCGACATGCAGGCGCGCATCGGCATCCCGCTCAAGGAAATCAAGGATATCAACAAGCAGATGTCCACCGGCGAAGCCAAGTCACGCCGCGCCAAGCGCGAAATGACCGAGGCCAACCTGCGCCTGGTGATTTCCATCGCCAAGAAATACACCAACCGCGGCCTGCAATTCCTTGACCTGATCCAGGAAGGCAACATCGGCTTGATGAAAGCCGTGGACAAATTTGAATACCGCCGCGGCTACAAATTCTCGACCTACGCCACCTGGTGGATTCGCCAGGCCATCACCCGCTCCATCGCCGACCAGGCGCGCACCATTCGCATCCCGGTGCACATGATCGAGACCATCAACAAGATGAACCGCATCTCCCGCCAGATTCTCCAGGAGACCGGCTCCGAGCCGGATCCGGCGACGCTGGCGATCAAGATGGAAATGCCCGAGGAAAAGATCCGCAAGATCCTCAAGATCAGCAAAGAGCCGATCTCGATGGAAACGCCGATCGGCGACGACGACGACTCGCATCTCGGCGATTTCATCGAGGACCTGGCAACGCTCGCGCCGGCCGATGCCGCCATGTACACCGGGCTGCGCGAAGTCACCAAGGAGATTCTGGATTCGCTCACGCCGCGCGAGGCAAAAGTGCTGCGCATGCGTTTCGGCATCGAGATGAACACCGACCACACCCTGGAGGAAGTCGGCAAGCAGTTCGACGTAACGCGCGAGCGCATCCGCCAGATCGAAGCCAAGGCGCTGCGCAAGCTGCGCCACCCCTCGCGCTCGGAGAAGCTGCGCAGCTTCCTCGACTCCGAAACCTGATTTCCAAGGGCCTGTAGCTCAGTTGGTTAGAGCAGAGGACTCATAATCCTTTGGTCGTCAGTTCAAGTCTGACCGGGCCCACCAATAAATCCATGGGCTGCCAGATGGCAGCCCATTTTTATTGCCATCCCGAATTCACTCGAACGTAAGTGCGCGCGCAAAACAGTGCCGAAAAACGCGCGCTTACAGTGTTTTTGGGGGGGCTCATCAGCCGTGAAGCCTTGTGAACAGGGCGTGGAAGTTGTTTGCCGGATGGCGCCAAGGTACCCAACCAGCTACGCGGTCGCTTCCTGGTAGAAAGTCAGAATTTTGGGGGCGGTGTGGCGGGACACAGCAAGGCCGTGACATACCCTAGCGAAGATGGCGCCGTCAAGCATGTCTCTCGCGGTGAGTATGCCTTGCTTGACACCGTTGACAAGCTTCTGGGCATCCTCGATTCGGGCCAGCCGGTAACTGACGTAGCTCTCATGGATGATGGAGGCGTGGTCGCCAGAATACAGCAGGCAGGTTTGATCGTGAGGCTGTCCGGGCCGTACCGAAGAAACCCCGACGAGCAAAACATCCTGACCGCCCGCAGCATTCGACACCGGGTTGGTAAGAAGGATAAACAGGTGTTTTTGGTTCGGGTTATGGGCCGGGCCGGAGGGGATGAGCAGTGTCGCGCGCCGATACGGCACGAACAAACTCATAGAGAGGCAAAGAGCCGATCTATCGAGTGTTCAGCCCTGATGTGGTCGGCAAGCTCCGCCGCCTGGTCTGTAGTGCGGCCCAGGGCGATAAAGACATCTTCGTATTCAATCGGAGTGGACGAACCGTGCGGGTCTACCCACTCCGTGCAATGCCGGTGTGTGTAGTTGCGGATTTCCCACTTGCTCATATGGCCGAACCTCGACCATGTTGCATCGAGCACGTCGATGTCGGCTGCGCTGAGTTCATCAAGACTTTCGCGGATAACCGGGCGGACGATGGCAAGTTCGTGGTTTTCCTTGTCGGAGATCCACGCTTCCCACCCGTTTTCTTTCGGCTCGACATCGCCATCCATGAGGTTAAGCGTCATGGAGAGGACTGGGCCGTTATCCATGGACACAAGCCGATCCCCCGACAAAGGTGAACCAAACTGAGCCATCGCTTCACGGTCAGCCAGGTAAAGCAGTTTCATCAGCTTCAAATGGGACATCCGCTCACCCTCTTTGGAGATAAGGTAAGCGGCCATCTGCGCTACTTTGCGTTCGTTGAATTGGGTGCGAGCAATCACGGTGAGCGCCCTTCCTTTGTGAATCGTCCTTAGGGGCCAAAGACATGCCCAGCAGGGCATGTGTGAGTGTGAATGATACCAGATAGCGGGTTAACGGCTTGAACCGGATTTACTGAATAGACCTCAACAATGGTCCTATTTGTGGCAATCACCCAACAGTCCAGCAGTCGGGCAATCCCTCTACAATTCGTGCCGCCCCCTTGTCCAGCTTGGTCTGCCGGGGTGGGTGAAAGTGATGATTGTAGATGGTCTTTCAGGTAAAGGCATGATCCGGCTTGCTTCCGCCATTGCCTCATAATCCTTTGGTCGTCAGTTCAAGTCTGACCGGGCCCACCATCAAATCCCCAGCATCTCGAGCAATGCTTTTCGATCCGGGCTGGCGCGATACTTCCTGAGCCAATCCGGGTCCTCGCTCAGATGACTCCAAGGCTGCTTGTTCGCCTTCTCGCATTCATAAACGTACTTGCGCCACCGGTAGTGGTCATATAACCCCAGAACATTTACTGCGTAGGCTTGCGCCAGCGCCGGGTTGCCGCTGATCACGACGAAATTCTCGTCATTGGCCTTGCTCGCAGTTTTCGAGAAGTTGTGCGACCCCGTCACCACCGTCGGGTTCTTGCCGAAGACATCGATGACCAGCACCTTGGAGTGAATGATGGCGTGGCCGATTGCGTTGAACTGCCGCCGGGTTACCTCTTCAGCCCAGCTCGAGAAGGGATGCTCGATACCCTCCGGTTCCACGACCTCAAGCTGGAATCCCGATCCTCTTTGTCCGTTATCAACCAGATCGACATTCACGCGGCTGGTATCCCCGCCGGTTTGCGGGAAGGTGTTGGCCACGCCACGCACGAAAATCTCCCTGCCCCGCCCAACGGCTGCATTAAAAATATCGGCGCCGGGCATGAACATCGCAAACAGCAGGCTCTGCCTTGCACCGTCAATCAGGTCCCGCAGCTCGGCTATGTCGATCGGCTGGGGCGCAGACTGAGGTACCGAGGTAAATTGCGCGAAGGCATACGAACCATTCTTGAGCTTATGCACTTCCGGCGGCTCTATCATGTTCCCGGCAGTAAGATCTCCACCCTTTTTGTTGCCAGCCTTCGACAACCTCATCCACGCATCCATATAGCACCGGGCAAGCGAGGCGTTGGTAATAAGCACCGCGTTGTTTGCCTGCGTGCAAAGTCCAGTCGGCTGCCAGTTTGCACTGCCGGTCCACACCGCAACTTCCCTTCCATTTTTCGACATAACAACAAACTTGTTGTGTCCGAGGAAGGATGGCGCGCACATCCGGTCGATCACGTTGACGCCAGCTTGTTTCAGTATTTCACGAGCCTCCGTGTTTTCATCCTCGCCGCTTTTCTTTACAGCACCGTTAGCCAAAACGATATTCAGGCGATTACCTATCTGCTTCAGCTTGTCCACCAGTTCGCCGTCGGTAAGTTCAAACAGGGCTGCATGGAGGGTAATTTTCCTGTCAGTGATCGCGTCGTCGAGCATCTTGAGCAGCGCCAGGCGGAGTTCACCAGCCAGAAAATTCCGTACTTTGTCATTGACCATCCGGGCATGCGCTTTAATATCGCCAGCCTTCCATCCGTTTTCCTTCATCATTCGGCCCATAAACTGCGACAGAATCAGGCCACGATTGAAATAGGCCTGCACATCTCCGCATTCGGGCGTCAGGGTAATCTCATCGGTCCAGCCGCTGCCTGGGCCGTCCCTCAGTTGTCCTTGTGTTCCGACACGCGCCGACACACGATAGGCCACCTTGTCCCCTCGATTTACGCCGTGGTCCATCCAAGTAAGCCGCTGGAACGGATAGTCGGTCGACGGCGCTGGATTCGGTGCTGCGCCATCCTTGAATCCCACTCGGTTTTCGAGGAACGAAACCTGTCCATTCAATTTTCGCTGAATAGCGAAGCCGATGCACCCAGGAATATCCTGACCGGGGTCCCAGGCCAGAAATACGTCATCACAGTTGGCAGTAAGGCTGACTTTGAAAACCATGCCATTCTCCTTGATGTGGTTGAGGGCCTAATCTGACTGCGGAGGGCAAGCGGGGAATATGCTGCCTGGGTTTCACCCCCGGCAGGGACCACGTCAGCGCGATGTTCGCAACTGGTATTGCGATGATGGTATCACCAGTCGCCACTGTTTCAAAACCTGCCTGTGCCTGCTTCTGCAGCTTCACCCTCATTCTTGATCGGGTCGCCGAAGGTGCCGATTTTTCGTTGATCGGACAGCGTGTAGCGCGATGCGGTAGACCCGCCAATGCCGCCCGCATGGTGCGGTCAATTGATCGGTACCCGCACAGCCTCCGAGAGAGATTCCGACTCAACAGGCGTTATTTTACTCATGGCGCTTTCCGGCTACGGCTCGACCAGTGGATGTGCTCGATCCGCCAGGCGTTGTCCCGCTTGACCAGCAGCGTGGTCTCCAGGCCGATCAGATGTACCGGCTTGCCTTTGTAGGCGCCGCTGGTTTCCGTCTCCTGCATTACTAGCGCGTGACCGTCCATCAGTATCTGCCGCGAAGACGACACTATGCGCTTGACGCCCTGGCTGAACGTCATGTCTGCCGCCAGATGCGATCCGGCGTATTCGGCGCGGGATGTTTCTTTGTGGCCTGATTCGTAAATCAGCACGTTTTCCGCCAGCGCATCAAGCGCCTGCTGGCTGTTCCCGCCCGCCAGCGCGGCGTGAAACTGTTCTACGGTTTCCAAGGGGCCGGCAGCAGAGGCGGCCAGCGGTGAAAATAATATTGCAACAACGGGCAAGGCTAACTTGAGTGATGTCATTGATTTTCTCCGTTTAATGTCGTGACGATTGTTTCAACTGCCCTGTTTCATTCGTACTCCAGCCACTCCCATGCGGCGAGAATCCAGCCGTGCGCTTGCTCGCGCGTCCACGGCCGACTCGCATGAAATAGATAATTCATTTCGGTGACCTCAAGCCATTTGCGGCATTTTTCATCCGTCCCCAAAGCATGCCTGAGGTAGGCAAGCATTTCGCGGAGGCCCCTGGAAAGCGCACCGGCACTCAGTAAATTGTCGGGCGTGTTATAGACGAGGCATTCGTTCAGGTAGGGCGGTATCACTCCGGCCTGGGGATAACCGTGTCTTGCCATGTAATCGCAAAGTTTTTTCATTACCCGTACAAAGCGCTTGTATCTTCGCTCCGTCCGGTTATTTTTCAATTCTGCATTTCTGAAATGCTGTTCGGGCCAGGTTTCAAAAGAGTCCAGATTCTCGGGACGCAGCGTCATGCCGCTATGGTAACTTCCATCCGGACGATAGCGGCGATGCTCGGCAGCGGCGGCAACATCCGAATTCACCTGATGAATATTTCTTTCCTTGATGACGAATCCCTTGCTTCCGCGCTTGACATATTGACGCCCGAAGGCCGCAATGAAAGCTGCTTCAAGGTCATCCCTGAACTCGGGGTAAGAATAGCTGGCCTCGTATAGTTTTAACTTCCTGTCTGAAAATCCATTGGCGAAGGCGTAGTCAGTAGTGAATATGTCCATCAGAACCACATAAATATTCACATCGCGGTCCGGTCGCACCAGTGTATTGTGCCGATGCGATCCCTGCACGGAAATACGGATGTCCCGGCTGCCAAGCGCCGCAGAACCGGCAATGGCTTTGGAAATGTTGTCGATACGCTGCGCGATGCCGATTCGCTTTAGCTCCGCCTCGCCAGGCGGCTCGGCCCATTGCCGGAGTAAATCCTCCCTGCCTTCGTCAGTCATGCGCCTTGGCCTTTCGATGCTGGGCGAATAAACATTTTTGCCGATGCGGATGAACGCCAGCCATCGTCATTACGACTTGTTACACAATTCCAGTCATCGGCGGAATATTCGGCGCGTTATCCGACAAGCTGGCGCAGTTATGGGAAAAATATGCGGTCATCGTATTTCGGCCATCCGGAAAATACTTTGATCCCAGCCTCGACGCCGACTATTTTCGCATAGACTGCATCTGCGCCGGCAGGTGAAACGATGCAATGACGTTCTCCGGTAACGCAACCGCAAGGGGAGGGAGTGATGGGCTTATCGGAATACAGAATGTATCCGCCGGAACACGCAGGCCTTAGCGGCACGGATTCTGCGGCGGGGCAAATCTCCAGCCTGGCGGTCGCATCGACGCTTCTCACTGCCTGCTCGGGCGGCGGCAGTTCAGCCTCTGCTGATCCGCCGGTAACACCGCCCACAACACCGCCCGCTGCGTCACCGAATGCCGACCAGGAGGCCGCGCGCTTTCTGCATCAGGCGGCGCTCGCCGCCACGGATAGCGATCTCGCACGGGTAAAGTTGCTCGGCTATTCGGCTTGGCTGGATGAACAATTTGCCGCGCCGCGCACGCAGAGCCACTGGGACTGGATGATCGGAAACGGCTATCAGAACGATCCCAACAACGCCAACAATTTCCAGGGAGCAGACAATACCTTGTGGCGCAAGCTGATCAGTTCGCCCGATACCCTGAGACAACGTGTAGTGCTGGCCCTGTCGGAAATTTTTGTCGTCTCAATGGCTGGCTTGCCCGTGTCGTGGCGCGGCTTCTGCGTGGCCGCCTACGTCGACACCCTGGAGGAAAACGCCTTCGGCACTTACCGGAACCTGCTGGGAGCGATAACGCTGTCTACCGGCATGGGCAATTACCTCAATATGCGCGGCAACCTGAAAGAAGATCCAAGCATAGGCCGCTTGCCTGATGAGAACTATGCACGCGAAGTCATGCAGTTGTTTTCGCTCGGGCTCTACAAACTGAATAATGACGGCAGCGTACAGACCGACAGCGCCGGCAAGGCGCAGGAGACCTATAGCCAGGCAACGGTCTCCGGCCTCGCCAAAGTCTTCACCGGCTGGGATTACACCCAGTTCAATTCCGCCAGCCCCGCCTTCCAGCGCCTGCCCTTGAGCCTGATCGCCAGCCGTCACTCATCCTCGGAAACATCATTTCTGGGAATCACAATCGCCGCCGGGACACCGGGAGATCAAGCGCTGCAAACCGCCCTGGACACGATCGCCAATCATCCGAACGTTGGTCCGTTTATCGGTCGACAGTTGATTCAGCGGCTCGTCACCAGCAATCCCAGTCCCGCTTATATCAATCGGGTGGCGCTGGCCTTCAACGACAACGGGCAGGGTGTGCGCGGCGATATGAAAGCGGTGATCAAGGCAGTGTTGCTGGACAGCGAAGCGCGCGCCAATCCGGCCACTCAGCCCATCGGCTGGGGCAAGCTGCGGGAACCAGTGCTGCGTTTGGTGCAATGGGCGCGAACCTTCGGAGCGACTTCGCCCACCAGCCTGTGGAACATCGGCGACACCTCGGACCCGGGTCGGCGTCTGGGGCAAAGTCCTCTGCGTTCTCCCACGGTTTTCAATTTTTTCCGCCCGGGTTATGTTCCGCCGAATACCAGTCTCAGCGCCCAGGGCCTGGTCGCGCCGGAGTTTCAAATTACCAACGAGTCTTCCGTGGTGGCTTACCTCAACTACATGCAAACGGCGATTCAGAGCGGGGTAGGCGAGGTGAAGGCAAATTACACCGGCTGGCTGACGCTGGCCAACGACGCGCCCGCCATGATTAATCGTATCGCGCTCCTGATGGCTGCCGGACAGCTCTCCGATACGACACTGTCTGCCATCAGCACCGCCGTCACGAGCATCGCCGCCAGCAGCGATGCGGCGCGGCTGAATCGCATCAACGCCGCCATTCTGCTGATCATGGCGGCGCCCGAATACATCGTGCAGAAATAGGGGAACGCCATGTCCATCAATGCAATTACCCGCCGGGAATTTCTGCGCCGCAGCGCAAGCCTTGGCATTGCCGGCGCCGCCATGCCCTGGGCATTGAGTCTCGCCGCTATGGGCGAAGCTTCCGCCGCTGTCGTGGCGGGCGACTACAAGGCGCTGGTGTGCGTTTTCCTGTATGGCGGCAACGACTACGGCAACACCCTGGTTCCCTATGACAGCGCCAGCTATACGGCCTACGCCGGTATTCGCCAGAGTCTTGCCACGCCCCGCAGTTCGCTGGCGGCGACGCTGCTCTCACCCACGGTTGCGCTCCCCGATGCAACCCGGCAAATGGCGCTGGCGCCGCAACTCGCGCCGCTCATGCCGTTGTTCGACGGCGGCAAAATGGCGGTGCTGCTGAATGTAGGCACGCTGATCCAGCCGACCACCCTGGCGCAATATTTTGCCCGCAGCGTGCCGCTGCCGCCCAAGCTGTTCTCCCACAATGACCAGCAATCCTTCTGGCAATCTTCGCTGCCCGAAGGTGCAACCTCGGGCTGGGGCGGCAGGATCGGCGACCTGTTTCTGTCTTCCAACAGCACATCCACATTCACCTGCATCAACGTCAGCGGCAACGCCGTTTTTATGTCAGGGCAAAGTACCGTGCAATACCAGATCGGACCGGGTGGCGCGGTACTCCTGCGAGCTGTCAGCAGTCCGCTGTATGGCTCGACGGCCTGCTCCAGCGCACTCAATAGCCTGATTACCAGCGCCAGCGCCACTAATGCGATGGAAGCCGAGCACAGTCGCGTGATGCGCAGGGCGCTGGACGCCAACACGCAAGTGACGACCGCTCTGAGCGGCTTGCCCGCGCTCGCCACCACTTTTGACGCCAGCAACGCGCTGGCAACGCAATTGCAGATGGTGGCCAAGCTGATTGCCGCACGCAGTGCGCTGGGTGCAAAACGGCAAGTATTTTTTGTCTCGCTCGGGGGTTTCGACAACCACGATTACCTGGTCAGCCAGCATCCCGGCCTGCTTACTTCGGTCGCCAACGCCATCAGCAGCTTCCATGCGGCCACTGTGGAACTTGGTGTGGATAATGCCGTGACCACGTTCACCGCCTCCGATTTCGGCCGCACGCTTTCGTCGAATGGCGACGGCTCTGATCACGGCTGGGGCAGTCATCACTTTGTCGTCGGGGGAGCGGTGCAAGGGCGGCGCTATTTCGGCGCCCTGCCCGCCGTGGCGGTAAACGGCCCTGACGATGTAGGCCAGGGGCGGCTCCTGCCAACGACCTCGGTTGACCAGGTCGCGGCAACACTGGCTGCCTGGATGGGCGTATCGTCCAGCGAACTGCCGTTGGTGGTTCCGAATATCGGCAACTTTACTGTGCGTAACCTCGGATTTCTAGCCTGAACGGGAACGCGCGCTTCTTTCCCCTGCCGCAAAAACCGGACACTGCAATTTCGTGCTTGCATGTCGCTCACACATGGGCTAAGGTTAAACGACGACGCATCAAAAATCCCGTCCACCGGCGCAAGAAGCTCAGTCATGTGGAAAAATACGGCAATGCTTTCGGTTCTGTTCTTCCTGTCCGGCTGCGCCAGCCAGCCGGTGCAGCAGTTGGCGGCGGAAAAATTATTTCACGATTCATTGTTTGTGGCCGCCAAAGAAGTTCCCGCGCCCGACATCTTTGCCTTGAACGACGACATGAAGGTCTTCCTGGCGAGCCGGGTCACGCCCCAGCTTGGTCACAGCAATGCGCCCCGTGCGCTGATCAATGCCCTCTACCGCAATGGACAGTTCCGGCTCGAATACGACTCCAAATTCACCCGTACCGCCGTAGAAGCTTTCGAGTCGAGCCGCGGCAACTGTCTATCTCTGCTGGTAATGACATCCGCGCTGGCGAAATCACTCGGGCTGCAAGTGCATTACCAGAAAGTCCTGGTTGACGACACCTGGAGCCACGACAAGGACACGCTGATTCGCAGTGAACATGTAAATATCATACTGGGCGAGCGCTCCCGGAACGGACCCTTCTCGCGCCTGGATAATTCCTCCATCATTGTCGACTTCCTTCCGCCGGATGACTTGCGCGGAATACGCGGATACGAAATCAGCGAAGCCACTGTTGTCGCCATGTTCCTGAACAACCGCGCGGCGGAGACACTTGCCGCCGGTCAGCTCGATGCCGCCTACAGCCTGGCGCGCCGCGCCATCGAAGCCGATCCAGATTATCGTGAAGCAATGAATACGCTCGGCGTGATCTATCGCCGTCACGGCAATCTGGCCGAAGCCGAGGCGGTGTTCACCTCTGCGCTTCGAGACAGGCCGGACAGCACGGTACTTCTTGCCAATCTGGCGCTGGTGCTTCAAAAACAGGGAAAAATCGAGGCATCCCGCAAGATTGAGCAACGCCTGCATGCGCTGGAGAAATATGCCCCGTTTTACTTTCTCGATCTGGCGCGCACAGCAATGGCCAGCAACGACTTCGCCAAAGCGCGTGACTTCTACAAGCGCGAACTCGACCGCGACCCGGACTACCATGAGGCGCATTTCGGCCTGGCCAGGGCCTATCTGGCGCTGGGCGACCCGCGCGCCGCGCGGGAGCACCTCGCCCAGGCAATCGAAAGCAGCAGCACGCCGGAAGCTAAAGCGCGCTACGTAGCCAAGCTGGCCCATCTGCGCGCCAGCAGAGTCAACTGACAGCCGGTGTTTTCTGACATTGCCGGCCACCCTGTCTTTTTATGTACGCGGCCCGAAGCGCTGCAGCTCTGGCCGCTGATTACGCCCGCAGCATCAATGGAGAAAATATCATGAGAGAAAAATTCGCAGCGCTTGTCGTTGCCGTATTGTCCGTTTTCATGTTCACGCCAGCGGCGACAGCCGCCGGGGATACCGCTCCCTACGGTACAGCCAAAGTGGATATGCATACGAAGATGCAGGGGATCAATACCGTGTTCGATGTCAACTTGAAGAACCCGGCAAGACTCAGCGCAGTCTACGCCGTTGCGAAGAATGTCATGAACGAAACTCATGCCAAAGTAATTTTTGTGTTCCATGGGAAAGAGCAAATCGCCTTCGCCAATAAAAACCAGGAACAATATTCCGACATCATGAAGAAGATGGCGGAACTCAAACACGAAGGGGTCGATTTCAAGTTCTGCAACAACGCCATGAAAGGCAATGGCCTGGCGCCCGAAGACATGAACGGCCTGGTGACCGTCGTCCCCGCCGGCTACCCGGAACTCGCTTACTGGCAGACCCAGGGTTATAAATATCTCTACTTGAGTGCGGAATGAAAAACAGCAAAGGTGATCGGCTTATATACTCGTCGGCTACGTTGTCTGCACGGAGAAATTCCGGCCCAGCCTGCGCCATTTAAGGTCTGGACACCCAAGGAGCCGCCTCGATAGCCCGCGCACCAGGGAGGAATGCGTAGCGCCAGGGGCTAACTTTTACCCACGGGACACCGTCGCTATTGCGGCAGCGTCTTGACGGCCAGATCGTGCAAAGCCGGATGAATAGCCTGGATTTCATCTACTCCCGGTTGTTGGTTGTTTAGCAAGTGGCTTCGCTGTCTCGCACGAAGTGCCGGTTACGCTGTCAATAGCGCAGTAACGAAACGTGATCTGGTTGGATGCAGCCTTGTTGGCAGAGATTTCTATTGATACGCATTGAAACAAGAGCGGATAGCCAGACGTACAGGACGGTCAAGGTGCCCGGTCGATTTCGTTGTGCGATGCGATTCTGCGAAGGACGGCAACGGTTTGTGTGTTCTCATTCTTATCGACACGTTTTTCCACGGCAAGAGAGACTTTATAGTTACCGGTAACGTGAAACGTGTAAAAGTCTGGGTTGGAATAGCCCTTGAGTTTTTCAAAGGCGAGACCCGGGGGGAACGGTTGCTTGAGCAAGTCGACAAGCTTGCCGCGAACCCGCTCCCGCATTGGCGCTTCGAGGCGTTTGTATTCCTTCTCAAAGCGGTTGGTTCGGTCGTAACTGTCGAAGCGAATTCCGCCAGACCCTACAACCGTCATTCAGCATCCAGATCGGCAAACAGGGCTTCGGGAGTTTGATAAGCGTTACCGCTCGCCCCCTCGACTTCTGCATCATGCTCGCCCAAGGCGGCGCGCAGACGGTCGATAGCATTGTGAAGATCTGCAACCTGGGCTATGGCCTCATCGTAGGCGTCGCCCACCCCGTCTTCGACGGTCAGCTCCGGAGCGACATGGGCGACCGTGCGCTTTTCGACCAAACGCCCATGGAGAGCAGAAATAGCTCTCTCGGTTTCCAGTAATGCGTCCTCGGTAGTCAAGTCTGGATCAAGTGCTGCTCCACCGGGCTGTGTGGCAACAATGATACGCTCGGCCTCCTTGCTGAATAAGCCGGCAAAAACTCGCGCTTGTTCGGACAACGCCCCGAGCGAGTCAATTGTCTCCTCGATAGCTTTGAGTAAATCCAAGCTTCGGACGGTGTAATCGGCTACTGAGCGACGAAGATAGTCAAGCTCGTAGCGCGTTGTAACTGCGTTCATGGCACTCCTTGCTTAGCCAACATTGCCAACATCGGCATACGCTAACATCTTATCCGACTCAAGTGTACAGACCAAGTTCCCGGTTGGTCAATTGCGATAGCGGCAAATAATCGGAATGATTGAGCAAATTCGGTTACATGGCCCCGAAACCGCTAAAATGAAAACGGTCCGTATCGCTGTAAGCCCTACTGGTGGTGATGGGTGGACTTGAACCACCGACCCCCGGATTATGAATCCGATGCTCTAACCGGCTGAGCTACATCACCGATCACCATGGAGGCCGCTGAAAATTGCGCTGTCCTCTTTGGCAAGGGGCGGGATTATCCAGCGCGCAGTCCAGCCTTGTCAAGTTGCGCGGGCTCCGCGACAATGCCTGGATGAGCCATGATTTCGATATTGTGATTGTCGGTGGCGGACTGGCCGGTCTGGCGCTGGCGGTCGCCTTGCGCGCCAGCCGCCTGTCCATCGCCCTGGTCGAAGGACAAGCGCCCCGGGGGCCGGGGACACCCATTGCGCTGGATGGCTGGGATGCCCGCATCTATGCGGTGAGCCCGGCCAATGCGCGCTTCCTGGATGAAATCGGCATCTGGCGGCATTTCGATGCATCCCGTCTGGCGCCGGTGCGAAACATGGAAATTTACGGCGACGCTGGCGGGCGTCTGGATTTTTCCGCCTATGACAGCGGGGTAAGCGAACTGGCGTGGATTATCGAGGCGTCGCAGATGCAGCGCGAGTTATGGGAAACCGCCAGGCGCCAGGGCAACCTGGAACTGTTCTGCCCGGCACGGCCGCAAGCGCTGGCGATCAATGCAGACGCCGCCAACCTGGTTCTGGAAGATGGCCGCAAGCTCAGTGCGCGCCTGGTGATTGCCGCCGATGGCGCAGACTCCTGGACGCGGCAGGCGGCAGGAATCGAAGTCACGTTCAAGCCATACCGGCAAATGGGCGTGGTTGCCAACTTCAGCTGCGAAAAACCGCATCTCGATGCTGCCTGTCAGTGGTTCCGCGCCGATGGCGTGCTGGCTTATCTGCCGCTGGCGGAAAGCAGGCTGATCTCCATCGTCTGGTCGACTACTGAGGAACATGCGCGGGAATTGCTGGCGCAACCCGCAGAGACCTTCTGCCGCCATGTCGCGTCCGCCGGCAATCGGCGCTACGGCGAACTTTCCCTGATAACGCCGCCTGCCGCGTTTCCGTTGCGGCTGATGCGCGCTCCGCGCACCGTGGCGCCGCGTCTGGCGCTGATCGGCGACGCCGCCCATACCATCCATCCGCTCTCTGGCCACGGCATTAACCTCGGTTTTCAGGATGCGCGGGCGCTTGCCGGGACGCTCATCGCCTGCCCTGATTATGTCGATTGCGGCGATGAACGGTGGCTGCGCCGTTACCAGCGGGCGCGCAGCGAGGAAGTGTTTGCCTTACAATCGGTGACGCATGGCTTGCAGCGCTTGTTCCTGCCCCACGCGGCGCCGCTCACCCTGTTGCGCAATGCCGGGTTGAACCTCGTCAACACCCTGCCTGTTGTAAGAGATGCTTTGGTGCGCTATGCGCTGGGCTAGCACCTGGCAGAAGTACGAATGTACCAATATTTTTCTATTTTTCGGAGCTGACATGTTTAAAAAAACTCTCGCCTGTAGTTTGGCCATACTCTCTCTCACGGCCAACCTGGCGCATGCCGGCGAAGCGGAAATCAGGAAAGCCGTAACCGCCCTGTTCGGGCCGGGCATCAAAGTGGATGCGGTACGCAAGGCCGAGGTGCTCAACCTGTATGAAGTGCGGATCGGCAACGACATTCTTTACTCGGACGAAAAAGGCGCTTACTTCATTCAAGGCGACATCATCGACGTCAATGCTCACCAGAATCTCACCGAAGTCCGCAAGAACAAACTGGCGCAAATCAAGTTTTCCGATCTACCCCTGGAGTTGGCGGTGAAAACAGTGCGCGGCAACGGCAAGCGGATTTTCGCCACCTTTGAAGACCCGAACTGCGGCTATTGCAAGAAACTGGCAAAAGACATGGTCGGCATGACCGACTACACGGTGTATACCTTTCTCTACCCGATACTCTCTGCGGATTCCGGCGAGAAGGCCAAGGCCATCTGGTGCTCGACCGATCGCGCCAAAGCCTGGAACGAGTGGATGATCAACGGCACTGCTCCTTCCGCCGCAAGCTGCGCGACGCCAACCGACAAGGTCGTGGCGCTCGGCCAGAAGCTCAGTGTGCATGGCACGCCGACAATCTTCCTCACCAATGGCGAGCGCATTCCCGGCGCCTTGCCGGCGGCGCAACTGGAACAGGCGCTGAATCGCGTCGCCTCGGCCAGATAAAGGGAGAAAATATTTCCGCTATGCTCTTGGATGATGCGCCGCGTGCAGTTGCTTGAGACGTTCACGCGCCACATGCGTATAGATTTGCGTCGTTGAAATATCGGCATGACCCAGCAGCATCTGCACCACGCGCAGGTCGGCGCCGTGGTTGATGAGGTGGGTGGCGAAGGCATGACGCAGCACGTGCGGCGAGATCGGTTTGACGATCCCGGCACGCAAGGCGTAACGCTTGATGAGTGTCCAGAACATTTGCCGACTCAAGGAAGTAGCGCGCGCAGTGACGAAAATTTCATCGCAAGCGCGCTGTTTGAGCAGCACCGGACGGGCCTCGCGTTGGTAACGCAGCAGCCAGTCAACGGCGAATTCACCGAGCGGCACCAGGCGCACCTTATCGCCCTTGCCGCGCACCCGCAGCACCCCTTCGTTAATACTCACCTCGAATAACTTCAAGCTCACCAATTCGCTGACACGCAGACCGCTGGCATACAGCAATTCAAGCATGGCGCGGTCGCGCAGGCCGATGGGCCGGTCGGTATCGGGCGCTGCCAGCAGTTTTTCCACGTCGCCTTCCGACAAGGTTTTGGGAAAACGCTGCGGCATCGGCGGCTGATCGATGTTGAGCAAGGGGTCATGCGCGATGCGCCCCTGCGCCAGTAAAAACCGGTAGAAGCGGCGCAACGCGGCATGCAGGCGGCGCTGACTGGCCGGCTTGGGTTGCTGTAGCGGGTCGCGGCGATGCAAATGCGCCAGATAATTCTTGACGCATTGTTCATCGACTGTGGCCAGCGTGGCTAGCGTGGCCAGCGCGGAATTGCTCTCCGTCAGCCAGCCGGCGAACAAAGCGAGATCACTGCGGTAAGCGGCCAGCGTATTCTTCGCCAGGCCATCTTCCAGCCACAGGTTGTCGCAGAACTGGTCCAGCAGCTTGCTGTCTTCGTACCCTGGCGCGGCCACTGTCACCTCACTTACCTCACACCTTCATGAGCCAGCAGCCAGCGCTTGATTTCGAGTTGCCCGCCGCCACGCTCACGGCCAAACCCGCCCAGACCGCCTCCGCTGGCAACCACCCGGTGACACGGGACGACCACCGGATAGGGATTGGCGCCGCAGGCATTGCCGACTGCGCGCGCGCCGCTGCGGATGGCCTGCGCCACCTCTCCGTAAGTGCGCGTCTCGCCGCTCGGGATTGCCGCGATTCCCTCCCATACACGTCGCTGAAACAGCGTGCCGGCGGGCGCCAGCGGCAAGCCGAATTCAAATCTCCGATCTTGCAGGTAGGCGCGCAACTGACGCACCGCTTCCTTGGCAAGCGGAGTCTTGGGCGTCAACTCGGCGCGCGGTGCAAGAAATTCGAGGGCGGAAATTTCGTCCGCATTGCAACACACACCCAAGGCAAATCCAGGGGCGAGTTTTGGGAGATAGACAACGGCCTGATAGATGGGAGTAGATGCATTCATGGCGGCGCAGGTGGGACGATAACCCGGTTATTGTCGGCTGCGACCGCGCATTCCGCAAGCGCTTCAAACAAGCACTAAGCAAGCTTCAGCACTTGCAACAGGAACACCCGGCTGGCCGGGGCTCTGTGCCGGCGCCGCCAAAATCGCTATAATCGCCGTCTTCCAATACTTTTTGCTATCGAGGATTCCGCATGTCCGATCATGAAAACAACGCAGCCGTGAGCACCACCAACCCACGCTATGTATTTTTCGTATTCGCCTTTCCGCCGTTATTCATCATGGCCTTTGCGCTTGTCATCGTGATTTATTCGTCACTGTTCGAAGGCAGCAAGCTCAAGGAAAGCGAAGAAGCCGTCGCGGCCCGGATTCAACCGGTGGCCCGGGTCGAATTGGCTTCGGCCAGTGCGAGCGCCGCCAAGGGTTCCAGAACCGGCGAGGAAATCGTGACCAGCACCTGTGCCGCCTGTCACGCCACCGGCGCCGCCGGTGCGCCCAAGATCGGCGACAAGGCCGCCTGGGCGCCGCGCCTCGGCCAGGGGCTGAGCGGTCTGTTGAAGTCGGCGACGGCCGGCAAGAACGCCATGCCGCCCAAAGGCGGCAGCGACGCCACCGAAACGGAACTGGCGCGCGCCATCGTTTTCATGGCGAACAAATCCGGCGCCAGTTTCAAGGAACCGGTCGACAAAAAGTAATCTGTAATTCGTAAAGCCGCAGGTGCAGCCGGGAGACCGCATGTCTCCCGGAACCCGGCGGATCAGACGCCGATTATTTCAAACGCCCGCGCACCGGCTTGACCTTGGCGCTGTCTCGAATGGTCGTCGCACCCTTGTTGCCGCTCAGATTGCCGCAGTCGCAAGCGGCGGGCGTATAGGGTACCGAGCTGATGACTGTATTGCATTCCATGCATTCATAGAACACATCACCCCCCGTTGGCAGTGGCGTACCCGCGCCATGCTCCACAGCCTCGAAACGATAAATCTTGCGCAGATCCAATTTCATGTGGCTTGCCTCGCTCCAGGAGACCAAACACTTTCCTTGCCGAGTTTCCAGTGTGGCGGTCATGCAAGGAAAATCGCTGCAGGCGTGGTGGTTGGGTTGAAAACGGTTGCTACCGCCGGGTGATTGTCGCACAAAAGCCGGTTGTACTCACTTCGATACCTTGACAGGGCTGCAAGACCGGCTACGATCCGCCTTGCCAGGACCCCGTGGCCTCCAGGAACGGCGACAGACTTGCCGCACCCCAGCGCAGCGGCAGAGCAGCCTCGACATGCCGCACCTCTCTCACTCGAAAACGCAGCAGGCGTTGTGCACCGGCAAACGCCGCCAGCGCCTTGCCTTGCCAGACGATCTCGGCATCGACCGCCAGGTAGAGCAAACCGCCTGTGTCAAAATCGATGAACAGCAGCCCGGCACGCGGATGAATGGCGATATTGCCCAGGGTATTAAAGTAGAAATTGCCGGTGAAATCCGGGACCAGGAGCGTGTCGTTACCCTCCACGCGCACAAAGCCCGGCCTGCCGCCACGGTGTGAAGCGTCTGCCCCGTGCCGGTTCTCACCGGCGTATTCGGCAACGGGATAGGAAGTGGCAATGAAAAAAGTATCGGCGCCAAGAATTATTTTTTTCGCTGCCTCATTGAGCTGCTCCGCGCGTTGCACTACCTTGCCGGCGGCGTTATTGACAGCCGGATATTGCAGCTTGCGTGCCTGTATGTACTTCGGGCAATTGCCGAAACTCTGCCGTACCTGCACCGCAAAACTCTCGCCTGTAATCTCTGTGATCACGCCATTGACGCGATTACGGCGACGCGAGTGCGGCTCTATGCCCAACAGGGCAATGGGCTTGCCGGGCAGCAGGGTTTCCTTGAGCGGGTCAAACGCCTGCGGCAAGGCGCGCACCGCCAATTGCCGTGGCGATGGCGATTCAATAAATCCCGGCGGGTTCGTCAGCACCGAGGCCCACGGCTGGCCTGCACTGTCTACGGAACCGGCGATTACAAACGGCAGTTGCCTTAAAAACTCACGATGCTGCTCGGGCATGAAGTCCAGTATCGCGCGCTGACCTATCGCCGCAAGTTGCTCGCGCACCCCAACGCGCTCCTGCACCGCGCATTCGCCTTCATGGAACGCAGGGCTGGCAGCGCAGGCCGGCTGGTTCATGGTGTGGTGGCAGGCGTTTTAGTCATCGGGATAAAACCCGGCAAAGCTTCGATGCTGGCCAGCCATGCGCGCACCTGCGGGTAGGGCGCCAGCGACACGCCGCCTTCCGGTGCAAGTACGATGTAGGTGTAATTGGCGATATCCGCCAGGGTCGGCGCGGCGCCGGCAAGATATGGCGACTTCAGCAAAACTTTTTCCATGACGCCCAGCAGACGCTGAGCTCGACCGGTCACTTCATCGAGATTAAACGGCGCCTTGAAAAGCTTGACGGCACGCGCTGCCGCCGGGCCGAACGCCGCCCAACCCGCCGCCGCCGATAACCATCTTTGCACCTCGGCGGCCTGCGCTGGATCACGCGGCAGCCACCGGCCATCGCTGTATTTGCCTGCCAGGTAAACCAGTATTCCATTCGAATCCGACAACGTGATTTCACCATCCTGGATCACCGGTACCTGCCCGAAAGGGTTCATTTGCAGAAACTCAGGCGTCTTTTGCTCACCCGCCTGGAGATTAATGTTGATGATTTCCACCGGCAAGCCCAGCAGTGAGAGAAACAACTCGACCCGATGGCTATGGCCTGAAACCGGGGAGCGGTAAAGTTTGATGGGCCGGGCGGGATTCCTGTTGGTGGGCGCATTCATGGCGATCCTTTGTGAAGAGTGAGAGTGTAAGGGGGGGTATTGTGTTTGCTTCTTAAAATAGAGTAAATACGTAAAATTGAATTTAACTCATCCGCTTTGCGGATTAATATTCGGACATGGACAAACTCAAAGCCATGCGAATTTTCATGCATATTGCCGACGCAGGCAGCCTCACGGCGGCGGCAAGGGTATTGGACTCGTCCTTACCGGCGGTGGTGCGCGCCTTGGCTGCGCTTGAAGAAAATCTGCACGTACGTCTCTTCAATCGCACCACGCGGCGCATTTCGCTGACGGAAGAAGGCCGGCATTACCTGGAGAGCTGCCGCCAGTTGCTGGCAGCCGTTGAAGATGCCGAAACCGCGCTGCTCTCGGAAGCCAGCGAACCCCGTGGCGATCTGACCATCACCGCGCCGGTGCTGTTCGGCCAGATGTATATCGCACCCGCCGTGACGCGCTTTGTGCAGCGTTACGCGCAAATGCGCTGCAATGTAGTGCTGCTGGATCGCGTGGCAAACCTGACCGAAGAGGGCATCGACGCAGGCATACGCATCGGTCCGCTGGAAGACTCTTCGCTGGTGGCGTTGCCGCTGGGCAGCGTCCGGCGCATGGTGGTGGCAAGCCCGGCTTTCCTGAAGCGTCACGGCAAGCCCAAACATCCCAGGGATTTGCTCAAGGCCAATTGCCTGCTCTTCTCTTCGACCACGAGTCCGTGGTGGACGTTTCATGAACACGGCAGAAAGTTTACCGTGCCGGTCACCGGCAATCTCAGCTTCAACCATGTCGCGCCGGTGGTCGATGCCTGCGTGGCCGGGCTGGGCTTCGGCACGTTCATCTCCTATCAGGTGGCGCCATACCTGGCGCAGAACCAATTAAAGGTGGTGCTGGAAAAATTCGAGACGCCGCCGCGTCCGATCAACATCGTCTACCCGCATGCACGGCTGCTGCCGGCACGCACCAAGGTGTTTATCGAGTGGATCCGGCAGGAGTTGCGGGGACTCTGCTAGACCGTCTTCTTCTGAATCAATTCGATCTTGTAACCGTCCGGATCTTCGACGAAAGCAATCACCGTGCTGCCGTGTTTCATCGGCCCCGCCTCGCGCGTCACCTTGCCGCCGCGGCGCTTGATTTCGGCGCAGGCGGCATAGGCGTCGTCGACTTCCAGGGCGACATGACCGTAGCCGCTGCCCAGATCGTATTTCTCCACGCCCCAGTTATGCGTCAACTCCAGCACCGCCCCGTCCCGCTCGTCCTGGAAGCCGACGAAGGCCAGGGTGAACTTGCCCTCCGGGTAGTCGGTACGGCGCAGCAGGCGCATGCCCAGCACTTCGGTGTAAAAGGCCAGCGACTGGTCCAGATCGCCCACGCGCAGCATGGTGTGCAGAATTCTCATAAACCTCCTTAAATAATCGGGATCCCGGCGGCGCGCGCTTTGAGTTCGCGGCGGGCGTTGTGAACATCCGGATAGATGCTTTCCACCACAGCCCAGAAGCGCGGGCTGTGGTTCATCTCCAGCAGATGCGCCAGCTCATGCGCCACCACGTAATCAATCAGCGGCAGGGGCAGATGGATCAAACGCCAGTTGAGGCGGATGCCGCTCCTGGCGCTGCAACTGCCCCAGCGGGTGCGCGCGTTGGACAGGCCCAGCGCGGGCGCGGGCAGACCGAGGCGCTGCGCATATAAGGCGAGGCGTTCGGCGAACACGTCTTGTGCGCGACGTTGCAGCGCGCGGCGCGTCAGTGCGGGGTAATCGGCATCGATCCGCACCTCCAGCCACAGCACCTCCTCCTGCCAGCGGATGCGGTTGGCGCCGGGGACGATGCGTACCGTAATCTCCGCGCCGAGCAGAGGCAGGCTGCTGCCATCGCGCACGGCGATATGCCGCTTGACATGGTTGCCGGCCAGTTCCGCGAGTTTCTTCTGTACCCAGCCGGTGTGGCTGCGGACGAAACTTTCAACCTGCGCCAGAGTAATCCGTAGTGGAGCGCCGACGGTGAGACCGCGTTCGTCGATGGTCATGGTCAACCGCCGCCGCCGGCCTTGTTTGAGGGTGTAGGCGACAATTTCTGCGCCAAGTTGCAAGTGCCGCTGTTTCGGGCGCTCGACCGGTGGTGCGTCGGCTTGACGGAACAGCGGGAGTTGCTCGAACAGCGCCAGGCTCATGCTGCTTGCATTTCCCATAGATCCGCCGTGGCGTTGCCGGTAACCAGCGTGGCGAGCGCACGGCCAACGGTCTGGTCGATCAGCGCGACTGGCTGCTCGACCAGACGCCAGTTGAAGCGTAGTGAGCCATCCGCGTGCGTGTGCGTCCAGCCGCTGCGGGCTGAAAAAGACAGCGCCCAGCGCGGCGCGGAACAAGCAAGACGCCGCGCATGACGCTTCACGCTGGCGCCGATCAGGCGTGTCGCCTCCTGACGCAACCATGCTTCCACGCCGTCTTGAATCTGCCGTGGAGTTGCGGCGGGCGGTAGCGGTAGATGCAGGGCGGCGGCGTCGAGGGCGGCGGACTTACGATCCGTGTCGATCTGAAGAATGATATGTCCGCCAAGATAGGCCAGTCTGGCGCCGTCGCGCCAGTGCGCGGCGGGGTCGGGCGGCGGAGAGTCAAGCCGCAGGGCGAGTTGCGGGCTGCGTGGTTTCACTGCGATACAGATGCGGACTGATACGGGCCATTTCGGCTTCCATCCAGGCTTCGGCGCGGGCATTCACATCATCGGCGGAAAGTCCGCTTGGGTCAATGGCCGGGCCGATGCTGACGGTGATGGTGCCGGGACGTTTGAAGAAAGCGTTGCGGCCCCAGAATTCCCCCGAGTTGAGCGCCACCGGCAGCACCGGCGCACCGGTTTCGACACCGAGATGCGCGCCGCCGATTTTATAGCGGCGGCGTTGCCCCGGCGCCGCCCGGGTGCCTTCCGGAAAAATGATGACGGGATAACCCTGGGAGAGGCGCAGCCGGCCTTGATCGACGAGTTGCTTCAAGGCGTTCTTGCCGGCGCCGCGATCAATCGAGATCATCGGAATCACCGCCAGGGCCCAACCGAAAAAAGGTAACTGCCATTTGATTTCCCGCTTCCAGACAAACAACCCCAGCGGGAACACTTCCTGCAACACCACGGTTTCCCACGCCGACTGGTGCTTGCTGAGAATCACGGCGGGGCGGTCGGGAATATTCTCGCGGCCCAGCACGCGGTAGTCGATGCGCAGCAGATGCTTGATCAGCCAGATCGTCATGAACACCCAGGGCACGGCTGTGTAGCGGCGGGCGCGATGCGGCAGCGGGAAGCAAAAAATCATGAACAAGGCATACGGCGGCGTGACGATCAACAGCACCAGCATGTACAGGATCGAGCGCAAGTAATTCATGCTGATTATTCCGTGGTGATGTGCGCGGCGGCGGCGGCGAGATCGGCAAACAACAGTGTCTGCGGCGGCAGCGCCGGATCGGTGGCGGTTTTAACGCCTTTGCCGGTCATCACCAGCATCGGCTGTGCGCCTACCGCAGCGGCAGACTGCAAGTCGCGCAAGGAATCGCCCACCACCGGCACACCGGCCAGGTCGGTGTTGTAGCGTGTGGCGATCTCGTGCAGCATGCCGGTCTTCGGCTTGCGGCAGGCACAAGCATCGCTGTTAGTGTGCGGACAGAAAAACACCGCGTCGATGCGCGCGCCGACCTGGGCTGCGGCTTTCAGCATCTTGTCGTGGATGGCGTTGAGCGTGTCCATGCCGAACAGGCCGCGACCGATGCCCGACTGATTGGTCGCCACCACCACCCGGTAGCCCTGCTGGTTGAGCCGGGCAATCGCGGCCAGGCTGCCGGGGATCGGCTTCCACTCCTCCGGCGACTTGATGAACTGGTCGGAGTCTAAATTGATCACACCATCGCGGTCGAGGATGACGAGTTTCATGTCGATAGCCTGGAGAGATCGGCGACCTGGTTCATCGCCTGATGCAGCGTGGCCAGCAAGCCGAGGCGGTTGGCGCGCAGTTGCGGGTCTTCGACATTGACCATCACCTCGTTGAAGAAGTTGTCCACCGGCGTCTTCAGTGCCGCCAGGGATTGCAGGGAGGCCGTGTAGTCGCCGTGTGCGAAGGCCGCCTCGGCTTGCGGCTTCACCTGCATCAGTGCTGCATTGAGTGCGGTCTCGGCAGGCTCCTTGAGCAGCGCGACATCAACAATGGCGACCACGTAACCTTCAACTTTCCTCAGAATGTTGCCAATGCGTTTATTGGCAGCAGCAAGACTTATTGCTTCGGGCAGCATGGCAAAGGCACGTACCGCAGCCAAGCGCTTGGGAATGTCGCCGAGGCGTTGCGGACGCAGGCTGACCACGGCATCCACCTCCTGCGCCGAGTAACCTTGCTCGCGCAGGAGGTTGGTAAGGCGGTCAAAGATAAACTCGACCAGTGCCGCATAGCTCTCTCCTGCCAGACCCTTGAAGGGCCGTTCCGCGTAACGGATACATTGATCCAGTTCGAGATCAATGTCACCTTCGATCAGCATCCGAATAATGCCCAGCGCATGGCGGCGCAGGGCGAATGGATCCTTGTCGCCGGTCGGCACTTGGTCGATGCCGAACAGGCCGACTAAGGTCTCAAGCTTGTCGGCCAGTGCTACAACGATGCTGACGCGACCGCGTGGCAGACTGTCGCCGGCGAAGCGCGGCTTGTAGTGATCTTCAATAGCAACTGCAATTTCAGCCGGCTCTCCGTCGTGCAAGGCATAGTAGCGGCCCATGATGCCTTGTAGTTCAGGAAATTCGCCAACCATGTCGGTGAGCAGGTCGGCCTTGGACAGCAACGCAGCTTGCTCTGTTTGACGCGCCAGCACCTCACCACCGAGCCTGTGACCGATGTCACGGGCAATATCGGCCACGCGCCGCGAGCGTTTGCCCTGAGTACCCAACCTGTTGTGATAGACCACCTTCTCTAACCCTGGTATCCGATCAGCCAACGATTTCTTGCGATCCTGGTCGAAGAAGAATTTTGCGTCGGCCAGCCTTGGACGCACCACGCGCTCGTTGCCGCCGATCACCGCGCTCGCATCGGCGGGACGGATGTTGCTGACGATGAGGAATTTGTTGGTCAACTTGCCCGCGCTGTCGAGCAGCGGAAAATATTTCTGGTTGGCCTTCATGGTGAGGATCAGACATTCCTGCGGGACTTCGAGGTAGGCCGCCTCGAACTGGCCGATCAACACATTGGGACGTTCCACCAGCGCGGTCACTTCGTCGAGCAGGGCCTCGTCCTCGATAGGCTTCAGGTTCGCGCCGTCCCTGGCGGCGGCTGCCGCGAGTTGACGCGCAATCTCTACGCGGCGCGCGGCGAAGCTGGCGATGACCGCCCCCTCGTCAGCGAGCTGCTGCGCGTAACCGTCGGCATCCTTGAGCACGATGGGATCGACGCTGGCCTCGAAGCGGTGGCCGTGGGTTTCGCGTCCCGCTCGCAGGCCGAGCACGGAAATCGGCACGACATCGGCCCCATGCAGCGCCACCAGGCCGTGCGCCGGACGCACGAAGTTCACCGTGCTCCAACCGTCGGCAAGTTGATAGCTCATGACTTTGGGGATCGGCAGCGCGGCGAGCGCGGCTTCGAGTGCCTTCTGCAAGCCCTCGGTGAGCGTAGCGCCCCTCGCCATGCTGTCGAAGTAAAGCGCCTCGGCTTTTCCGTCGCCGCTTTTGCCTTCACTTTGGCGGCGCAATTGCGGCACAACCGAGGCATCAGCGCCAAGCGCGATGAGCTTCTTGAGCAGTGCAGGGGTCGCGTTGCCGGCGGCATCGAGGCCAACGGCAACGGGCATCAATTTCTGCATCATGGCTTTGTCGGCGGCGCGGGCAGACACGGTGGTGACGTGGGCGGCGAGCCGGCGCGGTGAAGCATAGGGCGTGACAACGGAAGCATCGGAACACAAACCTTGCGTTTTCAGCGACAGGCCGAGCGACTGGGCGAATGCTTCACCCAGCGTCTTCAGCACTTTCGGCGGCAGTTCCTCGACGAATAGTTCGACCAGCAGGTTTTGGCTGCTCATGCCGCGGCCTTCTTTTCGATCTGGGCCAGAACTTCGGCAGCCCAGGCTTTGGGCGCCATCGGGAAGCCCAGTCTGGCGCGGGAATCCAGGTAGCTCTGCGCGACGCTGCGCGCCAGGTTGCGGATGCGGCCGATGTAGGCGGCGCGTTCGGTCACCGAAATCGCACCGCGCGCATCGAGCAGGTTGAAGCTATGCGCGGCCTTCAGCAATTGCTCATAGGCGGGCAGCGCCAGTGCGCTTTCCATCAGGTGTTTGGCCTGCTTCTCGTGAGCGCTGAAAGCCGCAAGCAGGAACTCCACATCCGAGTGTTCAAAATTGTAAGCCGACTGCTCCACCTCGTTCTGGTGGTACACGTCACGATAACTCAGTTGCGTACCGGCGCCTTTCGTCCAGGTCAGGTCGAAAACATTTTCCACGCCTTGCAGGTACATCGCCAGGCGTTCGAGGCCGTAAGTAATCTCACCGGTGATGGGCTTGCAGTCGATGCCGCCGACCTGCTGGAAATAGGTGAATTGCGTCACTTCCATGCCGTTCAGCCACACCTCCCAGCCCAGCCCCCATGCGCCCAGCGTCGGATTCTCCCAGTCGTCCTCGACGAAGCGAATGTCGTTCTGCTTGAGGTCGAAACCCAAGGCGCGCAAAGAATCCAGATACAGTTCCAGGATGTTTTCCGGCGCAGGCTTGAGCACTACCTGAAACTGATAGTAGTGCTGCAAACGGTTGGGGTTCTCGCCGTAGCGGCCATCCTTGGGACGGCGCGAAGGCTGGACATAGGCGGCTCGCCACGGCTCGGGGCCGATGGCGCGCAGGAAGGTGGCGGTGTGACTGGTGCCTGCGCCTACTTCCATGTCATACGGCTGGAGCAGGGCGCAGCCGCGCTCGCTCCAGAAATGCTGGAGGCGAAGAATGATTTCCTGAAAGCTCGGGGTACTGCCAGGCATCAAAAATTCCCGCGAAATTGCTATTGTGCAATTGCGAGATTTTACAGGGTTTCGTGGTTTTCCAAGCAAAGACTGCCTGCGTCCGGCTCGCCGTCGGAACACTGCTATCATAATATCTGCGCAGTTCGGTTGAATTGTTCGGTGCAACTTTATGGCGATCACACAACACGGGGCTTCGATGTCAATTTCACTTGCGGATGTCCGCGACGCCGCCAAGCGGCTGCATGGACAGGCGATCAACACACCTTTCCTGCAATCGAAAACGCTGTCTGAAGTTTGCGGTTGCGAAATCTGGCTGAAGTTCGAAAACCATCAATTCACTGCATCCTTCAAGGAACGCGGCGCGCTCAACAAGCTGGCTTGTCTCACGCCGCAACAAGCGCGGCGCGGCGTGCTGGCGGTATCTGCGGGAAATCATGCGCAAGCAGTTGCCTACCACGCGCAACGCCTGGGTATCGCGGCGGTGATCGTCATGCCCAGGCACACGCCGGAGACCAAAGTCAGCCGCACGCAACACTTCCAGCCCGAGATCGTCCTCGTCGGCGAAAGTTTCGACGAAGCACTCGAGTGCGGCCTGCGGCTTGCAGAAGAACGTAATCTCACGCTGATCCATCCATTCGATGATCCACTGGTGATTGCGGGACAAGGCGCCATCGCCCTCGAAATGCTCGCTGTCCGGCCCGACCTGGATGCGATGGTTGTTGCCATTGGCGGCGGCGGCTTGATCTCCGGCATGTCGGTCGCCGCCAAGTCGGTCCGGCCGGAAATCCAGGTCTATGGGGTCCAGACCGAGGCTTTCCCCGCGATGCACGCCTTGTTTCATGAGCGCTCCGCCGAATGCCAGCCGACCTCGATCGCCGAAGGCATTGCGGTGAAAAAGCCCGGGGTGTTGACGGGTGATCTGGTACGGCGTTACGTCGATGATATTTTTCTGGTTGCCGAGGACGAGATCGAGAGCGCCCTGATCATGCTGCTGGAAATCGAAAAAACCGTGGTGGAAGGGGCCGGCGCCGCCGGTCTGGCCGGCGTGCTGCGCCACCGGCGACAGTTCGAAGGCCGCAAGATCGGACTGGTGTTATCCGGCGGGAATATTGATTCATCGCAGTTGTCCGACACCATCGACCGGGAGATGGTGCGCTCTGGCCGCCTGGCGCGTCTGCGCGTCGACTTGCGGGATATTCCCGGCGCCCTGGCGCGCGCCACCCAGGTGATCGGCAGCGCGCAAGGGAACATCGAGGAAGTGCACCATCAACGCGCATTCACCAACTTGCCGGCACGCCGCGCGGAAGTCGATTTCATCATCCAGGCCAGAGGCAAGGAGCATGTCGAGCGGATCATCGAAGAACTCAACCGCAACGGTTTTCATGCGACGTTGCAGAATCATTAGTAGACAGTCATGTCGAAAATGACGGAAAAAATCTCACCACCAAGACACCAAGGACACCAAGGGACACCAAGTCAAGGCAATGGTTTTCTTGGTGCAACTTGGTGTCCTTGGTGTCTTGGTGGTTAAGCTTTTGAAGTTGACTGCCTACTGGAGTCTGTTACAACGCTCACATTTCCAGAGCCACCATCGTTCCTTGCTCGATAGCGCGTTTGGCGTCGAGTTCAGTCGCCACATCCGCGCCCCCGATCAAGGTGGCCGGGATGCCTGCGGCTTCCAGCCCTGCCAGCAGATCGCGGCGCGGCTCCTGGCCGGCGCAGATCACCACGCTATCGACTTCCAGCAGACGCGCTTCGCCGTTGATGCGCAGATGCAGTCCGGCATCGTCGATCTTCTCGTATTCAACACCCGCCATCATGTGCACGCCGCGCTTCTGCAGTAGCAGACGACGCGCCCAGCCGGTGGTCTTGGCCAGTCCGTCGCCGACCTTGCTGGTCTTGCGCTGGAGCAGCCAGACCTGGCGTAATGCCGGCGGCATTTGCGGTGCGACGAGGCCGCCGCGATTTTTCAATTCGGCGTCGATACCCCATTCTTTACGGTAAGCATCAATGGCATCCCCGCTCTCACCGGCATGTGTCAGTAATTCCGCCACATCGAAGCCGATACCGCCAGCGCCGATGATGGCGACTTTCTTGCCGGGATGGTGGCGACCTTCGATAATCTCGACGTAGCTGGCGACCTTGGCGTGCGCGATACCGGGTATCGGCGGAGTGCGCGGCACGATGCCGGTGGCGAGGATGACGTGGTCGTAGCCTTGGAGATCGTCCGACTGGACGCGACTGCCAAGCTTCACGGTCACGCCGCCGAGTTGCAATTTGCGGTTGAAATAACGCAGCGTTTCGCCGAACTCCTCCTTGCCGGGAATGCGCCGGGCAAGGTTGAACTGCCCACCGATCTCCTGCGCCGCATCGTACAGGGTGACGTGATGGCCGCGCTCCGCCAGCGTGGCGGCGGCGGCCAGCCCGGCGGGGCCGGCGCCGACCACGGCAATGCGGCGTTTTTTCATGGCGGGCCGCAGCACGATTACCGTCTCATGGCAGGCGCGCGGATTGACCAGACAGGAACACAGCCGGCGCGAGAAAATCTCGTCGAGGCAGGCCTGGTTGCAGGCGATACAGGTGTTGATTTCATCGGCGCGGTTTTGCGCGGCCTTGTTCACGAATTCCGCATCGGCCAGGAAGGGGCGCGCCATCGACACCATGTCGGCATCGCCGCGCGCCAGCACCGCCTCGGCCAGCGCAGGGTCGTTGATGCGGTTGGTGGTGATCAAGGGTATTTTCACCTGCCCCATCAGGCGCTGCGTCACCCAGGTGTAGGCGGCGCGCGGCACCATGGTGGCAATGGTTGGGATGCGCGCTTCATGCCAGCCGATGCCGGTGTTGATGAGCGTAACCCCGGCGGCTTCGAGTGCCTTGGCCAGCGTAACCACCTCGTCCCAGGTGCTGCCGCCCTCGACCAGGTCGAGCATCGACAATCGAAAAATGATGATGAAATTGGAGCCAACCCGAGCACGGGTGCGCCGCACGATTTCCAATGCAAAACGGATGCGGTTGTCAAAGCTGCCGCCCCAGCGATCATCACGATGATTGGTCTGCGGCGCGATGAACTGGTTGATCAGGTAACCTTCCGAACCCATGATCTCGACGCCGTCGTAACCGCCGAACTGCGCCATGGCGGCGCACTGGGCGTAGTCGGCGATGGTCTGCTCGATCTCGTGATCCTCCAGTGCACGCGGCGTCATCGGGTTGATCGGGGCTTTCAGGGCGGACGGCGCCACCAGCAGTTTTGAATAGGAATAGCGGCCAGTGTGGAGAATCTGCACGCATATCTTGCCGCCGTGCGCGTGCACGGCGTCGGTGATGACGCGGTGTTTTTCGGCCTCCACCTGGTTATCGAGGATCGCCGCGTCCGGCATGACGCTGCTGGCCTGGTTGGGCGCGAAGCCGCCGGTGACGATCAAGCCGACGCCGCCTTTCGCCCGCTCGGCATAAAACGCCGCCATGCGCGCATGTCCGGCGGGAATATCTTCCAGGCCGGTGTGCATCGAGCCCATCAGGACGCGGTTCTTGAGGGTGGTAAAGCCGAGATCGAGCGGCGCCAGCAGATGCGGGTAGGGGGAATTCATGCGTGGTTTTTAAAACCAAATCTCCGGATAGCGCCGTGTTTTCGACAGGTTGTTGACCAGCAAGGCCACCAGCAGCAGTATCAGCGGTCCAAGCGTGGCGGGTATCAGCACAAACAGGTAACCAAGTTTGTGGATGTCATTGGAACCGATCACCGCCACCAACGCCGTGGCGCCACCGGGCGGATGCAGGGTGCGGGTGGCGTGCATCACGGCAATCGAGACGGCCACCGCCAACGCCTCGGCCAGCCAGAGCTGCTGGTGCAGCAGCTTCCAGCAAGTCACGCCCACCAATGCGGAGAGGACATGTCCGCCGATCAGGTTGCGCGGCTGCGCCAGGGGGCTGCGCACGGCGCCGTAAAGCAGCACCGCCGACGAGCCGAAGGAACTGATCATCAGGGTCAGGTCGATCCCTTCAAAAAACAACTGGCTCACCCAGGCCACAGCCGCAATGCCCAGGAATGCGCCGAACCAGGACCAGAGAATTTCCTGATTGCTCACCCGCGGCGGGCTGCCGCGCGTGCTGCCGCGCATCTTGCGCAGATACTCCCGCAACCAGGTACTCACCACAGGTCTTCCAGATGATGCGCGGCCAGAAAATCCTTGCGAAAAATCATGCCGAGCAGGTGACCGTCGCCGGCCACTACCGGCATGCTGCGACCGGCATGCCGGTGGAAGGCCCGCATGATCTCCCAGAATCCCGCATCTCCACTCACTGTTACCGCAGGGCTGATCATGGCTGCGCTGACGGGCGTCTCATGGCAGCGATGAGTGAACTCAAACGTGTCATCGAGCATCCGCAACATTAAATCCAGGAAGGTATCCGCCTGGAGACGTCGCAAAAAATCGGTTTCCGTCAACATGCCGATGACGCTGGTTTTCGCATCGACCACCGGCAGCCCTTTGTACCCGCAAAGAGCAATGATCCTGGCTGCGCCGGCCAGCGTCATCTGCGGGTGCAGCGGCTCCTGCACCGTGCGCATCAGGCGATCCGCGCGGGTACCCTCGAACAGCCGCCCCACCGCGTGGCGGTGGGCAAGATGATAAAGGACGCGAAAATCTTCGGTACTGATATCGAGGAAACCGGGGATATGCCGCATGGCATCCAGGATATCCTCGTCGGTCAGCTCCATTTCAGGAACGCCATCGCCAGCGGGAACGTCCTCGGAACTACCCGGGAATTTATTTTCCATCAAACGAATCGGATCAAGGCACAGAAAGGCTGGTCGTCTAATTGTAATTGTATCAGCCGGGCCGGAAATATTTATGCAAACACGCTAAGTGTTGCGGACGCAACGTGGTTGTTATCACCGCCTCCGGCGGAATAGGCGCGCGCCAGTTGCTGGCGGTTGGCCTGAGTCGCCGGTTCGGACTGCGCTGCCTGTTGCTGCGCCAGGTCGGCGCGTCCCTGGGCTTCGAGCTGGCTGCCGACGGAGGCAACGCGAAAATCTTGCGGACTTGGCTCGCGCGGCGCCAGTGCCGCGACCTGGATGCGCTGTCCCTTGTCGATGTTGGCTTGAGGTTTGCTCTCCGGGGAAGTGTCGATACCCACTTCGCCGCCGACTGCGTATTGTTTTCCATCCGGCCCATAGGTGTAGGTATAGACGGGGCCGCTGGTGACTACCCCGCGACCGGCGGAAATGTGAGCCTGCTCGTGCGCACGGACTGCCTGGTCGATCTGCCGCAAAGACTGAACGGCGCGCTGCTGTTCGGGCGTCAGTTGTTTTGGCCCGGAAGCGGCAGTGCTGGAGGGCTTCGCCGTATTGCTGCTGCTATCGCTGCTGGCGACGCTGGCCGCCCCATTGCCCTGCGGCAAGGTGGCGTTCAGTTGTTCGCGCTGGGCGATCAACTGATAACCGGTAGCCTGCGATATGCCGACAGTGCTGAGACTGTCGCCCAAAGTTGCCATGACAGTGTTAAGCGGGCCGAAAAATATTCAAACTATAGTCCAATTTGCCGTAAATGGAAGCGGGGGCATGCGCCCCGGGTTGGGGGTTACACGCCGGGTTACACGCCGTATTTCTTGAACCACGCCTGCATCCGCTTCCAGCCGTCTTCGGCGGCGTCCTTGCGATAGCTGGGGCGGTAATCGGCATTGAAGGCGTGCGGCGCATCGGGATAGACGTGCAGCTCGGATTTGCCGCCGGCCTTCTTGATCGCCTCGCGCATGGCTTCGACATCATCCTGCGGAATGCCTTGATCCTTGCCGCCGTAGAGACCCAGCACCGGCGCTTTCAGTTCTGCGGCTATGTCCTGCGGATATTTCGGGGTGTTGGCGTTCACTTCGCCATCCAGCCTTCCGTACCAGGCGACGCCGGCTTTTATTTGCGGATTATGCGCGGCATATAGCCAGACGATGCGGCCACCCCAGCAGAAGCCGGTGATGCCCAGCCGCGCCACGTTGCCATTATTTTTTCCGGCCCAGGCGACGCAGGCGTCCAGGTCACCCATTACCTGCGCATCCGGCACCTTGGCAATGATGCCGGACAGGATGTCGCCGACATTGGCCGCTTTGCGCGGATCGCCCTGGCGGGCGAACAATTCCGGCGCTATCGCCAGGTAGCCGAGCTTGGCGAGGCGGCGGCAGATATCCGCGATGTGCTCATGTACACCGAAGATTTCCGATACCACCAGTATCACCGGAAAATTGGCGCCGCTCGCCGGCTGCGCTCGATAGGAAACCATCTCGCCGTCTTTCACCGGCACCTTGATCTCGCCGGCGAGCAGGCCGTTACTGTCGGTGTGGATCGCCGTTTGCGCCAGGCTGGGCTGCACGGCCAGGGCAAACCCGGCGCCCAGGGAGGTGACGATAAAGCTGCGGCGGGTAAACGGAATTTCGGGCAATAAACTGTTGAATTCAGCCTTGCTCATTATGGCCTCCTGTGGCGAGTGGGTGGGTGGGTGGGTGGATAAAATTACGCTCGAATGCTTCTGATTTCAACAGTCGGAAGCGCCAGGAACCTGCCGCTGGCCGGCCAGGTGGTCGATGGCGTTGGCATAATAGGCAAGCATCTCATATTGCCCTGCCGCAGCGCGGAACAAGCCGTCCTCTTCGCTCACTATATGGCGCAGAGTCAGCATGCGCAAGCCCACGCCGAAAGCGTAATCCTGATCCTGGCGCGGCAGGTAGAGGTGCGCTCCGGCGGCTTCCAGTGCGCGCATGTGCGCATGCGCTGCGGCCTTCAGTTCCAGTTCGCTGAAAGCGCGCTGCGGTTCGCGCACCAGCACGCTGGCCACCAGGGATACCGGCAACACTGGCACGATCCGCCCGATGGCGTCCATCAGACGCTCAGCGAGGACAACGATTTCGACGTGGCGCGCCGCGTCGTCGAGGGCCGGGAAATGCAGACCGCGCTCGCGCGCATAGGCGCGCATCGAGAGCGGCGTGCCGAAGTTGACGCAGGCATAACCGTAGCGGTGCCAGCCGCCGCTCAGCGCCTGAGTCAGGTTGCGCAGAAAGAAGCCAGCGGCAATCGTCACGCCGTGCAGCTTGCCCGGACGCCGCGTTTGGGGATGGAGTTTGAGCAACTGGCTGCGGTCTTCCAGCACGCGGTCATAATTCAGCCCGACCGGAATGAACACCAGGTCGCGCCGGTCTTCCCCATCTTTCTCTTCACGTTCGTCGAATGATTTCAGCATATAGTCGAGCAGGCCGAATTTCGGTTTGCGCAGGCGGCCATCGACGCTTAGTCCGCCTTCCGGAAAAACCGCCTGGGTGACGCCCGCCTCCGAGGCCATTTGCACATAACGCGCCAGCACCGTGCGATACAGCGCATCGCCGGAATTGCGCCGCACGAAATATGCGCCCATCGCCCGCACCAGTTGTTGCAGCGGCCAGACGCGCGCCCATTCGCCGACCGCGAAAGACAACGTGGCCCGCTCGGCGGCGAGGAAAGCGACCAGGATGTAATCCATGTTGCTGCGATGATTGATGACGAAGACGATGGTCGACTTCGGATCCAGCCGCGCCAGCGCCGCCTCATCAACATAGCCGATACGCACGCGATACAGGGTGCGCGCCGTCCACCGGGCGATGGCGTAACCGATGCGGTAGTAAAGATAAGCGTTGAAGGACGGGACGATTTCGCGCGCGTAGCGGTCGATGCGCCGCCACACCAGGCTGATGCTCTCGCCGCTGTCGCGCGCGCAGGCCAGCGCAGCGGCCTGCACCTTGGGGTCGTGGAACAGCCGGTCGATCAGCACCTGGCGGCGGGTCAGCTTGAATGAAGGCAGTTCCACTTGCAGCCGGTCGCCGATCTGGCGGATCACCGTGTTGATGCGGCGGCGGAAAAACCAGCGCATGCCCGGCGCCAACAGCAACACCAGTGCCGCCCACCCCGCCAGCACCACGAGGGTAACGAAGAACCACAGCGGCAGCGTGACTGGATCGTTCATATGCGATAACCCTGCGGAGTTACTGGCGACAGCGAAGGTACAGGCGGTTATTCTGCGGTCATCGCCCGCTGCGGTTTTCTAAACTCACCGCTTCCATGTTGAAGCGCCTGATTGAAGCGCCTGATTGAGGCACATGAGGTTCGAAAATTATCTATGGAATACGACTGCTCCGTTAATAAGCTGCGGGCCGTTCTTGAACCCATAACCGACGCCGACGCCCAATCCGCCCGGGCCGGAAAACTGCCCTGCAATCACGCCACTCGTTGCCCCGCTGCACGCGGGGCAATTGATCACCGGATTGGTCGACCTGAAATTTGCACCCGGCATGATCGGCAGCCCGAACGCACTGGCATTGATGGTCACGGCGCCGGAGCTGGCGCCGGCCGGCATGCTCAGATTAAGACCGATGTCGACAGTGGCATTGGTGAAGTTGGCCGTGAAGCTGGCCGAGTTTAATCTTCCGAGGACCCCACTGGCGTCGGTCGGTGTTGTTCCGCCCACCAGGGTGTAAGGAATGATTCCGGTCAGCGGCAGGATCACTGCCTGCGTTTGCGTGGGCGTGGCGAACCAGTGGGTGCTGGCGGCGCCCTGGGAAATCGCGGCGGTTTGTCCGGAATCCAGTGAAATCCGGTTGACCTGTCCCCCCAGCCAGCGTCCCCAGCTCATGCCCGAGACAGGGTCGGTGCCAAAATCCATCTGCGTTGCGGTGCCGATCAGGATATTCGATTGATTGCCGCTGGCCACCGCAGCGCCGTCAAATGAGGGGCTGTTGAAACCCGTCACGGCCCCGCTGGACGCGGTTGTCACGGCAGTCGCCTGATTCAGCGCCATCCCCGTCGCCGGGTCGCCTGACAGGGAATTTACATACCCGACATTCCGGTAGCCTCCAGAAGGAATCGGCACTTGTACGCCAAATGCGTCATACATCATGCCCGCCGCTGGAGTTGGTGCTGTGGCATAGGTGAGCGGATAATTATTCTGCTTGCGCGTGGCAGGCGGCTGTACGCAAGCGCCGGAAGTTAGATCCAGGGTTTGCGGTGACGGGCAAGCGCAAGTTCTGCCATCCCAAACCAGCGGTGCAACGCAATTCGCCGCAGTCGTCGGGACAACACAGGATTTTCCGTCCCACACCAGCGGTGCGACGCAACTGCCGGCGGACGGGGCAACGCAGGTTCCTGCTGCTGACAACACCTGTGGGGCTACGCATCGGGTCACTATCGGGGTGACGCAGGTCTTGCCGTCAAAAATCTGCGGTGCGATGCATTTGTCCGCGACCGGCGGCGCGACACAGGATTTTCCGTCCCACACCAGCGGCGCGATGCAACTGCTGGATGAGTCTGCGCAGGTTCCTGCCGCTGTCAGCACCTGTGGAGCCACGCATCGGGTGGTCACTACCGGCGTGACACAGGCCTTGCCATCAAAAATCTGCGGTGCAATGCACCTGTCCGTGGTCGGCGGCGCGACGCAGGATTTTCCGTCCCACACCAGCGGCGAGATGCAACTGCCGGCGGATGGGTCTGCGCAGGTTCCCGCTGTCGTCAGCACCTGCGGGGGGACGCATCGGGTCACTATCGGGGTAATGCAGGTCCTCCCGTCAAAAACCTGCGGTGCAATGCACTTGTCGGTGATCGGCTGCGCGACGCAGGATTTTCCGTCCCACACCAGCGGTGCGATGCAACTGCTGGACGGGTCTGCGCAGGTTCCTGCCGCTGTCAGCACCTGTGGAGCCACGCATCGGGTGGTCACTGCCGGCGTGACACAGGCCTTACCATCAAAAATCTGCGGGGCGACGCACCTGTCCGCCACCGCCGGGGCAATGCAGGATTTTCCATCCCACACCAGCGGTGCAACACAGTTTCCGGTCGTCGAAGTGACGCAGGAAACACCGTTCCAGATCAGCGGCGCCCTGCAACTGACGGCAGTCGGCGCCAGGCAGGCGCTACCGTTCCAGACCAGCGGCGCAACACAATTCTCCGCAGTCGGCGCGATACAGGAAACTCCATTCCAGACCTGCGGCGCTAGGCAGTTGTTGGCTGGCTTGGTGCAGAAAGTTGGGTCACGCTTGCAAACGGCAATCTTCGCCTCGACGCAAGCCGCATCGCAAGTCTTGGTAACGCAGGACTCGGGGTTCGTGGTACAGGCCGTAACCTGACCGGCAATCTGTGCGGTGACCTGCGCCACGGCCTGCGCGGACGTCTGTGCATCGGTCTGGACAGACGACCGGGTTGTAGTCTCGCTGGTCGTCTGGGCCGCGCCCTGGGCCGCGACGCGTGATGCAACATTATCGGCCACGACCAGAGTGGGTGCGGTTATTTTAGGCGGATCGAGTACCGGTACCGGAGCGGAGTAGTTGCGCGTGTCGGCGGTTTTCACGACAACTGCTTCACTTGGAGGGGGTGTCAGGGTTGTTGTTGGGACTGCTGTGGTGGCTGCGGCAGCAGGTGTTGTGGCGGCAGCGGATGTAGTGGTTGAGGTGCTTGCAACAGTGGTCTTGTCGGTGGAACCCGATGTCGCGGGCGGCTTGGTTTCTTCCGCAGGCTGGGTTTTTTCCTGTGCCTTGTTCTCGGAAGCCGGCTTGTCTGAACTCTGCGGCGACGACTGTTTTTGTTCCGGCTTGGCGCTTGGCACACCTGCCGCTGCATTCAGAATAAACGCCGGGGTCGGCACAAACTTCATTACTCCACCGGGGTTCACCTGCACCGTCTGCCCCGGCAAAGTCACCAGGGTGCGTACGGCGCCGCTCAAATCAACCGCCGTGACGGTATGGCTGCCTTCGATGGTATGGTTGAGCGTGATCTTGTTTTCAGGGGAAAAGTTCAGCACATTGCCGGAGCCGCGAATGCCGATGGTCGCAGTCGCGGTTTTCATTTTGAACTTGTCTTTGTTGAATCCCGCGATGGCCCCGGTAAACGCACGCATCGTGCCTTTCAGCAGGGACAGCACGCCATTGCTGGAGGCGTCGGGCTTGCCGGTAAAGTTGTACTCGTCGATACGCAACTCGGTATCTGCGCGCACCGCAATGAAAGCGCCGTCGGTCATGCGCAACTGCGCCATGCCGTCCTTGCCGGAAATGATCGACTCACCTACTTCGACCTCGCTGCCGCGCTCCGCCTTGCGTTGTCCGGAAGCGCTCGCCACGCGCACGTCGCCTGTCACATAATTGAACTTGCCTGCGGCCGCCAGACTTTCCGTTATGGGCAGTAGAATCAGCAAGGCGCACAGTACAAATGTATTGAGCGAGTTCGATTTCATGATGGTCTCCTGATGCCTAGAAATCGTAGCGTGCAGAAATGCTGCTTTCATTACGACGGTACTGGTACAGCGTCAAATTTGAATCATTGCGGAACGCCGCAAATTGTCCCTTCAGCGTCCACTTCGGCCAAGGGCGCCAATTGGCGCCGAATGAAACATCCTTGGTCAGGTCCCGGCCATACACGGGAGGAGTCAACGCGGAACGCGCATTCAAGCTGTCGTCATCGCGCCTGGATACGCCGGCTGACAGGAAGACATCTACCTGGGGTCGCGGAGTCATCTGATAGTAGCCGCGGAGTCCGGTGGTCGTGCGGCTCATGTCGCTGCCGCTGGCGAGGGGCCGCAAGGCGTGGTCAGCGCTCCGATTGACGCTGGCAAAAACCAGAGGAGCGGCCTTGCCTTCAAAAACATGCAGCCAGGAAGCACTCAGGGAAACCTGATTGGTATCCTGCGTATTCTGGGCCGGGTAGCGCGGCCTGCTGTATTGAGTGGTTAAGGTAAACTGGTCGCGCTCGCCGAATTTACGCTTCCATTCCGCCCCCAGGCCCGGAGTATTCCGGTTGGCATTCAGGCCTGCGCTCATGCCGGCCTGGCGATATTGTCCGAAGTTGGCGAACAACCGGTAGGTGTTGTCGCCATTCTCCAGGCCGAGCCCGCCACGCAGGTCGAGGTTGGAACTATTCAGGGAGGAAAATCCTTTGTAAGCCCGCTCCCGGACATCCGCGCCGGCAAATACGCTGATGCCTTTTTCTTCGCTCAGCACACGGGAAAAGTCCACCCCTGCCGCCACACCCGCCGTCATCCCGGAACTCAACACCGAGCTGCCGGTGGGCAGCACGCCGGGGATGCCGTACGCATCCTGAACCCCTGTGGTGAAATCGGAGGTCACGGCGGTGACATTACTGTCTGCGGTCACGCTGCTTTCCAGATAACCGGTTACACGCTGGATTTTTGCCAGCCTGCGTTCAGCGATGACACCCAGGTATTTTTGCACCACGCTTTTCACGTTGTCCGGGGGGCTTTGAGTGAGGACTATTTCGAATTCGTTTTTAGCCAGATCGTCGCTACCCATTGCAAGGTAGGCGCGCGCCATATCCAGCCGCGCGCCGGCAAAATTCGGATCAGTCGTCAGGACCCGCTCGAAGGCGATGGTCGCGCGATCCGGCTGGCCGCTATCGAGGGCCGTAATCCCCAGCATGTAATCGAACGCCAGCTCGCCGGAATAGTCATCTTCCTTCGGTTCCAGAAGTTTATAGGCATCCGCCTGCTTGCCCGCCCGGATCAGTACATCGGCCTGACGCAACAATGCCGCCATTGCCTCTTTGCCCTGTACGGCGCCATGCGAAAGCGCCTGTGAGCGCTCTTCGGCGCCCGCAGAGGCCAGAAAACCCGTATTAATGGCGACCAGCAGGACAACCAGAACACGAAGACGGGGTATTTTTTCCATGACGAGAGCATCTCAGTATGACAGGAACCTGCACTACCGATGTTAATCCATTACTCACATCAGGACAATATCATACTGCTCCTGGCCATAGCCGGCTTCCGCCTGCAGGGAGACCGGCTTGCCGATGAAGTCGGACAGCATGGCGAGCGCCTGTGATTCTTCATCGAGAAACAGGTCGGTGACCGCCGATGCGGCCAGCACGCGGTACTCGCGGGCGTCAAACTGGCGCGCTTCGCGCAGCAACTCGCGCAGGATTTCGTAACACACGGTGCGGGCGGTCTTCACTTCGCCGCGCCCGCTACAGGTCGGGCATGGTTCGCACAGTACGTGCGCCAACGACTCGCGGGTGCGTTTGCGGGTCATCTCGACCAGGCCGAGCGCGGTGAAACCATTCACCGAGATGCGCGTGCGGTCGCGCGACAAAGCCTTGTTGAGTTCCGCCAGCACCGCCGCTTTGTGACCTTCGTTCTCCATGTCGATGAAATCGGCAATGACAATGCCGCCAAGGTTGCGCAGACGCAGTTGGCGGGCGATGGTTTGGGCGGCTTCCAGATTGGTCTTGAAGATGGTGTCGTCGAAATTCTTCAGGCCGACGAAGCCGCCGGTGTTGACGTCGATGGTGGTCATCGCCTCGGTCTGGTCGAAGATCAGGTAGCCGCCGCTTTTCAGCTCGACCCGTCGCGCCAGTGCTTTCTGGATTTCGTCCTCGACGCCGTGAAGATCGAACAGCGGACGCTCGCCGGTGTAGTGTTCCAGCACCCCGGCGACCTGCGGCATGTACTCGCTGGCAAAGGTTGAAAGTTTCTGGAAATTCTCGCGCGAGTCTATCGTCACCCGGCTGGTCTCCGGCGTCACCAGATCGCGCAACACGCGCTGCGCCAGATCCAGGTCGTGGTGCAGCAGCAACGGCGCCTTGGCGTCCTTGGCGCGGCTGCCGATCTCGCCCCAAAGCCTGCGCAAATAGGTGATGTCGCTGGCAAGCTCGGCGTCGCTGGCGCTCTCGGCCATGGTGCGGGCGATGAAGCCGCCCGTCTCACCGGATTGCAGCAAACTCTGGATGCGTGCGCGCAATAATTCCCGCTCTGCCTCCCCGTCGATGCGCTGCGAAATTCCGATGTGGCATTCCTGCGGCAGAAACACCAGCAGCCGTCCGGCGATGGACATTTGCGTGGTCAGCCGCGCGCCCTTGCTGCCAAGTGGGTCCTTCAATACCTGCACCAGCAGATTCTGGCCTTCGTAGAGAATTCTTTCGATCGGTCGAACCCCGTTGTTTCCCTGATTTCCCTGGCTCGCCTGGGCTGTCTGGCCGCCCTCGCCGTTGCCGGGACGCTGTTCCCAGATATCCGCGACATGCAGGAAGGCGGTGCGCTCCAGGCCGATGTCTATAAACGCCGACTGCATTCCGGGGAGAACCCGCACCACCCGGCCCAGGTAGACGTTGCCGACAATGCCGCAACTGGCGGTGCGTTCGATGTGCAGCTCCTGCACCACACCCTGCTGCATCAGGGCGACGCGGGTTTCCTGCGGTGTGAAATTGATAAGGAATTCTTCACTCATGGTTCTAAATCGGATAACCGAAACGCCGCAGCAGCAAGGCCGTTTCGCACAGCGGCAGACCCGCAACGCCGCTGTGCGAACCGCGGATTTCCGCGACGAACACCGCTGCATGTCCCTGGATGCCGTAGGCGCCGGCCTTGTCGAAGGGTTCGCCGGTTGCCACGTAACGGCGGATTTCATCGCCCTGCAGCTCGCGGAAACGCACCTCGCTGATGCTGAGAACATGTTCGATGCGCTCTTCGCTGATCAGTGCAACGGCGGTCAACACGCGATGGACGCGACCGGACAGGCGCGTCAACATGGTAATCGCGGCAGCTTCGTCGCGCGGCTTGCCGACGCTCACGCCATCCAGATCGATGGTGGTGTCGGCGGCCAGCACCGGCCGCGGCAGGAAGCGGCGCTGGGCGATCAATTTCGCGCCGTGCTCGGCCTTGGCACAGGCAACCCGCGCCACATAGGTTTCGGCAGTCTCGCCGGGAAACAAATCCTCGTTGACTTCGGCGTCTTCGCGCGGCGGCAAGCGAAACGGCATCAAGTCAAAGCGCACGCCGATCTGGTGCAGCAATTCGCGGCGGCGCGGACTGCGTGAAGCCAGGTAAATTCGCGGTTCGATCAAGCTCATGCTGGCATTCGTCTAATTACGATGGTAAGGATGTCCCTTGAGTATGCTGGCGGCCCGATACAGCGCCTCGGCCAGCAGCACCCGCACCAGCGCATGGGGCAGGGTCAGGCTGGACAGACGCAGGCTTTCGGCAGCCTCCTGTTTCAAACCGGCGTCCAGTCCGTCCGGTCCGCCGATCAGGAAGGCCACATCTTCGCCGCTGGCCAGCCATTTTTCAAGTCGCTGCACTAAACCCTGCGTCGTCAGGTCGCCGCCATGCTCATCCAGTACCACCCGCCGGCTGCGTGCCGGCAGCACCGCACGCAATCGCGCCGCTTCCGCCGCCAGCAGTACCGGGACGGGCTTGCCGGCGGTGCGCGGCGCGGCTTTCACTGCTATCAGTTCCAGCGGTATTTCGCGCGGCATGCGTTTGGCGAAATCGGCGTAAGCCTCCTCGACCCAGGCCGGCATCCGGTCGCCGACCGCAGCGATGAGCAATTTCATCGCCGCCGCAAGGCAGTCATTGTTTGTTGAGCCCCGCTGCGGCCAGGCCAGTCTTCGATTTTTTCGGCAGTCCCCGCCACAACTCTTCCAGGTTGTAATGCACTCTCACCGCCGGTTGCATGACATGCACCACAATGCCGCCGAGGTCGACCAGCACCCACTCGCCGGAATCTTCGCCCTCCACGCCGATGACCTCGCCGCCGGCTTCCTTGACCTTGTCATGCACATGGCGCGCCAGCGCCTTGACCTGGCGTGTCGAATCCGCGCTGGCCACTACGATGCGCTCGAACAGGGAGGTCAGTTTGGTGGTGTTGATGATTTCAATATCGCGCGCCTTGATGTCTTCAAGCGCTGCGATCACAATTTTTTGCAGTTTGGGTACGTCCATTCAGCGATCAGCCAGGTAAAGTTTATGCCCGGCAATATAGTCGAGAACCGGATCGGGGAGCAAATAGCGGGCGCTGCCGCCAGATCCAGACCTGAGTGTCGCGCGCAAATGCGTCGCCGAGATGTCGAGCGCGGTAATCGGGAACGGCAGGATGCAGCCCGCCGGCGCAGCGCTCAGCGCAGCGGCGGCATGCTTCCGCCGCGCATGAAATTCACCGGCCAGGGCAGGCGCCATCTGCCCGGCTTCGAGCGTGTAGCCAGGTCGTGTCGCCACGGCAAGATGGGCCAGCCCGAACAGTTCCCGCCAGCGATGCCAACTGCCCAGGCCGAGAAACGCATCGACGCCCAGCAGCAACACCAGCGGACGCTGCGCGCCCAGTCGCGCGCGCAGCCGCTCCAGCGTCGGCACGCTATAGCTGGGCGCAGCGCTCAGCGCTTCGCTGTCGTCGAGGCTGTAAGCCGGATTGCCGGCAAGCGCCAGCCGCAGCATCGCCAGACGATGCTCAACCGCAGCCTGCGGCGCAGAACGGTGCGGCGGCTGCCCGGCGGGAATCCAGCGCACTTCCGCCAGACCCAAAGCCGCGCGCGCTTCTTCGGCAAGACGCAAATGTCCGTAATGCACCGGATCGAAAGTGCCGCCGAAAATTCCCACAAGCGCGCCATCAGACATCGCCGGCTGGCTCCGGCGGCGCGGCTTGGGCGGGGACAAACACATCCCGATAACTCAGATAAATACTGGTCATCAAAACCGGCGCCAATACCATGAACAACAGCATCCGCAAGACAATTGAAAGCACCTCGGTAAAGGCCTTGGAGAACATGCCGGCAAGCAGCAACAACAGCCCCGGCAAAAACATCCCGATCAGTATTACCGTCAGGGCATACACCAGAAAGGCGCGCCAGTTGCGCCAGACGGCGATCATGCTGAAGAACAGCGCTTTGACTGCCGGCATCCCCTCCCACGCCGCCAGCAGGGGTGCAAACCAGAACGCCAGCAACACCGGCAGGGCTATCAACAGCAGGCGCAGCATGTGCCAGAGCAACTCGGCAGCGTCCTGGTTACTGGCGTTCAACTCTTCGCCGCCACCGGCGAACCCGCCGGCGCCTTGTAAAACCCAATCAATGGCGAAAATCGCCAGGGTGCCGAGTAAATTCAAGCCGCCGAGACGCAACAGCGCCATGCGATGCTCACGCACGCCGACAGTAAGCGTGCTGCGCGGCAACGCCACGCCGCTGCCGAGAGCACGGCAGCCATTAGCGATCAGCACCGTCAAGGTGGGTAGCGCCAGCGGCAGCAGGAATGAACCAACTGCCTGCAACTGGCTGAAGGCAACCACCAGCAGCAGGTAGCCCAGCGTCAGCATGATCAGCAGGGGTGGATTGCGCCGATAGAGTTGAAAACCGGCAAATATCCATGAAGCGCCGCGAACGGCGGGCAAAGTACGCGCTTGCATTAGTGCTATGCGGCGGCGACAGGCTTCAGAATGTGTGGATCACCCACATTGGCACCCGCAGGCCGCTATCGAGCGGTTCCTGGCGCGTCATAGTGCCGTCGCCCTTCTCGTCGATCAGGTAGTAGGACACGCCGTGCGGCGGCGTCACTTTGAGCATGTAGAGCTTGCCATTGACGCGGTACTCCTCGACGCGGTCATTGCCGCGCTTGGTGATCGTCACCTGCGGCTCCAGCGCCGGATCAGGCGCCATCCCCGGCGGCGGCGGGGGCGGCGGGGGTGGCTCGGGCAGCGGCTGCAAGCCTGCGGGCGGCTGTTGCGCCGCGACCGGCCCCGCCCCTCCAAAGGGGAGCAGGGCGAACAGCAGGACGAACATCGAAATGATACGGCGCATGGAGTTGTCCTGATTGTCCTTGTGGCGATGGGGACATTCTATCAAAGGTTCAGCAGCAGCTCGTGTTCTTCGGGCATGCGTTCGAAACCGCGCCGTTCATAGTGCTTGAAAATCGCCGCGACCACCTGTTGCGGTTCGTCGATGACCTGGATCAGATCCATGTCTTCCGGCTTGATCATGCCCTCGCTCACCAGGCGGTCCCGCACCCAATCCAGCAACCCCTTCCAGAAGGCGCTGCCCACCAGGATCAGGGGAATCCTCGGGGCTTTTTGGGTCTGGATCAGGGTCAGTGCTTCCATCAGCTCGTCGAGCGTGCCAAAGCCGCCCGGCATCACCACATAGGCGCCGGCAAAACGCACGAACATGTATTTGCGCGCGAAGAAATGCCGGAAGGTCTGCGAGACATTCTGGTAGCGGTTGGAGGATTGTTCCGCCGGTAACTGAATATTCAGCCCGACGCTCAGGCCCTTGCCGGCGAAGGCGCCCTTGTTGGCGGCCTCCATGATGCCGGGGCCACCGCCGGAAATTACGCTGAAGCCGGCATCCGACAGCAAGCGCGCGATCTGCTCGGTGAGGTGGTAATACGCCGAATCCGGGGCGACCCGGGCGCTGCCGAAAATACTCACCGCCGGGCGGATGGCGTTGAGGCGGTCGGTCGCCTCGACAAACTCTGACATAATGCCGAGCACCCGCCATGCCTCGCGCGATGTATTCGCCGGGGATGCAGGGAGGGCGTGTCCGGTCACGCCGGATGCCCCGGTCTGCGGAGGGGCAGTCTTGGAAATCTTGTTCTGGACGCTCATTATTTTTACTCTGGCCTGATTAATTCACCCATGCCCACGCTGCTGCTCGTCGACGGCTCATCATATCTCTACCGCGCATTTCACGCCATGCCCGACCTGCGCAATTCAGCAGGCGAGCCGACCGGCGCGGTGTATGGCGTGCTCAACATGCTACGCCGGCTGCCCAGCGACTACAAGGCAGCCGACGGCATCGACTACCGCGCCGTGGTGTTCGACGCCAAGGGCAAGACCTTCCGCGACGACTGGTATCCGGCCTACAAGGCGCACCGGCCACCGATGCCCGACGACCTGGTGCGCCAGATCGAACCCCTGCACGACTGCATCCGCGCTACCGGCTGGCCGCTGTTGATGGTGGATGGCGTCGAGGCCGACGACGTGATCGGCACCCTGGCGCGGCAGGCCGCCGCCGCCGGCATCGAGTGCATCATCTCTACCGGCGACAAGGATCTGGCGCAACTGGTCGACCGCCATGTGCGGCTGGTCAACACCATGAGCAACGAGACGCTGGACGAAGCCGGCGTGGAAAAAAAATTCGGTGTGCCGCCCGAACGCATCGTCGATTATCTGGCGCTCACCGGCGACGCAGTGGACGGCGTGCCGGGCGTGGACAAAGTCGGGCCGAAGACGGCGGTGAAATGGTTGACACAATACGGCACGCTCGACAATCTCGTCGCCCATGCCAACGACATCGGCGGGGCGGTGGGCGAAAACCTGCGCCGCGCCCTGGATTTTCTGCCACTGGGCAGGAAGCTGCTGACTATAGCCTGCGATCTCGAACTGTCCTCGCGCGTCACCGACCTGGCGCCGCAAGCGCCGGACACCACAAAACTCGCAGCGTTGTACGCGCGACTGGGTTTCAAGACCTGGCTCAAGGAAGCGCAGAACGGGGACCCTGTTGAGGTGGGGAGCGGCGCCGCAACAGCCGATCCTGCGCCGCTCGCGCTGACCGAAACCCACCGCGACAACTATGAAACCATCCTGAGCCGGGACGACCTGGCGCGCTGGCAAGCATTGATCGAATCCGCACAACTCACCTCGCTCGACACCGAGACCACCGACCTCGATCCGTTCGCCGCGCGGCTGGTCGGCATCTCTTTCGCGGTCGCAGGGGAAAACCAAAATATCCTCGCCGCCTATCTCCCCCTCGGCCACAACTACGCCGGCGCGCCGACGCAACTCAACCTCGACGAAGCCCTGCAAAAACTCCGACCGTGGCTGGAGTCCGCGCAACACGCCAAGCTCGGCCAGCATCTGAAATACGACCGGCACGTCTTCGCCAACCACGGCATCACATTGCGCGGCATACAGGACGACACCCTGCTCGAATCCTATGTGCTGGAAAGCGACAAATCGCACGACCTGGGCGCGCTGGCGACGCGGCACCTGGGCTTGCGCACCCTCTCCTACGACGAGATGACCGGCAAGGGCGCGGCGCGCATATCCTTCGCCCAGGTGGCGTTGGAGCGCGCCGCTGAATATGCCGCCGAGGATGCCGACATCACCTTGCGGATACACCAGGTTTTGCAGGCACAGTTTGTCGACGAAGAAAAACTGACGCAGCTCTACCGTAACATCGAGCTGCCGGTGGCGGAAGTCCTGTTCCGCATGGAGCGCACCGGTGTGCTGATCGACGCGCCCGCCATGGCGCGGCAGAGCGAAGAGCTGGGTCGCAGCATGATGGAAATCGAGGCCCGCGCGCACACGGCGGCAGGCCAGCCGTTCAACCTGAATTCGCCCAAGCAGATTCAGGAAATCCTGTTCGACAAACAAGGCCTGCCGGTGGTGAAAAAAACGCCGACTGGAGCGCCCTCCACCGACGAAGAAGTGTTGAACGAGCTGGCGCTTGACTACCCGCTGCCCAGGCTGATTCTCGACTACCGCAGCCTGGCCAAGCTCAAGAACACCTATACCGACAAGCTGCCGCGCACCATCAACCCCGCCACAGGGCGCGTGCATACCAGCTACTCGCAAGGCACCGTCGCCACCGGACGACTCGCCAGCGTCGACCCCAATCTGCAAAACATTCCCGTGCGCAGCGCCGAGGGCCGCCGCATCCGCAGCGCCTTCATCGCCCCACCGGGACACGTCATCGTCTCCGCCGACTACTCGCAAATCGAGCTGCGCATCATGGCCCACCTGTCCGGCGACGAACGGCTGCTGGATGCCTTCGCCCAAGGCGAAGATGTGCATCGCGCCACCGCCGCCGAGATATTCGGCATCGCCCCGCAAGAGGTCGGCCCGGATCAGCGGCGCGCCGCCAAGGTGATCAACTTCGGCCTGATCTACGGCATGTCGGCGTTCGGCCTGGCGCGCGAACTGAGCCTGGAACGCAGCGCGGCAACGGCCTACATGGAACGCTATTTCGCCCGCTATCCGGGCGTGGCCCGCTACATGGAAGAGACGCGCAAGCTGGCCCGCGACAAGGGTTATGTCGAGACCGTCTTCGGTCGACGCCTGTGGCTGTCGGAGATCAAATCCTCCAATGTCGGTCGCCGCCAGGGCGCCGAACGCGCCGCCATCAACGCGCCGATGCAAGGCACCGCCGCCGACCTGATCAAGCTGGCGATGCTCGCGGTGCAGGGCTGGCTCGATCAGCAGAAGATGACCAGCAGAATGATCATGCAGGTGCATGACGAACTGGTGCTGGAAGTACCGGACGCCGAACTGATCGCGGTGCGGGAACAATTACCGCGCTTGATGTGCAACGTCGCTACCCTGAAAGTGCCGCTGCTGGTGGAAGTGGGGGTAGGGCCGAACTGGGAGGCGGCACATTGAAGTTAGCCGGACGCCATACCCTCACGGCGCGCGGATAACTCTGCCAGCAACACCCCGCTGATCCAGGCGAAAAACATGCGTTCGGTAAAATCGAGCATGAAGGAATTGAACAGGTTGCCCACCAGTATCGCCAGCAGCACGCCGCGCGCAATCTCCCGGTAAGGCGGTTCAAGCCGCCCGGCCTGCCGCCAATACAACGCATACAGCCACAGCAACGCCGCCAGGCCCGCCACGCCGAGTTGCGCCGCAATCAGCAAATACTGGTTGTGCGGGTTGTTGGCCGGGGCCATGCCGGTGTCCTTGATGCGCTGGTCATAGGCGTTCTCGAATCCACCGATGCCGACACCGAACCAGGGATGGTCGCGGATGATGAACAAAGTGTTGGTGTAATAGTCGAAACGCAATCCGATGGAAGTCTGGTCGCCCTTTCCTTCGCGCCATGCGCTGGCCTCGGTGATCGATGCATGCACCCGTTCGTGAAACGCGCCTGACCACTGATAAGCCGCCGCGCCGGCCAGTGCAATCCCCAGCGCTGCAATGGCGATGCCGCGCCTGCCGTAGCGGCTATACACCAGGTAGGCGGCCAGCACCGCAAGCACTGCATAACCGGTCCTGCCCTTCACCATCAGCAGCGCATTGCAGGCCGCCAGCACGGCGAGGACTGCCAGCCCCCAGCGCCGGCTGCCGGTTGCATGGCAAGCGGCCAGCGCCAGCAGAAACGCGGTGAAGGCCATCAGGAAGCCATGCGTAATGTGCAACTTGAACACCACCGGATTGTCCGCATCCATCATCGGCAGAGAACCTGCCGGAAGCCAGCCGGTGCGGATCGAGTAAGACAGCGCCAGGGTCAGCAGCATGGCGGCGGTAAAAGCATACAGGGCGCGCATGCGGTCGGCGCGGGAAGGGAACAATGGAATCAGCAATGGAACCAGCAGCAGCGAAAAATATTTGCCGAGGTAATGCAGCTTGTCCGCCGTATTACCCAAACCATAGGTGCAGCCCAGTGCGATGAGTGCGCAAAACAGCAGCACGGCGCGCGCCGGCGGATTGGCCATGATTGCGGAAAATTTCTCGCGGTAGCTGCCGGATACGGCGAACAGCAGCAACGTAAGCGCCAGCAGCAGATTGCTCGCGGCGGTGGAGATGGGGATGGCGAAACCCAGCGCGATGGCGCTCCAGGTGGCGGCGGTGGTGAATTTTCGGGTCAGCAACATTAGTCGGTCAGGCAAGCCAGCAGTTGATCGATGTTGGCCGCCATCGAGAAGCGGGATTTGACGAAGCCGCCGCCGGCTTGCGCCATGCGACGCATTTCGGGCGGGTGTTGCAGCGCCCAGGTCAAGGCGGTAACCCATTGTGTCACGTCGCCCGGCGTAACCAGCAGCCCGCTGCGATGATCTTCGATGGTTTCCGGGATGCCGCCGGTGCGGCTTGCCACCACCGGCACGCCCAGCGCCAGCGCTTCAATCTGCGCCATGCCCAGCGGTTCATACGACGATGGCATGACTACCAATTCGGCGCGCTTGAGGAGCGGCGGAGCTATCGCCAGCAGCCCGGCAATCAGCACATGCTGCGACAAACCCAACGCGCGCACCGACGACTCCAGCGACTGGCGCAGTTCCCCTTCGCCGGCGATCACATAGCGCACAGCGGGAAAAGACTTGATCAGCCGCGCCATCACTTCCAGCATCAGCGCATGGCCTTTTTCTCCACGCAACATGGCGGCATGGGCGATCAGCGGGCCGGGATGACGCTCCAGCCAGTCCGCCAGTTGCGGCGGCAAGGGGGCCTGCGCCTGCTGCTCGATGCGCTCGAAAATCAGTCCGGGGTAGAGCACGCGAATCCGCTCCGGACGAATGCGCGGATGAGCCAGCAGGCTGCGGCGCATCGCCTCGCTCGGCACCAGCGTCAGGTCGGCCAGGGTGTTGTAGGTCCAGGCATGCGGCAGTCCGGGCTGGTAAGTGCGGACGCGGATCAGGCGTGGCCGCTTGCCGAAAAGACCCGCGAGCCGGGCAGCGATGGCGCAGATATTGGCGTCGTGACCGCTGTGGCTGATGATCGCATCCGGTCGCCAGCCACGCACCAGGCGGGCAACCGCCAGGATGCTGGAAACATGCAGGCTGTTGCGGAACGGCATGTCGATGGTGTCGAGGCCGCGCTCACGGGCAATCTGCCCGATACGGCTGGCGGGCCGGCACAGCAAGCGCACTGCAATGCCACGTTCCTGCAACGCCGCCATCTGCTGCAGCAATTGCAACTCCTGCCCGCCGAGATTTGGTGAACTTTCAGAAAACAACAATCGTTGTATCACTGGCGTCGATGGTGAGTTTGGGCATAATGCCCGCTGGCGCATTATAGTTGAGAGGGCTGGAACCCAATTGAACCAACTCCCGGCTACGGCTACCCACCCCGCACCCCACACCCCGCGCCGCATCCTGCTGATATGCACCCAGCGTATCGGCGACGTGCTGCTGACCACGCCGCTGGCCCGCTCCCTGAAAC
>JACQAO010000067.1 GCA_016194935.1 Betaproteobacteria bacterium
CAATATGCACCATTGCTACATCGGTCTTCCGCAGCGCCGCATTCCACCTTGCCACAATGCAGCCGCCTCGTGTTTCCTCGGCGCGATTTGCGGCATGAAGCCGATTACTTCGCTAACCCTTCCATCGAGGGGACGTCCACAAGCGGGCTTCGCCCACTTGCGGTCGCCCCTCATGTCAAACGTTGAAGCTGTAGAAAAACTCAATTTTCAAAACCACCATGTCTGTGACGAAAAACCGGCTTCACAAAACGCTCTGCATTCGACGATCTCGGGGTGGGGAATGGTCAACTGACCCCCGAAAATTATTCAGTATGACCCCTCAACCACTTTTTCTACACCCTCGTTAGACTAATGATCTTGGTAACAGTGAGATTCAAAAATGCGTAAAGCGGATCGGCTTTTTCAAATTGTAAACCTGGTGCGGTCACATCAGTCAATTACCGCACAAAAACTGTCGGAAAGACTTGGCGTTTCTGTTCGTACTGTCTATCGATATATTGATGACCTATCCTTAAGCAACATTCCAATCTACGGTGAGGCAGGTGTTGGCTATCGGCTACGTGAAGGCTTTGAGCTACCGCCTTTAACATTAACCTCTGAAGAAATAGAGGCCCTTATGTTAGGTGTTGAAATGATCTCCGCTTCGACTGGTAAAAAACTTCCCATTGCTGCGAAAAGCCTTTTACATAAAATAGAAGCTGCGTTACCTGATCGAGAGAGCGTAGACTGCAATACCAAAATTCGCGCTCTGAGTGTCACAGACCGTACTTACGGTTCACAGCATTGGGATGTATTACGGGAGGCGATCCGGGCAACCAATGCCATCTCTTTTTCTTACGATACGCTCGAAGGTGCCAAGTCAGAACGAATAGTGTATCCACTGGGCCTTTTCTACTGGGGTGGCAAGTGGACTTTGGGTGCCTGGTGCACACTGAGATACGCCTTCCGGGAGTTTCGCATCGACAGAATCACTGGGCTACGGGTTATGGAGCGCACTTTCCAAAGCACCACCGTGGTCAATCTGCAGGCTTACATGCGCCATCAATCGGCCAATTGGACAGAGCAGAAAAAGCACTACTGACACCACGATGTCAGTAGTCCGGTGCGATAGTGCTAACTCATCCAACCAACAGAGGAGTTAGAAATGAGTAAACAGAATCATGTTCTAGAAATCGCAATATTCACTGTAAAAGAGGAACACGTGGAAAAGATGGTGGTCCTCAGAAAAGGGCTGCGTAAGGCGCTGAAAGGCTTCCCCGGACTATTGGAACTTCATACGTACGCGCCAGCACGTGAAGATCGGATATTTGCAGATATCGCAAAATGGGACACACTGGAAAACGCCATGACCGCAGCAAAAGCATTTGAAAGTGGAGATGAACGGTTCATGCCATACATGAGCGCAATCGAAGAGTTGAAATTTATGGGGCATTTCGCGCCTGACAAGACCTAACATGGCGTTCGAGAGGGGCGCGCCAAAAGTGGTGCGCCCCTCAACTTTACGTTGAAGCTGTAGAAAAACTCAATTTTCAAAACCGCCATGTCTGTGACGAAAAACCGGCTTTACAAAACGCTCTGCATTCGACGATCTCGGGGTGGGGAATGGTCAACTGACCCCCGAAAATTATTCAGTATGACCCCTCAACCACTTTTTCTACACCCTCGTTAGCCGCCTCAGACTGGCCGGTTTGAAAGTGATAGCACTATATGCTATCGTTCCCTCATGAATGCCAAACACCGCAAAACGCTGGCTGCGATATTTTCCCGTTCGACATCAGCATCCATTTTGTTCTCCGACATCGAGGTGCTCATCAAGGCACTTGGCGGTTCAGTGTCCGAATACGAAGGTTCGCGTGTCAAGATTGAACTCAATGGCGAGCAATGGCGATGTCATCGGCCACATCCCGGAAGGGAAGCCAAGCGTTATCAAGTTGAAGAGGTACGGGAGTTATTGGAGCGCGTAGGAGTACTGCCATGAACACAATGTCACACAAGGGCTATACCGCTCGCGTCGAATACGACGAGCGAGACAACATTTTTATTGGCCGCATCCTGGGAATTCGCAGCATCATCAGTTTTCATGGTGAGACGGTTAAGGAATTGCGTGCTGAGTTTGAACGCGCCGTCAAAGACTATCTTGCTGACTGCAAAAGTGAGGGCGTCGAGCCTGAGAAACCTGCGTCCGGCAAGCTATTGCTGCGCGTGCCCCCTGAAATTCACGGTCGCGCACTGGTCGCTGCACAGGCTGCGGGAAAGAGCCTCAATCAATGGGCCACCGAGGTATTGCAGCTTGCTGTGGTTCCGGCGGCTAATCCATCATTCCACCGGACGCTGCGCGATAAAGCCGCGCAGCGCCGGTGAATTCAAATGTTGGACAACACGAAAGACTGCGTATCAAAGCAAGCCGCGCAGCGCCCATGACCTCTACTATTGAAGGAGCATGAACGATGGGAAAACGAATTGACTACCCGTTTGAGATTCGCCTGCTCTCGGCTGAGGAAGGCGGCGGCTTCCTGATTTCTTATCCCGATTTTTCGGAGTGCCTGTCTGACGGGGAAACCGTCGAGGAAGCGCTCACGAATGGGAAAGACGCATTGAAAGCCACGATTGCCGCACTCAAGTCCAAGGAGTTGCCAATTCCTGCACCGAATAGCGGAGGCGTTGCATCCGGAAAGTTCGTCGCTCGCGTGCCAAAGACAGTCCATGCGGGGTACGATTCCTACTGAAATAGGGTCTAAATACTCTTGTCCTGTCGTTCATAGCTGAAGGTCTTGGGCGTAAAGAACGGCGCGCATAGTTACGAATGTGACCGAACCCGTCCATCAACACGGACGCCGGCGATTGTCAAAGCAAAATTCAAATGTCGCGGCGCCGGTTATGTCAAACGTGTGTGCCGGCGTCAAAAGGTAGCCTGTGAACTACGTCAACACTTTCATTGCAGTAGCCCCAGACACCTCAGCAAAGGCAGGCGCCGTGCCGCCTGGGCGTGGCGACGAGAAATCTATTGCGCAACTGGAGTACGAACTCATCTCGGGCAAACCCTACTTACTTACACAGGAGGAGGTACAGTTCTCCGTGCATGTGAAACGCCAAGGCATTCCCGCCGCCGAGATCAAAGCCAGGCGAGCGAAATTATGGTCTGAGCTCTTCTCTAAACCCATGGCGTGCATGCGAGCCTCGCCCTTGCCCAAGTCATACGGCTGGGGTCTTCACTTCGATGCCAAGGGCAAGGTTGCTCTGGTAGCCATGGAGAGTCCCGAGTACAGACGCCTGTTGAAGAACCCAACCATCAGGCAACTTTCCGCCATGAGGAGCAAGCGAGCTTGAAGCGCCCACGCACAAAGACGCCCAACATGGCGTTCGAGAGGAACGCGCCAAAAGCGGCGCGCTCCTCAATCCGAACTCCGAATATGCGATCGCTATTGGAGCCTTGATATTCCATTTGGATCACCGCAGAATGGGCAAGTGAATAGCTTTTTCTACAGCGTCGTTAGATTGCCAAACATGCTCGGAGGATGTAGATGACAAAAATACGCGCCCACCCCGTGAGTGCACTGCTTTTCAGTTTCCTGATCAGCTCTGGGTGTTCGCCTGCGGTAACAGATCCATCGGTGTCCGATGCAACAGCCCCCATCCCACGCACGGCGCCGTCGATTATCGGGCTGGTCACAGCTATAGCGCTGCCTGCGATCATTGTGGAAGAGAAGCCCACCGAGGCGCATGGCTCCGCTAAGGCGCGCGTGGGGATAACCGATGGCACTCAAGTGTTGCGCCGAGGCGAAGAGGCCGTGGGCGCCGCTGAACTTCGGGTGGGGCAGCAGGTGAAGGTTTGGTTTACTGGCCCGGTGATGGAGTCATACCCACTACAGGCAACTGCGGGCGTGATCGTCATTGAGCCAAGCGGTCGTTGACACAAAGATAACTACCAAGGCGGCTGGTAAACAATCCAGCATGGCGTTCGAGAGGGGCGTGCCAAAAGCGGCGCGCCCCTCAACTTTACGTTGGACAACGCGAAAGACTGCGTATCTAAGCAACCTTCGAGGGCGATAACGTATGAAAGCAATTGTGTATGAAAGATATGGGCCGCCCGAGGTTCTTCAATTGAAGGAGGTCGAAAAGCCCACGCCCAAGGACAATGAAGTCCTGATAAAAACATATGCGACAACGGTAACATCCGGGGACTGGAGGGTGCGAAGTCTCAATGTGCCTGTCGGCTTCGGGCTGATCATGCGTTTGGTATTCGGAGTCTCACGACCTAAGCAACCCATACTAGGGTCGGAGTTGGCCGGGGTAATTGAATCGGTCGGAAAAGATGTAAGGAAATTCAAGGTCGGCGACCAGGTTTTTGCGTTCAGCGATGCCTCCATGGGTTGTTATGCGGAGTACAAATGCATGGCTGAAGACGGGGCGGTGGCGCTAAAACCGTCCAATCTGACTTTTGAAGAAGCCGCAGCACTGTCTTTTGGCGGAACAACGGCGTTGGATTTCCTCAGAAGAGGAAAACTTAAGAGCGGGGAAAGCGTGCTCGTCAATGGCGCTTCCGGAGCGGTTGGCACGGCTGCGGCGCAGCTTGCCAGGCATTTCGGGGCAATTGTCACTGGGGTATGCAGTACCGCCAACGTGGAACTAGTGAGATCTCTGGGCGTCAGTCATGTCATCGACTACACCCAAGAAGACTTCACGCAGAATGGCGAAGCCTATGATGTCATTGTCGATACCGTCGGCACGGCCCCGTTCTCCCGTAGCAAAGCTTCGTTGAAGGAAGGAGGACGCCTTCTTATGGTTCTAGCTGGGCTGCCAGACATGCTTCAGATTCCATGGGTGTCGATGACGAGCAGCAGACGAGTCATCGCCGGGCCAGCGGCCGGGCGCGCTGAAGATTTGCGTTTTCTCGCGGGGCTGGCTGAGGCGGGAGAATTCAAACCGGTGATTGATCGGCTCTATCCGTTCGAGCAGATCGCCGAGGCACACCGCCACGTCGATACCGGACGCAAGAAGGGAAATGTCGTCATAACTCTGGAGCATGACGATTGAACTTAGGAGCACCGGTCACGTTTGCGACCCTGTGAGGAGAGGGCATTGTCCAACATGGCGTTCGAGAGCGGCGCGCCAAAAGCGGCGCGCCCCTTACCCTCACGTTGGACATCACAAATCCTGTTCCCGATCTATCTTCAGAATTTGAAGGGTTGATTCTGCACCCCACCTTATGGCACCCTGTTGCTAACTAGTTGCCGCATCCGGAGGAAGTCATGACTACTACCGTTGAAGAACTTGAAGCCGAAGCTCTAAATTTATCTGCTGCCCTGCGCGCTCGCCTTGTCGAAAAGCTTATTGCAAGTCTCGACTCTGAGCCTGACATCGAAAATGCATGGGCAGTAGAAGTTGAGAGGCGTCACGCCGAAATCGAAAGTGGGGCAGTGTCGTTGCTCCCCGGTACAGAAACTCTGATGCGATTGAGAGCCGAGTTTCAATGAGGTATTTGCTGCATCCTGAGTCCGAGTGTGACCTTCGGGAAGCGGCTGAGTACTACAAAGAACGGGCAGGCACTGCTCTTTCGCAAGCACTTTTCACCGAATTCGAACACTCGATTCAACTACTGTTGCAGCATCCGCTACTTGGGGCGCTGTGGCTCAATGGGAGGCGCCGTCTCGTCATGCGGCACTTCCCATACTCGGTTATCTATTCTGTTGCCGACGAAGAAATACGGGTCTTGGCTGTAGCCCACCATAGTCGCCGTCCCGGCTACTGGCGTAAACGAAAGTGGCTACCATAGACCGGTGTTGCTTGGTTTCAACGTCGAAGTGCTACAAGCCTGAGCCCGCATGACCTGCTGCTCGATTGCGCCAAACAAACTGCGGCCTTCAGAGTCGAACATCTCTATGCGCACCCGGTCGCCGAATTTAAGGAAAGGCGTCTGCGGTTTGCCGGTCTCGATGGTTTCGTACATGCGCAGCTCGGCCAGGCAGGCGTAGCCGACGCCGCCGTTGGCGATGGACGAGCCGTGCAATCCGCCCTGCTTGTTCGACACCGTACCCGAACCGATGATGCTGCCGGCTGCGAGATCCCGCGTTTTGGCGGCATGGGCAATCAACTGCGGGAAGTTGAACACCATATCGACGCCGGCATCCGGCTGGCCGAAAAGTTGACCGTTCAGGCGGATCGTGAGTGGCCGGTGCAACTTGCCGTTGCGCCAGTCCGCGCCCAGTTCATCCGGCGTCACCGCCACCGGCGAGAAGGCCGAGGCGGGCTTGGACTGGAAGAAGCCGAAGCCTTTGGCGAGTTCCGCCGGGATCAGATTGCGCAGGCTGACGTCATTCACCAGCATCACCAGGCGTATCGCCTGCGCCGATTGTTCGAGCGTGGCGCCCATGCCTACATCGCCGGTGATGACCGCCACTTCGCCTTCGAGATCGACGCCCCAGTCTTCGTTCAGCGTGCGTATCGGATCGCAGGGGCCGATGAAACTGTCCGAGCCGCCCTGATACATCAGCGGGTCGCTCCAGAACTCGGGCGGCAGGGTATCGCCACGCGCGCGGCGGACCAGTTCGACATGATTGACATAGGCCGAGCCGTCGGCCCACTGGTAAGCACGCGGCAGCGGGGAGTGGCAAGCCTGGGGATGGAAAGGACTGGCTTGATGTGCTGTGCCATTGTTCAACGCCAGCGACACGGCAGCCAGTTGCGGCAACACATCGTCCCACTGGTCAAGCGCGGCCTGTAGCGTTGGCGCGATGCCGGGTACAACCTGGCACCGGCTCAGGTCTTTGCTGACGACGACCAGCGTGCCGTCACGACCGCCTTCCTTGAGCGTGGCAAGCTTCATGACGGCAATTGAGTCTGCTTGCCCTCATGCATCCAGCGCGCATGTGCCGGGGCGCGGCGTGTTTTTGCCCACTCATCGAGCATCGGCCATTTCACTGCATCAAGCCGGCGGAACATTTCGTCGGTGGCGGTATTGGCGGCAAGTTCGATGCGATGTCCATTGGGATCGAAGAAGTAGATCGACAGGAACAGGGTGTGATCGGTCGGCCCCACCACTTCGATGCCAGCGGCTTCCAGGCGCGTCTTGGTGGCCAGCAGGGTCGGGACCGAATCGACTTCCAGCGCCAGGTGCTGAACCCAGTCCGGGGTGTTGGGATCGCGCCCCATCGGCGGCTGGGTGGGCAGTTCAAAAAACGCCAGGATGTTTCCCCCTCCGGCATCGAGAAATACATGCATGTAGGGATCAGGGGCCTTGGTCGATGGCACTTCGTTCTCGGCAATGGCCAGCACGAATTTCATGTCGAGGTGTTTGCCATACCACTCGACCGTTGCCTTGGCGTCTTTGCAGCGGTAGGCGACGTGATGAATTTTCTTGAGCAGCATGGCGGTTTCCTCCTGGCTATGGATGTTGGGTGTTGAGCACTCCGCGGCGGATCTGGTCCAGCTCGATGCTTTCGAACAAGGCCTTGAAGTTGCCTTCGCCGAAGCCCTGGTTGCCTTTGCGCTGGATGAATTCAAAAAATATCGGCCCCAGTTGATTCTCGGAAAATATCTGCAACAGCAGGTCGCCGGGCTTGCCGTCGATCAGTATCTTGCGCTTCCTGAGTTCCGCGAGATTCTCTCCATGCCCTGGAATACGTTGATCCACCAGCTCGAAGTAGGTGTCGGTGGTGTCGAGCAGCCGCAGCCCCTGGCGCTTCAGCGCATCCACTGTGGCGTACAGGTCGTCGGAGGCCAAGGCGATGTGCTGAATGCCTTCACCGTGGTAGCTGTCGAGATATTCCTGGATCTGTCCGGCGGCTTCCTTGCCTTCTTCATTGATGGGGATGCGGATCTTGCCGCAGGGGCTGGTCATGGCCTTGCTCTTGACGCCGGTGACCTGGCCTTCGATGTCGAAGTAACGCACTTCGCGGAAGTTGAACAGCCGGGTATAAAAATCCGCCCATTCGCCCATGCGTCCGCGATGGACGTTGTGGGTCAGATGGTCGATGTGTTTCAGTCCGTGGCCGCGCGGAGACAGCGCCGCGCCAAGGTACGCGACAGGCAGCGGCTCGAAGTCGACATCGAAGAAACCGATATTGCCGATCTCGCCTTCCCTTGCGCCGTTCTTGCCGCGCCAGCGGTCGACCAGATAAATCAGCGAGTCGCCGATGCCTTTGATGGCGGGGATGTTCAGTTCCCCCGGGCCGGCGCGTTCGGCATAGCCCCAGGCGCCGAGACCGATGGCGCGTTCGTAGGCAAACTTGGCGTCCTGCACGCGCAAGGCGATGGCGCAGATGCTCGGGCCATGCAGGCGGGCGAAACGTTGAGCGAAGGAATCCGGCTCGGCGTTGATGATGAAATTGATCTCGCCCTGGCGGTAGAGCAAAACATTTTTGTGCCGGTGGCGGGCGATGGCGACAAAACCCATCTGCTCGAACAGCTTGCCGATGGCTGCCGGATCGGGCGCGGCGTATTCGACGAATTCGAAACCGTCGGTACCCATGGGATTGTCCCACAGGGGGAGAGACTGCGCTGTGTTGTCCAATGCTCCCTCCACCTGGATTAAGCGCCGCCGCCTTTTTGCCACAGCACGTCGCTGCGTCCGGCGGCGCGGTTGAGGTGGCGTCCGAGCACGAACAGCAAGTCGGAGAGACGGTTCAGGTACTGCCGGCTGGCTTCCGCCACCGCTTCGGTTTGCGCCAGCGCCACCACCGCGCGTTCAGCGCGGCGGCTGACGGTGCGGGCGATATGGGTGTGCGCGGCGGCGCGGCTGCCGCCCGGCAGGATGAATTCCTTGAGCGGTTTCAGCGTGGCGTTGTAGCGGTCGATGGCCGCTTCCAGCCGCAGCGGCGCGCCGGCGGCCAGCAGCGTGGCGCCAGGGATGGAGAGCTCGCCGCCGAGATCGAACAGATCATGCTGGATGCCGGTCAGCAGCTTGCGCACATCTTCCGGCAACTCCTCGCACAGCAGCAGGCCGATCACCGAGTTGGTTTCGTCGACGTCACCCATCGCGGCGACGCGCAGGCTGTCCTTGCCGGTGCGCGAGCCGTCGCCGAGACCGGTGGTGCCGGCGTCGCCGGTGCGGGTGTAGATTTTCGAGAGGCGGTGTCCCATTTCAATCTCCTGAGTCAGGGGCGCGGTCCAGCCGGTGCAGGACGAAGACCAGCACCAGCGATGAAAGCACCATTAAATGCGGCCCGAACAGCCAGAACAGCAAGGGTACGGTGAAGTAGTAGGCGCGCATGCCGGTGCTGTAGTAACGGGCCGCGCGATTCAGGTAGTCGGCGACATATTGCGGCGTGATGATGGGGTGATGGAGTTCGGCGGGTATGTTGAGCAGGTAGCCGACATGGTTGAATTTGCGTATCGCCAGGGTGAAAGCGAAGAAAGCCACGAACAGGTCTATGACCAGGGCCAGCAGCTTGAGCAGCCATAAGCTGGGATCGACCGCGCCGAGAATGTTCAGCGCATGCAGGGCGTGCGCCATGTCGCCGCCATGTTCCGACATGCTGAGCGTACCCATGATCAGCAACACCGCAGTGGACGCCAGAAAAGTCGCCGCCATGGTGGAATTACGCAGGGTCTGCACCGCCATGATGTCGCGCTTGTCGCGCATGACGCTCTCGACCCAGTGCCGGCGCGCTTCTGCCTGGATCGCCTGAACCGTGTAATGCGGATCGTGGCGCATCAAATACCAGTGCAGATAAAGATGATACGCGGCGATCATGCCGAAACTCAGGACAAAACCGAGCAGTTCGCCGTGGTATGCGGTAATCAAGGTAAGCATGATGGTCAGGCGGATTTACACAAGTGGACGTGGGCCAAGGACGTGCAGGATACTGCGCGCCATGCGGCGAATTATACGCCGCGGCGCAGGGAACGCCGCTGGATTTACCAGCCTCAGCGCACCTGGAACGCCATGAACACGGAGGCGATTCCCAGCAGGAAAAGCCCGGCCATGAATAAGGATTCTGCAATCGATTCGAGTTGTTCGGCGCGCGCCGCCATGCGGATGGCGGCGAAAGATACGCTGGAGCATATGACGAAAAGCACGCTGTCGATGGCCAGCAGCTTGTCTACATAGTGTTCCACCGTACCGGCGCTCAGCAGGCGCACGATGCCGATTGCGGTGACGCAAACACCGACCATGGTGGCCGAGGTCGGCAGGATGTGTCCGATCAGGCGGTGGGTGTCATCCACCGCCGCCGCGCCCGGTTTGTTTGCATGACTTCTGATCGCCCCCTGATCGGCGGGTAGCGGAGGCTGATCCGGAGTCATGCAGGCAGTCGCGCAGCGCGGCAATCAGCCGATGTTGATGGGTACGAATATCTTGCTGTCGTCGCGCTGGATCAGCAGCGCCACATGCTTGCCGGCTTTGGCAACCAGGCTGCGGAGCTGCTCGACGCTGCCGACCGGCACGCCGTTGAGCGAGAGCACCACGTCACCCGGATGTATTCCTGCCAGTGCCGAGGGACCGGACGCATCCTCCACCAACAGCCCGTTGCTTACGCCCGCCTGTTGCCGCTCGTCGCGGTTGAGCGGGCGTACCGCCAGCCCCAGGCGGCCTTGTGACGTGCTGTTGTGATCGTCCCTGGCAAGCTTGTCCGTCTTCATCTCGCCCACCGTGACGGCGACGATTTTGTTTGCGCCTTTGCGTATGACTTCCAGTTGCGTCGCAGTACCCGGCTTCAGGTCGGCGACCAGGGCAGGCAGATCGGCAGAGTGATTGATCTCTTTGTCGCCGAGGCGCACCACGATATCCCCGGCTTCAATGCCGGCGTGTTCAGCCGGGCTGCCTTTCTCCACCGAGCTGACCAGCGCGCCATGCGGCTTCTTCAGGCCGAAGGAATCGGCGAGCGCCTGATCGACTTCCTGAATCGTAATCCCCAGCCGTCCGCGCGTGACCTTGCCGTGCTCCATCAATTGTTTTTCCACCTTGGTGGCTACGTCGATGGGGATGGCGAACGACAGTCCCTCGTATCCGCCGGTGCGGGTGAATATTTGCGAGTTGATGCCGATCACTTCACCCCGCGTGTTGAACAGCGGCCCGCCGGAGTTGCCGGGATTCACCGCAACATCGGTTTGTATGAAAGGCACATAGGTGCCATCCGGCAGCGACCGCGATTTGGCGCTGACGATGCCCGAGGTCGCGGAATTCTCGAAACCGAAAGGCGAGCCTATCGCCAGCACCGGCTCGCCGACACGGGTGGCGTTCGGGTCGCCAAAGTGGACGATGGGGAGGTTGGTGGCGTCGATTTTCAGGACCGCCACATCGGTTTGGCGGTCAACGCCCAGCACCTTGGCCTTGAGCTCGCGCCGATCCGTCAGTTTGACCGTGACTTCCTGCGCCCCGTCGATGACGTGGGCATTGGTCAGGATCACCCCGTCACTGCTGACGATGAAGCCGGAGCCCTGTCCCCGGATGATCTGCCCGCCTTCTGGAGGATGCGGAAACAGCGGCCCGAAACGCCGGAAGAAATCGGGAAACATCTCATTGGGATCGAAGCCGGGTGAATTGCCAGCCATGCCGGTTTGCTGCACTTTGCCGGTCACGCTGACATTCACCACCGCCGGGCCGTAACGCTCGACGATGGCGGAGAAGTCGGTGATGCCGGTTGTTGCCAGCGGCGCAACGTCTGTTGCAGGGCTGGCAGCGGTGACCGGGGCGGGAACCGCTGCCTGCGCCTGGCTCAATCCGCTCGGGACAAAATGACCATAACTGCCGGCCAGCGCGGCCAGTACCGCAGCGCTGATGACGCTGCCGGTGATGATTTTACGATTCATGACGCACTCCTTTTCATGGGTTGGCAGACCGTCTGCCTATGGAATGCATCGTAACGGGGTCAAAGTTAAAACAGACTTAAAACCGCCGCCCCGGAATTCGCAGGAGTGTAACGAGATGTTGCTGAAAGCTTACCGGCTTCCTGCATATCAATTGATCTCGCTCAATGCCGCGCCGGAAAAGTCCGGGCAAGATTAAATGTATCCGAAATTTACGCGAGGGCATTCCGATGAGACTCCTATTCCCGCCGCTACGCGGCTTGTTGTTGGCTGCATTGCCGGTCGCATTGCTGGTTGCAAGCAATGCTCATGCGGTGCCATCCTTTGCCCGCCAGACCGGGCAGAACTGCGTCGCCTGTCATGCCGGCGGCCAGTTCCCTGAACTCACGCCATATGGCCGGATGTTCAAACTGACCGGTTACACCATCGGTCAGCGCACGTTGCCGCTGTCGGTGATGGCGGTGGTGAACGCCAACAAGGTGAAGGTCGATGACCCTGCCGACAAGACCACGACCGGCGCACTCACCTTTGCCACTGCCAGCGTGTTCCTCGCCGGAAAGATTTCCGACAATATCGGTGCTTTCACCCAGGTGACGTTTGACACCACGCCGAATATCGGAACCTTTAGCGGCCGCTCACATCCGGACAACATGGATATCCGCTATGCCGACCGCCTGATCGACGACAACAGTGACTTGATATACGGCCTGATGCTGAACAACAATCCCGGCGTGCAGGATGTGTTCCACAGCGTCCCGGCCTGGGGTCCCGCGACCGTGCCAGGCAGCACCGGCGCGGGCGCCGGAGCAGCACCGATACTGGACGGCGGGCTCGGCCAGCAGGCGGCGGGAATCGGCGCCTACGCCTACTGGAACAGAACGCTGTATGCCGAGATTACCGGTTACAAGACCGGCGATGGCGTCTTCTCCATCCTGACTCATGGCAACGGCGGCCAGACTTACATCAAAGGAACCAATCCTTACGTTCGTCTGGCACTGACTAAAGAATGGGGTCCGCACAACGTCATGCTCGGGCTGACGCACTTCGATGTCCGTCAATATTCCGACCAGACCGATCTCACCAGCCCGACTGACCACTACCGTGACAACGGCATTGATGCCCAGTACCAGTACCTGCTTGATCCCTACACGGTCACCGCGACGGTCGCACGCATCCATGAAAACATCGATTACGCGGCGGGTAATTCCGATACTGTTAATTCCCTGCGGGCCAAGGCCTCTTTTACTTACCAGGCAAAGTACGGCGCCACGCTTTCCTACTTCAGTCTCACCAACACACTAGGTGAAGAGTCCAAAGGCTGGACGCCGGAGGTGTTCTGGACACCGCTGCAAAATGTGCGACTCGGCCTGCAATACACCCTGTTCAACAAGGATCAGGCGGGCGCCAACCCGAACGCCAGGGACAACAACACCCTGTTCTTCTATGTATGGGGCGCGTACTGAAAGCTTGTGAATAAATCTACTGCGGGAACCGGATCGGGGATTGGGCGGTGCTCGCTATCCTCATGTACAACGACGTACATTCCGGTAGCTGCGCTCCGTCCGCACCCCGCTGCGGCCCGCTCGCTACGATTTCTTCACAAGCTCTGAGCTCTGACAACGTAACCGATACCCCCCCATGCACACCTTTGGAGATCGAGAATGAAAACAGTTTCAATTACCCTGGCGTTGCTGCTCGCTGCGTTTGGCGCGGGCTGTTCGACTACCGCAGAGCGTTCCCGCAATCTCGCCGACCCGAGCGTATCCGGCAAGACGCTGGCTTTGCAGGTGTGCTCGAATTGTCATGGCGTCGACGGCAATTCCGTCAATCCAAATTTTCCCAAGTTGTCGGGACAACAAAAGGAATACTTCGTTGCCCAGATGAAGGAATTCAAAGGCCATGACCGCCTGGACCCGGAGGGTTTTGAATACATGTGGGGTATTTCCAGGAGCTTGACGGAAAAGCAGATTGATGAACTGGCGAGCTATTTTTCACAGCAAAAAAATAATCCTGACCAAGCCGGAGACACTCTGACTCAGCGCGAGAGCGCCGGCAAGTTCGTCTTCGAACAAGGCGTGGCCGCCAGGAATATCCCGCCTTGCTCGACCTGCCACGGCGCGGAAGCCGCCGGCAACGGCACTTTCCCGCGCCTCGCAGGCCAGCATGCCGACTATATCGTCAAGCAGTTGAACGTATTCCAGCGTACCGACGAGCGTCCCGAGGGGGCCATCATGAAGGTGATTGCCCACGATCTTACGTCGGGCAATATTGAGAATGTAGCCGCCTATCTCTCCAGCCATACGACGAAGTAGCCGGCTGCCGCTGGCGGGAGGGCGTCTGGCAGGCATTTGCGGGCTTGCCGATTATTGAAGTGTAAAATCGAGCATAACCCTTCGGGAAACTACGGCTTGCTTTAAGCTTGGGTTAAGCAGTCGAGTCACATACTTCACCATCCCTTTCTGCCCTCGCCGCATGCGCCTCCTGCTCGTCGAAGATGACCAAATGATCGGCACCGCAGTCCAGCGCGGCCTGCGCCACGAGGGTTATGCAGTCGATTGGGCGCAGGACGGACGCGCAGCGGAACTGGCGCTGGCCGATCAAACCTACGACTTGATGCTGCTCGACCTCGGCCTGCCGCGCATGGATGGGCTGGAACTATTGCAGGCGCAGCGGCGGCAGGGCAATCGCATCCCTGTGCTGATCGTCACTGCGCGCGATGCAGTGCCGGACCGGGTGCGCGGTCTCGATGCCGGCGCCGACGACTACCTGGTCAAGCCCTTCGATCTGGATGAGTTGATCGCCCGCGTGCGTGCACTGCTGCGGCGGAATAGCGGTCGCGCGGAAGCGCTGATCCGTCACGGCGGACTGTGCCTGAATCCGATGACACATGCGGTCAGTCTTGACGAGGTGACGGTGAATCTCACGCCGCGCGAATATTCGCTGCTGCTCACCCTGCTGCAACAGCCAGGCAAACCTTTTTCGCGCCTGGAGCTGGAAGAACTGATGTATGGCTGGGGCCAGGAAGTCGAGAGCAACACGGTGGAAGTGTATATCCACTCGTTGCGCCGCAAGCTGGGTGCGGAATGGATACGCAACCTGCGCGGCGTAGGCTATTTTGTGCCGGGTGAAACATGATCTCGATTCGCCGCCGCCTGCTCGGCGTACTGTTTACCGCAGTTGTGTTGGCGATGTTCGCCGGTGCGGCAGGCACTTACCGCCTGGCGTTGCGCGGCATAGACCAGGTTTTCGACTATCACCTGGAACAGCTCGCGCTTTCATTGCGCGACCAGGCTTTTGCCAGCACCTACAATCCACCGCTGCCGCCGTCGGCGGATGACGAATTCGATTTTGTGATTCAGGTATGGACGCGCGACGGCGACCGTTTGTACTTTTCCAACCCCCAGGTGCTCCTGCCGAACCGGGCGCAGTTGGGTTTTGCCACGCTCGAAACCGCAGAGGGAAAATGGCGCGTATTCACCATCGCGTTGCGCGACCAGGTGATCCAGGTGGCGCAGCCGCTGAGCGCGCGCCAGAAGCTTGCCACCTCCGCCGCGCTGCATACCGTGCTGCCATTCATCTTCTTGCTACCGCTGCTGGGCGGCTTGATCTGGTGGCTGGTGGGCCGCGAACTCGCGCCGCTCTATCGCATTGCGCACTCAGTCGGCAAACGCACCCCCAATTCGCTTGAGCCGCTGCGCCTGGACGGCGTGCCGAGCGAGGCGCAGCCGCTGGTCGAGTCCATCAATCACCTGCTCGAACGCCTGGCGGCGGCGCTCGCTTCGCAGCGTGCCTTTGTCGCGGATGCTGCGCATGAACTGCGTACCCCGCTGACCGCCCTGCAATTGCAAATGCAACTGACGGAACGCGCAGAAACCGCTGAAGATCGTAATGCGGCCATCGCCGAGCTGAAGCATGGTCTGCAACGCGCCAGCCGCGTGGTACAGCAACTGCTGACGCTGGCGCGGCAGGATCCCGCCGAGGCCGGGGTTACGGCTGGCTCTTCACCGGTTGTACGCCTGGCGGAACTTGCGGCGCTGGCGGCGGCCGATCATGCTGCGCTGGCCGAAGCGAAACATATCGACCTCGGTGTCAGCGCGTCGGACGAGAGCGCCGTCGTGCGCGGCAACTTCGAAGACCTGCGCACGCTGGCGGCCAACCTGATCGGCAATGCTGTGCGCTACACGCCGGACGGGGGGCGCGTGGACGTCGCGGTGCGGAGCGGCGACGGACGCTGCTGGATCGAGGTCGACGATAGCGGCCCCGGCATTCCGCCCGAGGAGCGCGAGCGGGTTTTTGATCGCTTCTATCGCCGCGCTGACAACGGCGAGCCGGGCAGCGGCCTGGGTCTCGCCATCGTCAAGGCGATAGCCACCCGTCATGGCGCATCGGTCAGTCTCGACACTTCCGCCCTGGGCGGACTGGCGGCGCGCGTCAGTTTTCCCGCCGCCAGCGACGCGACGACACGGCGGGCGTGAGCGTGGCTGGATAAATGAATTTTAGCCGCCATCCAGACGGCGTATACTTTGCTCTCGCCGAAATCTTTAGAGCCTATGAATCGATATTTTGCATGGCTGTTGGCAGTATTCGCGCTGACGTTCGCTGCGGAGTTAACTCTGGCCGCCAGCGCCGATGACATTACCCTGATCGCCAAGGCTGCGGAAAGAGGCAGCGCTTCTTCGCAGATTCTGCTGGCGATCGCCTATCTGAACGGAGACGGCGGCCTGCCCAAGGATCCGGCCATCGCCGCGCGCTGGTTCGAACGGGCGGCGATCCAGGGCAATGGCTATGCCGAGGAAAAACTCGGCGATCTCTACGAGCAGGGATTGGGCGTGGACCAGAACCTCAAGCTGGCGTTTGACTGGCGCGTCAAGGCGGCCAACCGGGGCAATCTCCAGGTGCAGGTGAAGCTTGGCAAGATGTATCGGGACGGCGTGGGTGTCGACAAGGATGCCGCCAAGGCCTTGTACTGGTTCAAGCGTTCCGCGACCGAAGGCAATGCCGAAGCACAGACCCTGCTGGGACAAATGTACCACTATGGACTCGGTGTGGAACCCGACCGGGCCGCCGCCAAGTCGTGGTTCGAGAAAGCTTCGCAGCAGGGCGACGAGAGCGCGATTTATTTTATCCAGTTGATCGAAAGTATCGGCTATCAAATCAAGGAGGGCTGGTACAACCGCCTGCCGGAGCTGCACCGGCTGGCCAACGACGGCGACCTCGAGGTGCAATACCAGTTGGCGCAGCGCTATGAACATGGCGTCGGCGGCGTCAAGAAAGATGTGGCGGTCGCCCTCGACTGGTATAAGCGCGCCGCAGCAGGCGGTCACCGCATGGCCATGCAGACGCTCAGTCATATTTACGCATCCGGTCTGGATGGTGTTCCTCCCGATCCGGTTGCCGCCAAGGAATGGGAAGACCGGGCGAAAGCCGCAAAGCGTTGACATTGATATTGACATTGACATTGACATTGACATTAACATCCCGGGCGCATGATTTGATGACCACGCACCTGGTTAAACGGCTCTTCCCGTTCCTGTCCTGACCGCTCCTCGATAATCAAGCAGGACGCGGCATACCGGCGCATTCGCGGAAAACGCGCGCCTGACAGGTGGCGCAGATCTCCGGATCGAGGTTGGGTACCAGCGCGGAAAAAGCCAGCGTGGTGCTGGGAAAGTTGACGATGGCGCCGAGACGGTCGGAGAACGCCGCCTTGCCCAGCATCTTCAGGGCAGATTCGCGCAGGCTGAAGAAATACATGCCGCCGCCAGCCTTGCGCCGCCGCTCGGCCTCGTGGGCGAGCAGTTCGGCGCCTGCGACGTCGACAAAATTCATGCTTCTTCCCGCCAGCAACAGGTGTTTCTGGCCGGGACGGCGTTCGGCAATCTCGTGGAAATACTCGTCGATATGGTTGACTGCGCCGAAGTAGATTGAGCCTTCGATGCGGATGATTTTCAATTGCGGACACTCCGTCTGCCCTGCCTGGCGTTCGATCATATTGCGCTGCGGATCGTTGAGGTCAGGCAGCAGTGAGCGGATGCGCGGGCGCGAAGTGCGGTTCAGGTAGAGCAGCAGCGACAGCACGATGCCGACCAGGATGGCGAATTCCAGATGCATCACCAGGGTAGCGACGAAAGTCACGCCCAGCACCGTCGCTTCGGAGCGACTGGCGCGGGCGATGGCGGCGATATGGTGGAAATCGATCAGGCCCCAGGCCACCATGAACAGGATGCCGGCCATCGCCGCATTCGGCAGATACGCGGCCAGTGGCGCGACCGCCAGCACGATGAGGATCAGCGCCGGCGCCGAGAACACCGCCGCCATCGGCGTCTGTGCGCCGGCCTCGTAATTCACGCCGGAGCGGTTGAACGAACCGGAGGACGGATAGGCCGAAAAGAAACTGCCGACGATGTTGGACATGCCCTGGCCGATAAACTCCTGGTTGCCGTCGATACGCTGGCCGGACTTGGTGGCGATGGAGCGGGCGATCGACACCGCCTCAGTCAGTCCCAGCACGGTAACGGCCAGGGCGGCGCTGATCAATTCACTGAGCGTCTCCAGTTTGAATTCGGGATGGGACAGCGCAGGCAGCGCGCCGGGCAGCGCGCCTATGGTGCGGATGCCGGTGGTTTCGACGCCCAGCCACAGGTTGAGGGCGTAGGCGGTGAAGCTGCCGGCCAGCATGGCGACGATCATGTAGGGGAATTTCGGCCGCCATTTTTTCATGATCAGGCCGACCCCCAGCGTCACTCCGCCGACCGCCACCACCCACGGCTGGATCTGTCCGGCGAGCAGGGCAAACTGGTGCAGCGTCTCGAAGAATGAAACGCCGCGCGGGATCTGCAGACCGAAAAAATTCTTGACCTGGCTGGCGATAATCAGCACCGCCGCGCCGGCGGTGAAGCCGATCACCACGGTATGCGAAATGAAGTTGACCAGCGTGCCGAGATTCACCAGGCCCATGAACAACTGCATCACGCCGACCATGAAGGCCAGGGTCAGCACCAGGCTGATGTAGTGCGCGCTGCCGGGTTCGGCGAGGCTGCTTATGGTAGCGAACACCACCAGCGAGATGGCGTTGGTCGGCCCCGACACCAGGTGACGGCTGGAGCCCCACAGCGCGCCGATCACCGCCGGCGCCATCGCCGCATACAGGCCATATGCGGGCGGCATGCCGGCGAGGGTGGCGAAAGCGACGCCTTGCGGCAGCACGATGAGGGCGCCGACGACTCCGGCGATCAGGTCGGCCTTGAGCGTGCCGGCATTGAGCTGCGGCCACCAGCGCAGGAAGGGGAAAAGTCGGAGTAGAGTGGCGTTGCCTGCTGTGGGCTGGCTCATGGAAGTTGCGTACAGGAAAGAAGCGATGTTAGCAAATGTTCAAGTGTGACGGGACAGGCTTGTCGATGCCGTCATGAAGGGGGCTTATTGCCGCCTCAGTAAATAAAATGCCGCAAGCCGCCGTGGCGGCTAAGCTTGCCATGCTGGAGTTGCGGGTAGAGGAGAAAACGTGGGCCAGTTTTTAACCCTGTCGCGCGCAGCCAGGCTGGTGGGTGTGGTGCGCGGGGTGTTGCAAAAGCGGATACGCGAGGGCGAACTGCCGTCGCATGACGGCATGATTTCCATCGCCGATCTGGTGCGCGCTTATCCCGATTTCGATCCGGTGGACAGCGGCGCTTTCGAGCGTGTCGCCCGGATCAAGGAGCAGGCTTTTGGCCGGCGCGTGCTGGAGCGCATGCTGCCGAGTTCCGAAGTGCTGGCGCAGCGTTTGTTTGCGCAAGGACAGGAACTGGCGGATTTGCGTCGCCACCTGAGGCGTTACCACGGTCTGGTGATGGGCTTGCAGGCTCATTTGCGGGCGTTGCACGAATCGACGAGCCTCTCTCCGGATGACGATCCGCTGCTGCTGCAGATCATGCACTATGTGGATCAGGAACTCGCCGAAGTGCTCGGCAGCAACGATCCGCCGGATAATATTGCCGTATTGAATGATGTTTTGAAAATCATGTCTGCTCATGTCACTGTGCGTCCCAGCGGGCGCGAATTCTTCGTCGAGGGTCACGATACCCTGCTCAAGGCCGGCATGAGCGCCGGGCTGATGCTCAATTACGGCTGCGGCAACGGCAATTGCGGCCTGTGCAAGGCGCGCGTGGTGTCGGGCGAGGTGCGCCAGGTGCAGCATTGCGACTACGTGTTGTCGGAAGCGGAAAAGCAGCAGGGCTACACCTTGCTGTGCGCCCATACGGCAGTCAGCGATGTGGTGCTGGAGGCGCTGGAAGCCAGCGGCCCCGCCGATATACCCGAACAGCGCATCGTGGCGAAAGTCAAAAGCATCGCGCCGATTTCCGCCCAGGCTGCCGATACCCTGTTGCTGCATTTACAGACGCCGCGCAGCAACCGGCTGCGCTTCCTGGCCGGACAGAATGTCACGCTCGGCCTGGCCGGCGGGCAGGAGGATTTCAGCGCCACTTATCCGGTGGCGAGCTGTCCCTGCGACGACCGTAATTTGCTGTTTCACATTCATCGGGATACCCAGGACAGTTTCGCCGAACGCCTGTTTGCCAGGGCGGTGAGCAGTGGCGAGGCGGTCTCGCTGTGGGGGCCGTGGGGCGATTTTGTGCTGCGTCCGCCGCTCAACGATGACGCCGGGCGGCCACTGCTGTTCCTGGCCTGCGACGGCGGCTTCGCGCCGATGAAAAGCCTCATCGAGCATGCCATGTCGATAGAAGCCGCCGAGTCGATCGTGCTCTACTGGGCGGCGACGCTGCCCGCCGGTCATTACCAGTCCAACCAGTGCCGCGCCTGGGCCGAAGCGCTTGACGAGTTTAGTTATGTGCCGCTGTTGGCCGAAGACGCTGCGGCGGCTGGGCGCAAGGCGGTTGATGCAGTCTGCGCCGATTGCGCCGCGACGGTTGATACAGGCGGTTTGGCGGCGCATGACGTGTATATCGCCGGGCCGGAGGCCTTCGTCGTCGCTGCCACGGCCCAACTCACAGCGGCTGGCATGCCGCGCGCGCAACTTTATTCGACGGTGCTTTGATGCGTCCTGCCCAGCTTGCAGAAATTCTCGAATACGAATTCATCGCCGCCGACGCCGGACACCATACCCCGGTGATGCTGTGGGGGCCGCCGGGCGTGGGCAAATCGCAGATTGTCGCGCAGATCGCCGCGCATCACTCAGCGCCGATGATCGACGTGCGCCTGTCGCAGATGGAACCTTCCGACCTGCGCGGCATTCCGTTTCGCATCGAGCGGCACGGCAAGAGCGCCGTCGAATGGGCAGTGCCGTCGCTGCTGCCGGACGCGCAACGGCATGGCCCGCGCGGCGTGCTGTTTCTCGACGAGATCACTTCGGCCCCGCCCGCCGTTTCCGCCGCCGCCTATCAG
>JACQAO010000085.1 GCA_016194935.1 Betaproteobacteria bacterium
GGCAGTCCTTTAACATCATTGGTCAGCAGATTGTGCAGGAATCCGGCGGCATCCGGCCCGGCCACCCGGATCAGCCCCATGTCCACCAGCGGCGCAAGGATGGTTGCGGTTTGCGCGTTGGCTAACTCATCGCTCGGATGTCCGAAATCCAAACTGTTGAGGTTATCGACATGTGCGCCTTGCTGCGCCAGAAAAGCGATCCAGTCCTGTTTCATGGTGTTGGCTGCTTCTGTGAAAGTTGAGTTGCGTTATTATAGCCCCCGCTCATCACTTCCTCAGCATGCACGAACCCGCTCCACCCCATGCGTAACTTGAAACGTCTGTTTCTCTTTTTGCTGCTGTCAGTAAGCGGTTTCGCCGGCTGGCTGGCCTGGTTCGCGGTCACTCCATTGTCTCTGCACGGCGCCACGTCACTCGACTTCAGCGTTTCGCCGGGACTCAGCTTGCGCGCAGCATCCCAGCAGATGACCAGTGCCGGTCTGGATTTCGCACCCTGGCAATTCACCCTGCTGGCCCGTTTGCTAGGCAAATCGGCTGAAATCAAGGCGGGCAGTTATGAAGTGGGGCAGGGTGTAACGCCTTTGTTGCTTCTGGAAAAATTGACCCGTGGCGACGTCACCCAGGCCGAAATCGTTTTCGTCGAAGGCAAGACTTTCAGCCAGTTGCGCACTGCGCTCAATGCCCAGCCGGATGTGCGGCACGATACGCTGAACCTGAGTAATCAAGAAATTCTGTCGCGCTTGGGAGCAAACGAAAAACATCCCGAGGGGTTGTTTTTTCCAGACACCTATCTGTTCGCCAAGAATTCCAGCGATCTCGAAATACTCAAGCGCGCCTATCGCGCCATGCAAAAGCAACTCAATCTTGAATGGGCGCGGCGCGATCCGGATGTTCCGTTGACCACTCCGTATGAGGCACTCATCCTGGCATCGATTATCGAGAAGGAAACCGGCCGCGCCGCCGACCGGTCAGCCATATCGGCGGTCTTTACCAATCGATTGCGTCTTGGCATGCCGCTGCAAACCGACCCGACCGTGATCTATGGCGTTGGCGAAAAATTCGACGGCAATCTGCGCAAGCGCGATTTGAGAACCGATACCCACTACAATACTTACACGCGCAACGGCTTGCCGCCGACCCCGATCGCCATGCCGGGCTTGGCGTCAATACAGGCAGCCCTGCACCCGCCGAAAACCGACAAGCTTTATTTTGTAGCGCGCGGCGACGGAACCAGCGAATTTTCAAGCACCCTGGACGAGCACAACCGGGCGGTGGCGAAATACCAGAGGAGAAAATAGTTGCTGCGTGGCAAGTTTATTTCGCTGGAAGGCATTGATGGTGCGGGAAAAAGCACACATCACGGATGGCTGGTGGAATTTCTGCGGCAACGCGGCCTGCGGGTCGTGGCAACGCGGGAGCCGGGAGGTACGCCGCTGGGTGAAAAGTTGCGCGAACTGCTGCTGCATGAATCCATGCACCTGGAAACGGAAGCCTTACTGATGTTCGCAGCCCGCCGCGAGCACCTTGATAAAGTGATCCTGCCTGCGCTGGAACGCGGCGATTGGGTAGTCTCAGACCGATTTACTGACGCCAGTTTTGCCTACCAAGGCGGCGGACGTGGTTTGCATAAGGAGAAGCTGGAGGTACTTGAACACTGGGTGCAGGCCGGTCTGCAGCCGGATCTCACACTGTTTTTCGATGTTCCACCGACTCTGGCCCAGGCTCGCCTGGCAGCGACAGGTGATGCGCCAGATCGTTTCGAGCGGGAACAAAAGGCGTTCTTTGAGCGCGTCCGCCGCGCATACCTGGACCGGGCTGAGCGAGAGCCGCTGCGTATCCATCAAATTGACGCCACAAAACCCATAGACGAAATAAAGAAATCACTTGAGAAAATACTTATAACTATATGTTAGAAAATGTATTTGAATGGCAGAAGCCGCTCTGGCGCCAGTTATTTGCCGACACCGGGAACATGCCTCATGCAATGCTGATGGCCGGGCCGGAAGGCCTGGGTAAGCTGGCCTTTGCGCAGGCCCTGGCGGCGCGCCTGTTGTGCGAACAGCGCAACATGGCTGATGGAGCGGACGGAACGGCCTGCGGTCATTGCAGTTCATGCACCTGGCTGGCTTCCGGTAATCATCCCGATTTTCGCCTGATATTGCCCGATCAGGGCGAAGACGCAGGCGAGGAGGGTGACGAAGCATCTCAGGCAGCCAGTTCCGCGCGCAAACCTGGAGCAGGGCCGATACGGGTGGATCAGATCAGGGCGCTTGCTGATTTCGTGTTTGTCGGCAGCCACCGGCTTGGCAGTCGGGTTGCAATCATTGCACCGGCAGAGGCGATGAATCCCGCAGCCGCTAATGCACTTCTTAAAGTACTTGAAGAACCACCTCCAGATGTTTATTTTATATTGATTTCATCAAACTGGCGCAGGCTCATTCCCACCATCCGCAGCCGCTGCCGCAGCGTGATCTTCGGGCGACCGGATTCGCTCATGGCCGAACAGTGGCTGACCGCAAAAGGGGTGAAATCAGCGGCGGAATTATTGCGTTTGACGGGTGGCGCCCCGTTGCTTGCCGCCGACTGGGCGGAGCAGGGACGGCTGGAGTCCTGCAAAAAAGCCATAGAGGCACTCAGCGAAAAACCCGGTGACCCGATTGCAATTGCCGCCCAGTGGAGTGGCTTGCTTAAAGGGGGGCAGGAATTCGGCCTGCAGCAATTAGTCGAAACTATACAAAAATGGGTATACGACCTGGTTCTCTTGAAAATAGCCGGGAGATTGCAATACCACCATGACTGGCGCAGTAAGCTGGAGCCTCTTGCGGCCAGGGCATCCCATACCGGTCTGCTGACGTGTTACGCAGATCTGCTGAGAATTCGGTCCGTCGTACGTCATCCACTGAACGCCCAGCTATTTCTCGAGGATATGGCAACACGTTATCTGCGAGGCCTGGCGGCAGGCCGGGCGTGATTGGCCGACTGCCTGTTTTAAATAAATAATTTCATAGACTAAATTAATATGCTCGTCGATTCACACTGCCATCTCGATTTTCCTGATTTCGTTGGGAAAGTTGATCAGATCATTGATTCAATGACGAAAAATCAGGTGACACACGCGCTTTGCGCAGGCGTCACGATAGAAGGCTTTCCGGGGGTGCTGGCACTGGCGGAAGCATATCCACAGCTTTATGCCGCCGTCGGCGTGCATCCGGATACGCAAGCGGGGAGCGAACCCGATGTTGCTACCCTGGTCAAGCTGGCAGATCACCCCAAGGTTGTGGCGATAGGCGAAACGGGGCTTGACTACTACCGGCTGGAAGGAGACATGGAGTGGCAGCGGGAGCGCTTTCGCACCCACATCCGAGCCGCGATTCAGGCTGGCAAGCCATTGATTATACATACACGCTCCGCAGCTACTGACACTCTACGGCTGATGCAAGAGGAGCACAGCGAGAAAATCGGCGGCGTGATGCACTGCTTCACCGAATCGCTGGAGGTCGCCGAAGCAGCCATGAAATTAGGTTTTTTTATCTCTTTTTCGGGCATCGTCACATTCAAGAATGCGCAAGCCCTGAAGGAAGTAGCCCGCCAGATACCCCTGGAGTGGATGCTGGTTGAGACTGACTCCCCCTACCTGGCGCCGGTGCCGCTACGTGGCAAAACCAACGAGCCCGCCAACGTGCTGCATGTGGCCGAGGAGCTGGCGCGACTCAAGGGAATATCGGTTGCAGAAATCGCCGAAGCGACTACCCGAAATTTTTTCCGCTTGTTCAGCACTGCGATACCTGCATGAACTCTCGAATAGGGGCGATATCGGTGGCGCTGATCGGGGTGCTCTGGGCGCTGCCAGCCTACTCCGGAATCTACGACGATATGCTTAGAGCGATCAATCTGCACGATACCGTGCAGGTCTCCATACTGCTTCAGCGTGGTCTGGATATTGATACTACAGACCCAGATGGTAACACTTTGCTTATGCTGGCTGCGCGTACCGGTGACAATCAAACACTGGAAATCCTCTTAAAAAACAGAGCCAATGTATTGAAAGTAAATAAATATGGAGACTCGGCTTTAATGCTGACTGCGCTTCATGGGGATATGCAAAGCGTCAAGGCGCTTGTCGCCGCAGGAGCGGATCCTGATCCAAAGGGCTGGACTCCGCTGATCTATGCCGCCTTTGAAGGGCGCAAAGAGATCGTTGCATACCTGCTGACACTGGGCATCGACATAAACGCACAATCCGCCAACGGGATTTCGGCCTTAATGGCGGCGAGCCGCAACGGCCACCTGGAAGTCGTCAAGCTATTGCTGGAGCAGGGCGCTGACCTCAGTCTTGTCGATCAGGACGGTAAAACTGCCCTGGAAATGGCCTTGGCGGGCCAGCACCTGGAAGTGGCCAATTTGCTGCGATCAGCCAGGATACGCTAATTGCTTACTTCAACTGAGATGGAGGACATCATAGGCGGCCTGATGCGGGACGTGGCAAGAATCTCTCCCAAGTATTTCTACGATAGCAAGGGTTCTGCGCTATTTGAAGAAATTACCCGACTGCCGGAGTATTACCCAACACGCACAGAGGGTTCAATCATGGCCAGTTACGCCTCTGATATTGCAGAGGAAATAGGTACTGGCCGTACCGTGATCGAGTTCGGAGCGGGTAATTGTGAAAAAGCCCGCAGCTTGTGCGGATTGCTTCAGCCGGAGCACTTCGTCGCCGTCGATATTTCTGCGGAGTTCCTGCATGAAGCCGTCAAGGGACTGCGGAAAGACTATCCTGCACTGAATGTCCATGTGGTTGCCGCTGATCTGACCACGGAAGTGGAGATGCCGCCGGATCTACCTCGACAGCGGCGATTGGTGTTTTATCCCGGCTCGTCGATTGGCAATTTTGACCCGCGGCAAGCACTGGAGCTTTTGTCACGCATCCGCAGCCTGATTGAAGATGACGGTGGGTTGCTGATCGGGGTTGACCTGCTGAAAGAGGTTGCGGTGCTGGAAGCCGCCTACGACGATGCTGCCGGCGTAACCGCAGCCTTCAATCTGAACGTGTTGAACCACCTGAACCACCTGATCGGCAGCGATTTCGATGTGTTTCAGTGGCGTCACCGCGCCTTCTTCAATGCGCTTGAATCCCGCATAGAAATGCATCTTGAGGCTGCGTCCAACGTCCTGGTGCGCTGGCCCGGCGGTGAGCGGAGTTTTGCGCGTGGTGAGCGTATTCATACCGAAAACAGCTATAAATATCAGGCTGACGATTTCACCAGGCTCCTGGCTCGTGCCGGTTTTCATCAGTCGAAGACCTGGATGGATGAGCAGCGCTGGTTTGCGGTGATCCATGCACGTCCTTGAAGGCGTCAGGTTTGTCTTACCGCGTTATCGCCACCGCCAGCACTACGACGGCCAGCAGCGACATGCAGCGGACCGTTTTCAGTGTCCCGGGCGGTACAGATATGGTCCGGAAGTGCAGACCAAACCACGTGGATCAGAATTTGGACCGCTGAGCGTCCCGGAACAACTTGCAATCACTCTCGTCCTAAGCGATACTTGTATTTCATCAACTAACGCGTGAATCAATATGGCTATCTCGATTCGGCTTCCAGATGACATAGAAACCAGGCTGCAAAACTTGGCTACTGTCACTGGGCGCAGCAAAACCTTCTACGTTACCGAAGCTATCCGCGAACACTTGGACGATCTCGAAGATTTGTACCTGGCCGAACAGCGGCTGATTGATATTCGCGCAGGCCGCAGCAGGACTTACACGCTGGATGAAGTGGAGCGTACCCTTGGCTTGGCGGATTGAGATTGACGACGCAGCCCAAAAAGACTTGGCAAAGCTGGATAAGCAAATTGCTCGACGCATTACGGCGTTCCTTCGCGAGCGCGTGGCGCTGTTGAGTGACCCACGCAGCATAGGGGAAGCTCTCAAGGGATCCCTCCTTGGTGAATTCTGGAAGTACCGTGTAGGAGACTACAGAATTATTTCGAGCATAGAAAACAATAACTTGAAAATCCTTGTTGTGCGAATTGGCAACCGCCGCGAGGTGTACCGATAGGCGGTGATTGGGATATGTTATTTCGTATAATGTGCATTATGTAAAATATAGATATAAATACTAACCAGGATCACCGCTTGGTCTGGATATTGCTCAGTCAAGAGCATGGGCTCAGATATCCTCAAAGTCCTTGTGATCGATGAGTCACGCAGCCGTGCCGGCGATATTTGCGCCGGGCTGGCAATGGCGGGACATCAGGTGGTTGCCGTGCTGGTCAGTTCTGACGAACTGGCTGCGAATGTCATGCGGATTCGCCCGGACATTATCCTGATCGACACCGAGGCGCCCTCCCGCGACACTCTGGAGCATCTGGCCGCAATGAACCGCGACATGCCCCGGCCGGTGATCATTTTCACTCAAGAATCCGACGACGCAACCATCCGCAAGGCTATCGACGCGGGCGTTGCCGCCTATGTCGTAGATGGGCTGGCGCCGGGTCGCTTCAAGTCGGTGATCGATGTCGCCATCGCCCGCTTTGAAACCCACCAGGCGCTGAATCGGGAACTGCATGAAGCAACACGGAAGCTATCTGATCGCAAGTTGATTGATCGCGCCAAAGGCATACTGATGAAAAGCCGCAATCTCGATGAAGAAACCGCATATGCCTCCCTGCGCCGCCTGGCAATGGATCGTAGCCAGCCACTGGCCAATGTTGCGAAAGATGTGGTCGACATGGCCAAGCTGTTGCTGTGAGTTTTGCGAAAAATTTTTGCCCTCATCTTGTGCACACACTAAAAAATCGCACCGCAACAGTGCGAATCTGATGTATCTCCATACCCTCGGAATATGCCAACTCGCCGGTTAAACCATTCAAAAACCGGTAATTTGATGCAGCGCACAAGCCTGGCACCGAATTTGCGTATGAACTAGCAAGGTCGGAGCAAAGGCGTTCCGGCACAAGACAAAGGCGTCCGCATTCAGCATAGGTAGTACGCATCCATGCTGAATACGCGACGCATTTTTTTTCCAACGATTTGAAGGGGTATGAGCATGGAACAAAAAGATTGTAGCGATTACGGCATCAATCCACTGCGCCGCGAGTTCATGCGCCGTTCGGCGGCACTCGGCGGAGCGGCACTGACTGCCGGCGCAGGCCTGGTGACGAGCAGCGGCGCTTGGGCCGCCGGCTCAGACGCGCCGGAAAAAAAAGAAGTTCGCATCGGCTTCATCCCGCTGACTGATTGTTCTTCGGTGGTCATGGCCGCAGTGAAGAAATTCGACGAGAAGTACGGTATCAAGATCATCCCGTCCAAGGAGGCTTCCTGGGCTTCGGTGCGCGACAAACTGGTGAATGGCGAGCTGGACGCCGCCCATGTGCTGTATGGGCTGGTCTACGGCGTGCAGATGGGCATCGGCGGACCGAAGAAGGATATGGCGGTGCTGATGAGCCTCAACAACAACGGCCAGGCCATCACCCTGTCCGACCAGCTCCGGGACAAAGGCGCGACCGATGGCGCGTCGCTTGCCAGGCTGGTGGCCAGGAAAGAGCGGGAATACACCTTCGCCCAGACCTTCCCGACCGGAACGCATGCCATGTGGCTCTACTACTGGCTGGCGACATACGGCATCGATCCATTCAGGGATGTGAAAAACATCTCCGTGCCGCCGCCGCAGATGGTTGCCAACATGCGCGTCGGCAACATGGATGGTTTCTGTGTCGGCGAACCCTGGAACAACCGCGCCATCGTGGACAAGATCGGCTTCACCGCAGTGACCACGCAGGACATCTGGCCCGATCACCCCGAGAAAGTACTGGGTACCACGGCTGACTTCGTCGCCAAAAATCCCAACACTGCCCGCGCCATGACCGCTGCGGTACTCGATGCGGGCAAGTGGATCGACGCATCGCTCGCCAATCGGCGCACCACTGCCGAAATCGTGGCGCAGAAGGCTTACGTTAATACCGACATGGATGTCATTCTGGAGCGGATGCTGGGCCGTTATACAAATGGCCTTGGCAAAAGCTGGGACGACAAAAACTACATGAAGTTTTTCAACGACGGCGCGGTGAACTTTCCCTACCTCTCTGACGGCATGTGGTTTCTCACCCAGCACAAGCGCTGGGGTCTGCTCAAGGCCGATCCGGACTACCTTGCCGTGGCGAAGAAGGTGAATCGCATCGACATCTATAAGCAGGCCGCCGCTGCGGTAGGCGTTGCCTTGCCAAAGAGTGAGATGCGGACATCGAAGCTGATGGATGGCGTCGTCTGGGATGGCAAGGACCCTAAAAAATACGCCGCCAGTTTCAAGATCAGAGCCTGAGGGAGGATTTATGCATGCCGCAAGCCTGAATGGCGTCGTGATCGACGCACCGCCCAAGAGAAAGGTCAGTACCGTGGAATCCACGCATGCAACATCCATCGCCAAACCTGATGTACCGCTTGCCGTGGCTGTGGAGCCCCCTGCACTCCAGAGCAACAGAAACAATATCTGGCGCAATCTGCTCAAGGTGCTGGCGCCGCCGTTGTTTGGCCTGTTACTGCTGATCGCACTGTGGGCGCTGGTGTCAGTGAAAGGCGGCAGCATTCCGGGGCCGATGAAAACCTGGCTGGCTGCGGTGAAACTGTTCGCCGATCCTTTCTACAACAACGGCCCCAATGACCAGGGCATCGGCTGGAATGTGCTTGCTTCTTTGCAGCGCGTTGGCATCGGTTTTGGTTTTGCGGCGCTGGTGGGCATTCCTCTGGGTTTCATGATCGGTCGCTTTGATTTTCTCAATCGCATGGTCGGGCCGATCATTTCGCTGCTGCGCCCGGTCAGTCCGCTGGCCTGGCTGCCGATTGGGTTGCTGGTGTTCAAGCGGGCAGACCCGGCGGCCACCTGGACCATTTTCATCTGCTCAATCTGGCCGATGATCCTCAACACTGCGCAAGGCGTGCAACGGGTGCCGCAGGACTACATGAACGTGGCGCGAGTGCTCAAGCTTTCGGAGTGGAAAATCTTCACCAAGATACTCTTTCCCGCCGTGCTGCCCTACATGCTCACCGGCATCCGGCTGTCCATCGGCACAGCCTGGCTGGTCATCGTCGCTGCCGAAATGCTCACCGGCGGCGTCGGTATTGGTTTTTGGGTATGGGATGAATGGAACAATCTCAAAGTCGAGCACATCATCATCGCCATTTTTGTCATCGGCATCGTTGGCTTGATTCTGGAGCAGACGCTGATCCTGGTCGCCCGGCGTTTCACGCATGACAGTAACTAAGGAGGCGGTATGAAAAAAATTCTCCAGATCGAAAATGTCGGCATGGCGTTCAGCACCAAACAAGGCAGTTACACGGCCCTGCGCAAGATCAATCTGACCATCCGCGAAGGTGAGTTCGTTACCTTGATCGGCCACTCCGGCTGCGGCAAGTCGACCCTGTTGAATCTGGTTGCAGGGCTGACGCTTCCGACCGAAGGCATCCTGCTCTGTGATGGCCGCGAAATTGGCGGACCTGGGCCGGAACGCGCCGTGGTATTCCAGAATCATTCGCTGCTGCCCTGGCTGAGTTGTTTCGAGAATGTTTATTTAGGCGTCGAACGCGTCTTTGGACGTCTGGAAGGCGCGCCGAAACTCAAAAAACGTACAGAAGCTGCACTGACCCTGGTGGGGCTCGGAGACGTCCAGGCAAAATTTCCCAACGAAATTTCCGGCGGTATGAAGCAGCGTGTCGGCATCGCCCGCGCCCTGGCCATGCAACCGAAAATCCTGCTCATGGATGAACCTTTCGGTGCGCTCGACGCGCTGACGCGCGCCAATTTGCAGGAAGAGCTGATGCGTATCGTGGCGGATACCGGCGCCACTACGGTGATGGTAACCCACGATGTAGATGAAGCGGTGTTGCTTTCAGATCGGGTAATGATGCTTACCAATGGCCCGGCTGCGACCATCGGTGAAATTCTCGAAGTCAATCTGCCGCGACCGCGCCAGCGCCTGGCTCTGGCGCATGATCCGGTGTATGCCGAATGCCGCGCCGCGATTCTGGAGTTTCTCTACCACAAGCAGTTGAAGCGGGCCGCATAAGAAGCTATGGCGCAAGTACCCTCTGGGGCACAAGTACTTTCTGTCTGCTGTTATTGCGGCGTCGGCTGCGGCGTCGTGATCCAGCACGATGGCACGCGCATCACCGGCGTCAGCGGTGACGCGGACCATCCGGCCAATTTTGGCAGGCTTTGCAGCAAAGGTTCCACGCTGCATCTGACCGGCATGCAAACCACACGGGCGCTTTATCCGGAATTACGTCTTCAACGCGAGACGCATGCCGCGCCGCGCCAGCGCGTGAGTTGGGAGCTAGCTCTCGATCATGCCGCTGAACGCTTTGCCCAAATCATCCGCGAGCACGGAGCGGATGCCGTGGCTTTCTACGTTTCCGGCCAATTGTTGACCGAGGACTACTACGTCTTTAACAAGCTGGCGCGCGCCCTGGTCGGCACCAACAACATCGACTCCAACTCGCGCCTGTGCATGTCATCCGCCGTCTCGGCCTACAAGCGCACCCTCGGCGCCGATGCGCCGCCGACCTGTTACGAGGACCTGGATCTCGCCGACTGCGTCCTGATAGCCGGTTCCAACACCGCTTACGCTCATCCCATTGCCTTTCGCCGCGTGCTTGACGCCAGGGCGGCGCATCCCGAACGCAAGTTGATCGTGATCGACCCGCGCATTACCGACACCGCCGCCGCTGCGGATATACACCTGCAAATCGAACCGGGTACTGATTGCACTCTGTTCGGCGCCATGTTGCATGTACTGATCCGCGATGGGCTGATCGACGATCACCATATCGCCGCACATACCTCGGGATTTGAACAGGTGTGCGCAGCAGTGCGCACGCTAACCCCGGACGCAGCAGCACACACCTGCGGACTCGGCCCGCGCGGCGCTGAAGACATCGTCACCGCTGCGCATTGGTTCGGACAGGCCGGTACCGCCCTGTCGCTGTGGTGTCAGGGACTCAACCAGTCGCAGCATGGTTCGGATAATGGCGCCGCGCTGATACATTTGCATCTCGCCAGCGGACACATCGGCAAGCCGGGCAGTGGCCCCTTCTCACTCACCGGTCAGCCCAACGCCATGGGCGGACGCGAAGTCGGCGCCATGGCGAATTTGCTCGGCGGTCACCGCGACCCCGCCGATCCTGTGCAACGTGCCGAAATGGCGGAACTCTGGGGCATTCCTGCCCTGCCCGCTACACCGGGAAAAACCGCCGTTGAAATGTTTGAAGGCTTGCGGCAAGGCAACATCAAGGCCGTCTGGATTGCCTGCACCAACCCGGCACAATCGCTGCCCGACCAGGCCCATGTGCGCGAGGCCCTGAGTGCAGCCGAATTCGTCGTACTGCAAGAAGCCTACAACGACACCGAGACGGCAGCCTATGCCGATCTGCTGCTGCCCGCCGCGACCTGGGGCGAAAAGGATGGCGCCATGAGCAATTCCGAACGGCGCATCACCCGCGTGCGCGCCGCCATCGCGCCGCCTGGCGAGGCGCGCGCCGACTGGACCATCGCGCGCGACTTCGCATTACGCCTGGGCGAACGGCTGGGTCGTGAGGATGTGTCCAGCTTGTTCGGCTTTAGTTCGTCCGAGGAAGTTTTCGAAGAACATGCGGCAACCACAGTTGGCCGTGACCTCGACATCGGCGGATTAAATTACGACTTGCTGGAATCCGCCGGGCCGCAGCAGTGGCCGCTGCCCGCCGGATCGGCAAACGGGCGCAAACGACTCTATGCAGATCATCGCTACGCCACTGTCGACGGACGCGCGCGCTTTGTGGGGATCAGTCTTGCCGCCACCGCAGAAGCCGGTAGCGCACGCTATCCGCTGCACCTCAACAGTGGCCGGCTGCGCGACCAATGGCACGGCATGAGCCGTACCGGCAAGCTGGCGCAACTGATGAACCATGCCGAACTGCCGAATGTTTCGATCCACCCCGACGATATCGATCTGCACGGGCTGAAGCCGGGCGAACTGGTGAGCGTGACCAGCCGGCGCGGCAAAATCGTCATGCCGGTCGCTGCCGACGCCACCCTGAAACCTGGCCATGCCTTCATACCCATGCACTGGGGCCGTCGCCGTCTTTCGCATAGCGGCGTCAACGAACTGATCGCACCCGCGCTTGACCCCTATTCGAAACAACCGGAATTGAAACATGCCGCCATCAGCTTATCCCGCGCCGCCCTGCCCTGGCGCGGATTGTTGCTGCGCCAGGCGATCAGTGTCGATGCAGGCGAACAGGCGCTGGCATGGGATGCCGCATTAGGAGTGTTTCTGGCGCACTTCGATTACGCCAGCCTGACCCTGGCTGGACGCGACTCGCCTCTGTTGGCGCTGCACCTGGCTTCGGCTGCGCCACCCGGTGCAGAGCTACTCGCGGCCATTACAGCGGCTGCTGAACTGTCCGCAACGCCATTGCACTATGACGATGCGGCACGCGGTATCCACAAACGCGCACTGATCGAAAACGACCGCTTGACCGGTGTCCTGCTTTTCGGAGAAACCGCCGCAGGCGGCTGGTTACGCGCCTCCATGCTCGCTGGCCAACCGGCTGCACCCTTGCGTCGCTGGCTGTTCGCGCCATTGGCAGGGCTTCCCATCGGCATGCCGGCGCGCGGACGCATCATCTGCAACTGTCACGACGTGGCGGAAGATCAAATCAGCGCCGCCATCGCCAGTGGCGCCGCCACACTTGCCCTGCTCCAAACTCAACTGCCCTGCGGCAGTGGCTGTGGTGCCTGCATCCCGGAGCTCAATCGGATGCTTGCCATAACAGCCGCACCCAAACTCAGAGCATCAGGTCATTGAGCAGGCTATCGACTTCCCTCTGTGACAATCGTTGATCTTCTGTGGGGCCGCCGCTCTCGACCACGATAATGGCGCCGACCAGCGCCTTGGTGGCCTTGCGCAAAGATTGGCCGGCGAGATCCTGAAACTCCTGGGCCACCATGATGTTGGTCAGGTGGCCGCCGATGCCGCGCAGCGCGGCCTCAAGTTCCTTGCGGTTCCAGTCCTTGCCGAGCATTTCGAGAGCCGCGCCCACGAGCATCTTGGCAGCTTCGGCTTCCAGCAAAGATTTGTTGGCAGCCTCGGAGGTCATGCGCTCGACGTTGCCAAGTATTGTCGAAACCGCCTTGGGATTATCTGCCGAGGCTTTGCCCAGCCCCTTGGCGGCCTTATTAAGCTCTTTGGCCAGCGACTTCAGTTCACCGAGCACTTGACCCGTAGATTGCGGCGCTTTCTTTGGTGCAGGTTTCTTCACGGGTGTTTTTTTCGCAACTACTGTTGGTTTTTTGGCGGCTTTTCCTGTTCTGGTCACGGCTTTCATCCAAATCTCCAATATCTCTCTGTCCGGAAAGCGGAACATATCAGCAAATTGAAAGTTGCGCTAACCATGCCGAACAGCGGTGGTGGATTCACTGCTTTGACCATGGCGTGTTCATGGGGTTTATCCGAAGATCAATCCGCAACAAAGGTTATAATCGCCGCCATTACGAATCGCAATATTTACGATTCTATTCACTGCCGGGATTGCAATGAAACGTGTAGATGATTTCCGCCTGCGATTCGGGAAAAAAGAACTGGTGCCGATTATCGTCGGCGGCATGGGCGTGGATATATCGACGGCTGAGCTTGCCCTGGAGGCGGCGCGGCTGGGTGGCATTGGCCATATATCCGATGCCATGGTGCCGACCGTCTCGGATCGGCGCTTCAAGACCCATTTCGTCAAGGACAAGCTTAAATTCTTCAAGTACAACGTCGCCAATACCGACAAGTCGGATGTACTTTTCGATCTCGGCAAACTTTCCGAAGCGACGCATAACCATGTTGGACGAACCATGCAAGCCAAGCGCGGCAATGGTCTGGTTTTCGTTAATTGCATGGAAAAACTCACCATGAATGCGCCGCGCGAAACACTGCGCGTGCGTCTCACTGCCGCGCTGGATGCGGGCATCGACGGCATCACCCTGTCCGCCGGATTGCATCTCGGTTCGTTTGCGCTGATCGAAGATCATCCGCGTTTCCGTGACGCCAAGCTCGGCATCATCGTCTCGTCGCTGCGCGCGTTGCAGATATTCCTGCGCAAGAACGCCAGACTCAACCGGCTGCCCGATTATGTTGTGGTTGAGGGGCCGCTGGCGGGTGGGCATCTCGGCTTCGGCATGGACTGGGCGCAATACGACCTGCACACGATTGTGGCCGAGATTCAGCAGTATCTGCAATCGGAGAAACTGGAGATTCCCCTGATACCCGCCGGCGGCATATTCACCGGCAGCGACGCTGTTTCCTACCTTGAAAATGGCGCGGCGGCAGTGCAGGTGGCAACGCGCTTCACCGTGGTGAAGGAGTGCGGCCTGCCGAAAAATATTCAGCAGGAGTATTTCAAAGCCAGTGAGGAAGACATCGAGGTGAACACCATCTCACCGACCGGCTATCCGATGCGTATGTTGAAAAACAGCCCGGCCATCGGCGCCGGCATACGCCCCAATTGCGAAGCCTACGGCTATCTGCTGGACGGCTCGGGCAATTGTGCTTATGTCACGGCCTACAACCTGGAAGTTGCGGCGCATCCGAATGCGAAGAAAATCTCGGTGATGGACAAGACCTGCCTGTGCACCCACATGCGCAACTTTGATTGCTGGACCTGCGGACACAACACCTACCGGCTCAAGGACACCACGCGGCGCATGGCGGATGGCAGCTACCAGCTACTCAGCGCGGAACATGTGTTCCACGACTACCAGTTCAGCACCGATCAGCAGGTTGCCCTGCCAAGCGCTGAGCCAGAGTCTTTGATCGCTTAATTTCCAGGGAATCTCATTTGACAGTCGCCGCATCCTGGCCGAACAGGACGCGCTTCTGCTCTTCGCTGATCCCAGGCGTGGCGTTAAATTCCTGCGCCCTGGCGTAGGCGCGTTGAGTCGCGGGGCGAGCCTTGATCGCGGCAAACCAGCGTTGCAGATGGGGAAAATCCTCCAGCTTTTGCCGCTGCCGCTCATGCGGCACGACCCACGGATAGCATGCCATGTCGGCAATCGAATACTCACCGGCAATGAAATTGCGGTCGGCCAGCCGCTTGTTGAGAACGGCATACAGGCGCGCGGTCTCTTTGACATAGCGGTCTATCGCATAGGCAATGGGTTCCGGCGCGTACTGAACAAAATGATGATTCTGTCCGGCCATCGGCCCCAACCCGCCCATCTGCCAGAACAGCCATTGCAGAACGTCATTTCGACCGCGTAAATCGGGCGGAATGAATCGCCCGGCCTTGTCGGCGAGATACAGCAAAATAGCGCCGGACTCGAACACGGAAACCGGCGCACCACCACCCGTCGGCGCGTGATCCACCAGTGCTGGAATCCGGTTGTTGGGAGAAATCTTCAGAAATTCCGGCGTGAACTGCTCGCCTTTTCCGATATGGATCGGAACGATCCGGTAAGGCAGTTCCGCCTCTTCCAGAAACATCGTGATCTTATGTCCGTTCGGAGTTGTCCAGTAGTAGAGATCAAGCATGGCGGCCCTCTGTAAAATTAATTTTAAATTAGTAGCGGCTGGGTAATATCGATTCCCGGCAGGACACGCTCAATCAGCGCATGCAACTGCATCACGCTTGATTCAGCGATACCCGCGCCGGGGTGGCGCACATGGTTGGTCTTCAGCAATCCACGCATGCGCAACAACTCCTTGCGGATCGCCACGCCTGGCTGCTGCTCGAACACCAGCAAGGGCAGGAAACGCGCATACAGGCGGTATGCTTCGTCCCGCCGCCCTGCCCGCATCTCGCTGGCAATCTTCATCAACACTTCCGGAAAGGCAAAGCCGGTGTTGAATCCGCCTGCCCCGCTTTCCAGGTCGAAAAAGCCATACAGCGCGCCCAGTCCAGTCAATACCGGCACTTGACGCGATTGCATGCCCTGAATCAGAGCTGCAATCCTGGCCGGCGTCGGCGGTGCTTCTTCCTTGATGCAGGCAATCTGCGGGATTTCGTCTACCAGGCGCAGCAGCAGCGGAATCGACATCTGCACCTGGGTTGAGGCCGGGTGATCCTGGGCGACGATCGGAATGCTGATGGCCTCAGCCACTTTCTGGAAATAATCGAACACCCTGCTTTCACTGCTCACAGGCTCTTGCGATGGTGCGATCATCACCGCATCGGCGCCGAGATCCTGCGCCATTCGGGATAAGCCTATGGTTGCCTGGGTGCCTGCATGGCTGGCGCCGACGATTACCCGGGTAACCCCTGCTGCCGCCTTGATAGCGCAGGCGATGATCTGCTGTCTTTCCGCATCCAGCAAACGATTGGATTCGCCCAGTACGCCCAATATCGTGACGCCTGCGACGCCCAGGCCAGCCATAAAACGGACCAGCCGTTCCAAAGATTCAAGGTCGAGATTCCCTCCGTCGTCAAACGGCGTGGCAAGAATCGGGAATACCCCAATAAAATCCATTTCACTGTTCACGTCGCCTCTTGCGTCGTATAACGCCTTATATCTCGAAACTCAATTCATGTTTTTTCGCAAAAAACCCGGCAAGGGAATCAAGCTGACGCCTTCGTCCAGCAAAGCCTTGACTTCCTCGATTGACGCAACGCCAAATATGTCGCGTCCGGGTATTTCCTGGTAGTGAATTTTCCGCGCCATCTCGGGAAAATTTTCGCCGACATCCTCGCAATTGCGCGCCATCTCGCTTACCGCAGCGATAAACCCGGTTGCTACCGGACCGGCCTTCCTGACATGCGGGGCAGTCGGCAACTTGCTGATTGCCATATCCGCACAGTACGGGCAGGACACCAGTTGACGGGAAGACTGGCGCAGGTATTCTTCGTTCGATGCGAACCAGCCCTCGAAACCATGCTTGTTACCGCAGGTCAAATTAAGTACGATCATGCTGTGATCCATTAAACCGAATAAAGATTGGGCTGGTGCCTGGAGCGGGAATCGAACCCGCATGGGCGTTAAGCCCGAGGGATTTTAAGTCCCTTGTGTCTACCAATTTCACCATCCAGGCATTTTTCAATACGCACGAATTCTACCCGACTGAAATAACCTTCAAAGGAAATCGAGATGATCAAAGCCATGTGGAACAATACCATCATTGCCCAAACCAGCGACTATGAAACTGTGGACGGCAACAAGTATTTCCCGCCGGGTACGCTGGATATGCGCTATTTCCGGCTTAGTGAAACCCATACCAACTGCCACTGGAAGGGCGACGCCAGTTACTATGACATCGTGGTGGACGGCCAGGTCAACAAGGACGGCGCCTGGTTCTACCCGGTCACAGAACCGGCTGCAAAGAATATCACCGGCTACGTGGCGTTCTGGAATGGCGTCAAGATCGTCGAAACCGCAGACGCATAAATATCTATTTCTTTTTACAGCGTTGAAGCAATTGTTTAATTGATTCAGGTTTCCTGAATCTGCATAGCCGGGGGAAGTTCCAGCAGCATTTTCTCCGGCAGGATGACCTCATCGCAATTGCTTCCATCGCCCTGACGATCAATCACCAGAAAATGGCTCACCTCACCGACGGCGATCAAAGGGTGGTGCCAGACACCTGGCGCGTAATTGACGCCTTGATCGCCCCGCGCCAGGAATGCGTGCAGATTACCGGGTGCTTGCGCACCGGGCTCTGCCACCACCACCAGATACGGCTGCCCTTGCATTGGCACGAAGGCCTGGCTGCCGAGCGGGTGGCGTTCCATCATGGCGATAAGCAATGGAAAGCTGCGGGGCTGCCCGCGGAAGATGCTGACAATGGCGCGGCCATTCGCTCCCGGCTCGATGCGCGCCAGGTCGTGGAAGCGTTCGGTAGTGCCTTCGTTGATGGGAAAATGTTGTGCGCCTTGGCACTGGATGACTTCGCCGAAGGGAGCGAAGGCTTCCGCCGTCAGGGGCTGGGGTTGCAGTAGTTTCATTCGGGTTCTCCCCACAACCTGAGCCGCGATACCCCGCCGTCGGGATGGATGTTGAAACGCACATGGGTGATGGCGCCCAGGTCTTGGCACTCTTTCTGGAAATGATGGATCGCGTCGGCACTCAGCTTCACTTCCGGCAGCAATATCTTCCAGGACGGGGACTGTGCCACCAGCGCAGCGTCAGTCACGTCAGGCAAATAAGCCGCCTGGAGAGAGCAGTGATCGGGATAATTACCCTTGAAGTGGGCCGTGTCTACCTCGATGCGGCGCACTCTGCCGGGTACGCCCAGCGCCAGGATGCACCAGTCATGACCTGGCTCGCGGCGGCGGCGGGTTTCCCAACCTTCCCCCATGTTGATACCCCTGCCCGGCAGCAGCAGATTCGTGCACACGCCGAAATGCACATCGTTCCAGGCCACGGTGCGACCGCCGTGCACCAAGGCCACCAGGTCCACCAGTCCATCTGGGCCGGCACTGACAGTGCTGGGTGAGGGAGCACCGTAAACCCGCAGTCGCGCCACGCCGCCGTCGGGAAATATATTGAGCCGCACATGCGAGTAAGTTTCACCGGACGCCGACGTCGCCAGCAGATGATGGCTGTTGCCCGCCAGAGGCGTAGAACCGAGCAGCGTCTTCCAACTGCCGGCAGTGGATGGATCGCTGCCCTCGGGGCAACCGTCAATACTGGCGGCAGGCGGATAGTTGCCGGTGAAAAAACTGGTGTCGATGTCAAAACCGGCAATCCTGCCGGGCCGTCCCAGCTTGACCACGCACCAGTCGTGACCGGGGCCGCGCTTGCGGCGGCTTTCCCAGCCGTCCATCCACTTGCCGTTGTCATCGTACTTGCCCGGCACGAAGACAGCGGCCTGGGGCTGAAGCATGCGCGACATGGAAGCAAAAAAATCATCCGAGCAGGCCACGGTCTCGGCGCCAATACGTGGATCGGCCAGGTTGACTGCGCGTTGCGCCCAGTCGGGCAGCTCGGCTGCGGGTGAAATTTGTGTGTTTTCCATGAGTTTGAGGGGCTGTCAAAAATTGTTCAGGGTGATTCTTTCTCCGCACCCCAGCGAGCCAGCAGAGCGCGTTCGTCGTCGGTGATGCCGGTCACGTTGCCCAAAGGCATGGCTTTAAGTTGCACCGCCTGGGCGATGATGCGCGGCTTCAGGGCATGGATGCGCGCAGGGCTGTCGAGCATCACCCCGGCGGGCGCCGCCGGCATCAGGGTTGGATGTTCGGCGTGGCAGCCGGCGCAACGCTGGGCAATAATCTGCTGCACGCGAGCGAATTCGACCGGCGCAGATGCGGCATTGACAGCCGCGGTCGGCGCCAGCCAGACTGCCACGATCATCAGCAACACAACGCCTGCAATCGGATAACGCCATTGTTGCTGGCCTCTATGGCGCTGGTTGAAGAAGTGGCGGATCAATACGGCAGCCAACAGTATCAGCGCCAGCACAGCCCAGGCGTGCGGATGTCCATAGGTAAAGGCGTAGTGATTGCTGATCATGCAGAACAGCACCGGCAGGGTCAGGTAGTTGTTGTGCACGCTGCGCTGCTTGGCGCGCATGCCGTGGATGGGATCGGGTGTCTCGCCGCGCTGCATCTGGGCGATGGTTTTTTTCTGGCCGGGAATGATCCAGAAAAACACATTGGCCGACATGACGGTGGCCAGCATGGCCCCCACATGAAGGAAAGCGGCGCGGCCCGGCAGCAGCTGCGTCAGCAGCCAGGTCATTAACACCACAAAGCCGTAGTAGAGTATGCCGAACAACACTTGGCTGCGCTCGATCATGAGCCGGCACAGCACGTCATACGCCAGCCAGCCTCCGGCCAGGGTAGCCAGGCCGACAGCCACGGCAGCCGCTGGAGTCAAACCGGGCCGGGATGGGTCCACCATCCAGGTAGCGGCCTGCGCGTAGTAGAGGACTACGATCAGCAGGAAGCCGGTGATCCAGGTCGAGTAGGCTTCCCATTTGAACCAGTGCAGGTCTCGCGGCAGCGTGGCCGGCGCCACCAGGTATTTCTGCGGATTGTAGAAGCCGCCGCCATGCACGGCCCACAACTCGCCGGCCACGCCTTTTTTCTTCAGCGTCTCATCCTCGGGAGGGCGCAGGCTGTTGTCGAGCCAGACAAAATAAAATGACGCACCGATCCAGGCAATGCCCACGATCAGGTGCAACCAGCGCAGCAACAAGCTGGCCCATTCAATCAGATATGCTTCCACAAAACTTCCTTATGCTTGTTGCCATCAATCATTCGTTAACTGCCTCGGTAGGTGCTATAGCTCCAGGGCGACACCAGCAGAGGTACGTGGTAGTTGCCCGCCGGATCGGCAATACCGAAGCGCAGCGTCACCACGTCGAGGAAGGGCGGCTCGGCCTGGGATACGCCGCGCTGGCGAAAATAGGCGGCTACCTGGAAGTGCAGCTCGTAGTTGCCCGTCTGCATTTGTTCTGCATCCAATAGCGGTCCATCGTTGCGGCCATCGGCGCCAGTGACGCCGCGCTTGAGTTCGACGCGCGGCCCCGGAGCGATGCGTTCGAGGCAAAAAACCATGCCTGCTGCAGGAATACCGGCGGTCGTGTCAAGAACATGGGTACTGAGTTTTGCCATGATGATTTCCGCAGAATTTATGTAGATGATTGGTGGCGCGTGACGCACCTTGCGTTATGCTTGCGCCATTGTGTCGTTCTGAATTTGCGTGCCATTCCATGCCTGACTGTCTTTCCACTACCGCCCTCAACGCCCTCGACCAGCCAGCCTTCACCGCCAGTCTGGCGGATATTTACGAGCACTCGCCGTGGATACCTGAACGTTGCTGGACGCAGCGGCCTTTCGTCAACCGCGAAGCGTTGCAACAGGCTCTGGCGCAAACGCTGGAGGCGGCCAGTGACGCCGAAAAACTGGGGCTGATTCTGGCCCACCCGGAGCTGGCGGGCAAGGCCGCAGTGCGCGGCGAACTGAGCAGCGATTCCAGACGGGAACAAGCCGGCGTTGGACTCGACCAATGCAGCCAGGAAGAGTTTGCAATCATCCGGCGTCTCAACGATGAATACCGGGACAAATTCGGTTTCCCCTTCATCGTCGCCGTCAAAGGTCTGAGCCGTGCGGACATCATCGCGGCTATGGAGCAGCGCATCACACGCAGCCGAACGCAGGAATTCGCTGCGGCTCTGGCACAAATCCAGCATATCGCCGCTTTCCGCCTGGCGGACAAAATCCGCGACTGAAGTTGTCATGGCCGGCGCCAGCGCGCCTCTCCCATGATATAGGTGGCTTTGACGGCGCGGTCGTCGCCCAGCGTCAGCCACAGGAACAAACGCTCCTCCAGAGTTTCCGCGCACGCCATGCGCCGCGCCAGCAGCGGCGTGCAATCCGGATCGAGAACGATGAAGTCGGCTTCCTGGCCCGGCTGGAAATTTCCGATGGCATGATCCATACCGAGCGCCCGTGCGCCGCCCAGGGTGGCCAGGTAGAAGGCACGCAGGGACGGCAGCAAGGTACCCTTGAGCTGGGCCACCTGGTAAGCGGCGGCCAGGGTGCGCAACATGCTGAAGCTGCTTCCACCACCCACGTCGGTAGCGATGCCGACCTGCATGCCGGCGGCCAGCGCCTCACCCAGATCGAACAAACCGCTGCCAAGAAACAGGTTGGAAGTCGGGCAGAAAGCCGCTGTGGCGCCGCTCTCCGCCATGCGTTGCCGGTCGCTGGCATCCAGATGAATGCAATGCGCATAGACGGCGCGAGGCCGCAGCAGGCCGTAGCGATCATACACATCCAGATAGCTGCGGCTGCCGGGAAATAACTCTTTGACCCAGGCGACCTCGGCCATGTTCTCCGCCAGATGGCTGTGGATCATCATGTCCGGATGCTCACCGGCCAGAGCCGCCGCCACTGCCATTTGAGCATCACTGGAGGTGATTGCAAAACGCGGCGTGATGGCATATTCGAGGCGATCCACGCCATGCCAGGCGTCGATCAGGCGCTTGCTGTCGTCATAGGACGACTGTGGGGTATCGGCCAGGAAATCCGGGCAATGCCGATCCATCATCACCTTTCCCGCCACCATGCGCAGGCCGCGCCGCTGCGCGACCTCAAAGAAGGCGTCCACCGACTGGGGATGCACGGTGCCGAACACCAGGGCCGTGGTGGTGCCGTTGCGCAGCAGCTCGTCGCAGAAGAAACCAGCGACCTCGCTGGCCCAGGCCGCGTCGGCGAATTGCCGCTCGGCAGGAAAGGCATAACGCTCCAGCCAGTCCAGCAGGTTACGGCCCGGCGAGGCGATGATGTCGGTCTGGGGATAATGGATGTGAGTGTCCACCAGGCCGGGCAGAATCAAATGGCCCGTGTGATCGCTACAGGGTGTGGCTGCGGGCGCCGCTGCCACCACCTCGCGCCAGGGGCCGCAACGCAGCACCCGGCCATTCTCCAGAAGCAGACCGCCATCTGCGAAGTACTGGTAGCCGCCTGCGGTCTCCGCATCGTCCGGATCATCGAGAAAGTGCAGAATGTCGCCGCGCACCAGTTGAAATGTAGACTGAGTCATTGATCCGCCCGGAAGCTCTGCCCCAGTGACATGGGTTTGTTAAGCAGTATGGTCTGCGGATTGCGGCTGATGAGCACCAGCACAAAAATGGTCGCCAGATAGGGCAGCATGGAGAGAAACTCCGAGGGGATTTCGAGCCCAAACCCCTGGGCATGAAATTGCAGCACTGTCACGCCGCCGAACAGATACGCCCCAAGCACCACGCCACGCGGCTTCCAGGTGGCAAACACCACCAGCGCCAAAGCGATCCAGCCGCGCCCCGCAGTCATGCCTTCGACCCACATCGGCGTCAGCACCATCGGCAGATAAGCGCCTGCCAGACCGGCCAGGGCGCCGCCGAACAATACCGAGCAATAGCGCAGAGCAATCACCGGGTAACCGATGGCGTGAGCGCTCTGCGGTGATTCGCCGATGGCGCGGATGATCAGGCCGAGCCGGGTCCGGTTGAGCATCCAACTCACCGCCAGCGCCAGCAGCAACGCCAGATAAACCAGGGCGTCGAAACGAAACAGCAGCGGGCCGAGGAAGGGAATATCCGACAGCAGCGGAAAAGACAGGTGCGGCAACGGCTGTATCGTCTGGCCCGCATAACCGCGCCCGGCGAAGGCCGACAGGCCGACGCCGAACAGGGTCAAGGCCAGGCCGGTTGCCACCTGGTTGGCTTGCAGCGTCAATACCAGGAAGGCGAAGATCAGCGCGGTCGCCATGCCCGCCAGCATGGCCGCCAGCAGCCCCAAACTCGAATGGCCGGTGCTCAGGGTGACGGCGAAACCGGCTACCGCACCCACCAGCATCATGCCTTCGACGCCCAGGTTGAGTACGCCGCTACGCTCGGTCACCAGTTCACCCATGGCGGCCAGGATCAGAGGCGTGGCCGCGCCGGCGGTACTGGCAAGAAAAGGAATCAGGAGGTGTTCTGGACTCATGGCTAGTAGTCAGTCATGTCAAAATGATAGAAAAAATCTCACCACCAAGGCACCAAGGACACCAAGGGCACCAAGGGACACCAAGTCAAGGCAATGGTTTTCTTGGTGCAACTTGGTGTCCTTGGTGTCTTGGTGGTTAAGCATTTGAAGTTGACTGCTAGTCTGTTGTTGGCACGGCATGCAAGACAGGCATTGCAGGCTTGAAACGATAGTGGATGAACAAGTCGGCAGCCAGCAGATAGAACAGCAGCAGTCCCTGGAACAAGCCGGTGATTGCCGAGGGGATCTGTAGTTCCATCTGCGCCGACTCGCCGCCGATGTAGAGCAGTGACATGAGCAGGGACGCCAGCAGCACGCCAAGCGGATGCAAGCGCCCCACATAAGCCACGATGATGGCGGCGAAGCCGTAGCCGGGCGAAACCGAAGGCTGCAATTGGCCGATCGGGCCGGCCACTTCGCCGACGCCCGCCAGCCCCGCCGTAGCGCCGCTGATGAGAAAAGCCAGCCAGACGTTGCGCTTCTCACTGAAGCCCGCATAAGCCGCCGCTGCCGGGGCCATGCCGCTGACCTGCATGCGATAGCCGATGAAGCTGCGACTGCAAAAAAACCAAGCGCCGGCAGTCAGCACCAGTGAGAGAATGAAAGCAACATTGGTGCGCAGACCTTCCACCAGCAGCGGCAGCAAAGCCGCCTCCTGGAACATGCGGGACTGGGGAAAATTGAAGCCGTGCGGGTCACGCAGCGGGCCATGCACCAGGTAGCTGAGCAACAGATAAGCCACATACACCAGCATCAGGCTGACCAGAATTTCGTTGGTGTTGTAGCGGGTGCGCAGCAGCGCCGGGATCGCCGCCCAGGCCATGCCGCCCAGGGCGCCGGCGACCAGCATCAAGGGCAGCACCCAGGCGGCATCCACTTCGCGGAAATACAGGGCGACGCAGCCGCCGGCAATCGCGCCGATGGTGAGTTGCCCGTCGGCGCCGATGTTCCAGACGCTGGCGCGGAAACCCAGCGCCAGCCCCACGCCGCAGAGAATCAGCGGCGTCGCCTTGAGCAGCAGTTCGCCGACGCCATATGCCGTGCTGGCGGGCTTGATGAAATACACATAAAAAGCATGCAGTGGTTCCTGACCAAGAAAACTGAACAGCAGGGAGCCGGTCAATAGCATGGCCGCTGCGGCGATCAGCGGCGAGGCGAACATCATGGCGCGTGAAGGCGCGGGACGGGCTTCAAGCCTAAGCATGGTTGCCTGCTCCTTGATCTGCGACTATGGCATCAGCATCGAAGTTTCCGCTCATCCACAGGCCGATCTGGTCGACGCTGGCTTCGGCAATCGGCACTGCGCGGGACAGGCGGCCATCGGCGAGCACGGCGATGCGGTCGCTCATCATGAACAATTCGTCCAGCTCCTCGGACACCACCAGCACCGCCACACCCTGGTCGCGCAGGTCGATGATGGCCTGGCGGATCAGCATCGAGGCGCCGACATCCACACCCCAGGTGGGTTGCGCCACCACCATCACCTTGGGCGTTAGCAAGGTCTCGCGGCCAACAATGTACTTTTGCAGATTGCCGCCGGAAAGACTGCCGGCATGCGAGGTTTCATCACCGCACTTGACGTTGAAGCGATCAATCACCCGGCGCGCGAATTCGCGTACGGCGCTGGCCTGGATCAAGCCGTTGCGCACCATGCCCATGCCAGATTCCGGCACATAGCCGGTCAGCAAGGCGTTATCGGCGAGAGATAAATCCGGCACAGCACCGCGCCCGAGCCGCTCCTCGGGAACGAAGCACAGCCCCAATCCGCGCCGCTCGGCGGCATTCAAAAGGCCGGCATCCCGTCCTTCCAATTGCACCGCCGCAGGCGTGGTCAGCGGGACTTCGCCGGAGAGCGCCTTGAGCAATTCCTGCTGGCCGTTGCCGGAAACGCCTGCGATGCCGACGACTTCACCGCTGCGCAGTTCGAGATTGATGTTCTGTAAATCAGTACCGTAAGGGTCGGCGGCTGACAGGGTCAGCTTGCGTATTGCCAGCCTCACCTCGCCAGGGGCGCGTGGCGCCATATGACAGGTGGGCAGTTCCTTGCCGATCATCATCTCTGCCAGGGAACGCGAAGTCTCCCGGCGCGGATCGACGCAGCCAGACACCCGGCCAGCCCGCAGCACCGTAGCTTTACCGCAGAGAGCCTGAATCTCGTCCAGCTTGTGGCTGATGTAGAGAATGCTGCAACCCTCAGCCGCCAGGCGGCGCAGGGATTCGAACAGCTTGAGCACTGCTTGCGGCGTCAGCACCGAAGTCGGTTCGTCCATGATCAGCAGGCGCGGCGATTGCAGCAGGCAGCGCACGATCTCCACCCGTTGCCGCTCCCCCACCGACAAGCCATGCACATGACGGTTGGGATCCACCGGCAGGCCGTAAGCTTCCGACACGCTGCGAATACGCGGCCCCAGCAGCGCCGGGGTGACGCGCTCATCCAGGGCCAGGGAAATATTTTCGGCGACCGTCAAAGTTTCGAACAGGGCAAAGTGCTGGAACACCATGCCGATGCCCAGTTTGCGCGCCGCCGCAGGCGAGCGGACGCGCACCTGGCGACCATCCCAAAGCATCTCGCCGGCATCAGGCCGGGTGACGCCGTAAATGATTTTCATCAGGGTGCTCTTGCCCGCGCCGTTCTCACCCAGCACTGCATGGATTTCGCCGGGCATCACCGTCAGGTCGACGTCGGAATTGGCGACCACGGCAGGATAACTTTTGCAGATGCCCAGCATTTTCAGGCGCGGCTGATCGGCAGGCATGGCGAGACCGCTCATAGCCCAAGAGCCCTTGTGGAACCCTTGGGCAAAGCACGCTGTTCACGTTGTTCACGCTGCTCCAGCAATTCGCCAGCCACGGCCACCGCGATAGCCGCCGGCAATTTGGAGCGAATACCACCCAGGCCGATAGGACAGGTGATGCGCGCCACAGCAGCAGCCGGGTAGCCCTTTTGCAACAGGCGATGACGAAAGCGGGCCTCCTTGGTGCGGGAACCGATGAGCCCCAAAAAATCAAAGCGATCTGCGCCGAGCAGCGCTTCGCAGATACGCAAATCCTGCTCGTGGCTATGCGTCATCACCAGATGCCAGGCGTTCGCTGGCGCCGTGGCTGCAACTTCCGCCGGATCGTCGGCAGCCAGGGTGGCGATGCTCCGTCGCGGCAGTGCTTGCACGGCTTCATCCAGCATGTCGGGACGACTGTCCACCCAGTGGATGCGGAAAGGCAGGTCCGCCAGCACCTGCACCAGCGCCCGGCCCACATGGCCAGCGCCGTAGAGCCAGAGTGGCGTGGCGTCGTCCGCCAGCCGTTCGATGAAATAACGCAGCTCACCCTGGCGCAACAAGCCTGCCTGTCCGGCGAAGTTTGGCGCAGGCAAGCCGGTTTCACGCGCCTGTTGTTCGTTCAGGAACCATTCACGTCCACTGCCATCCATGACGCAGTAGCGCAGCAGGTCGACGCGCGCCAGATTTTCTGCTTGCGACAAGTGATCGAAGCGTTCCCAGTAAAGTTCCACCGCTCCGCCGCAGCACTGGCCCAGCGAAGCGCCCAGGGAGAATCGTTCGACATGTCGACGCTCTGCTGTGGGATTCAGCAAGTGGCTGGCGATTTCCATCGCCCGCATTTCCAGATGACCGCCGCCGATGGAGCCCTGGCTGCGGGTGCGGCCCTGCGCATCAACCCAGTACAGCAGCGTCGCGCCCGGTTCGCGTGGGGCGGAACCGCGCACAGTCGCCACTACCATGCGCACCACGGGAATGCCTGCTGTGAGCTTGTCCAGCAACAGTGTTATCCAGTCACTCATGGGCGGACAACCGCATCAAGTCCACCAAGTCCACCTATTGCCTTCAACACAGCCTCTGGCGTGGCCGGGGCCATCAGCCGCAAAGCCGCATCATCCCCGGCTGCTGCCGCAACGGCATCGCGCAAGGCATGGAATACGGAGATCGCCAACATCAGGGGCGGCTCACCGACGGCCTTGGAACGGAAGATGCTGTCCTCCCGGTTGTCGGCCCGCTCCAGCAGTTGGATGTTGGCGATTGCTGGCCAGTCGCTGGCTGCGGGAATTTTGTAGGTGGAGGGGGCATGGGTCTTGAGCTGGCCCTTGCCGTCCCACCACAGCTCCTCGCTGGTGAGCCAGCCGGCGCCTTGCAGGAAGCCGCCTTCCACCTGACCCATGTCGATGGCCGGATTGAGGGAGCAGCCCGCGTCATGGAGAATATCCACGCGCAATTGTTTGTGTTCGCCGGTGAGGGTGTCGATAGCAACTTCGGATACCGCAGCGCCGTAAGCAAAATAAAAGAAGGGACGCCCCAGCATGGTCTTGGGGTCGTAATGAATCTTAGGGGTGGCGTAGAAACCTGTCGAGGACAACGATACCCGTGCGAACCAGCTCTGCCGTGCTGCTTCGGCGAAGGAGATAGCCTGGTCGCCCAAGCGCACCTGTCCGCCGGAAAATTTCACCGCAGTCTTGTCCACGGCGTACTTGGCGATCAGAAAATTTTCCATGCGCTCGCGGATGATGCGGGCCGCCGCCTGGGCCGCCTTGCCGTTGAGATCGCTGCCTGACGAGGCTGCGGTGGCGGAAGTATTGGGTACCTTGGCGGTGTCCGTGGTGCTGACCTTGATCGCCGCCAAAGGCAGGCCGAACTCGTCGGCGACCACCTGGGCCACCTTGGTATGCAGACCCTGGCCCATTTCCAGCCCGCCATGATTGAGCAGCACGCTGCCGTCGGAATAGACATGCACCAGCGCACCGGCCTGGTTGAAATGAGTGGCCGTGAAGGAGATGCCGAATTTGACCGGCGTCAGGGCGATGCCGCGCTTGATGACGGGGCTAAGGGCATTGGCCCGGGCAATGGCGTCACGGCGCGCCTGGTAGTCGCTGCTGCGTTCCAGTTGATCCACCAGGTCGGCGATGATGTTGTCTTCGACCGTCATCTGATAGTGAGTGACATTGCGTTCGCTTTTTCCGTAGAAATTACGCCGCCGCATTTGCAGTGGATCGAGCTTGAGGCGGCGGGCGATGGCGTCGATGACGGTCTCAATCGCCAGCATGCCCTGGGGTCCGCCGAAACCACGGAAGGCGGTGTTGGAAACCGTATGGGTCTTGCAGCGGTGGGAGATGATGCGCACATTCTCCAGGTAGTAACAGTTGTCTACATGGAACATGGCCCGGTCGTTGACCGGCCCCGACAAGTCTGCCGAGTAACCGCAGCGCGAGGCCAGCATCAGGTCCAGCGCCTGGATGCGCCCGCTGGCGTCGAAGCCCACCGTGTAGTCGACTTCGAAGTCATGCCGCTTGCCGGTCATGGTCATGTCCACATCCCGGTCCAGCCGCAGCTTGGCGGCGCAGCCCAGCTTGCGCGCGACGATGGCTGCGATAGCGGCGAACAGCGCCGGCTGGCTTTCCTTGCCGCCGAAACCGCCGCCCATGCGGCGGCATTGAATGCTGACGGCATGCGAGTGAATACCCAGCGCATGCGCCACGATATGCTGCACTTCGGTGGGATGCTGGGTGGAACTGTGTATCACCAGGGCGCCGTCGTCTTGCGGCAGGGCCACGGCCACCTGGCCTTCCAGATAAAAGTGATCCTGGCCGCCCATGGAAAAACTGCCTTCCAGCTTGTGAGGCGCGGCGGCGAGTGCTGCCGGTGCATCGCCCCGCTCCATCACCCGCGTGGGCAGCACGAAACTTTGCTTTGCCACTGCCTCACGAATGTCGAGGATTGCGGGTAGCTCCTCATAGTCAACCACAGCCAGCAACGCGGCGCAGCGGGCTTCGCGGCAGGAGCGGGCCGCGACGGCGAAAATCGGTTGTCCCACATGCTGCACTTCGTCGTGAGCAAAAATCGGATCATCCTTGAGCACGCCGCCGTAATTGTTTTCACCGGGAACATCGGCGGCGGTGAATACGGCCACCACGCCAGGCGCTGCTCTCACCGCCGACAGATCCAGGCTGCGGATGCGGCCATGCGCCACACGGCTCTGGCCCAAAGCAATATGCAGCGCGTCGACGGGCAAGGGAATGTCATCGGTATAGTGCGCCTGGCCCGTCACATGCAGCGCAGCACTCTCGTGGCGAACTGGTTTGCCCGATACGGTATCAGTATCTGCTGTGGATTCGAGCCGGGGCTGGTTCATGCGCCCGCCTTCACCGCACGCATGGCTTCGATGCGAATCGCATGTCCCTGGCTTTCCAGCCAGAAACGCCGCAGCAGATTACCCGCCACAACGCGGCGATAGGCGTGGCTGGCGCGCATGTCGGAGAGCGGCGCGTAATCCTGGTCCAGCGCCGTCACTGCCGCATCCACCGCCGCTGCGCCCCAAGTTTTCCCGATCAGGGCCTGCTCGGCACGCGCAGCGCGCTTGGGGGTAGCGGCCATGCCGCCATAAGCGATACGTGCAGCCGTGACTTTGCCCGCTGACAAAGTTACGGCGATGCCGGCGCAGATTGCGGAAATATCCTGGTCATTGCGCTTGGACACTTTGTAGCAGGCGAAGCGGGTATCGGCCCGGGGCAACGGCACCCGCACGGCCTCGACAAATTCGCCGGGGGCCAGGTCTTTTTTCTGGTAGTCCAGGTACAAATTTTCCATCGGCAGTTCGCGGCTGGCTTCCCCCTTGCGCAGACGCACCTGAGCGTCCAGGGCAATCAGCGCAGGCATGACATCGCCAATCGGGGAGCCGTTGGCGACATTGCCGCAAAGCGTAGCAGAGTTGCGGATGGGCCGGGAGGCGAAGCGCCGGGCCAGCTCATCGAGCTGCGGATATTCGGCGACCAGCGCGGCAAATGCGTCTTCCAGCAGCACCGCCGCGCCAATTTCCAAGTACTGCCCGTCACGGCGCAGCGTCTTCAATTCGGCGACATCGCCGATGTAGAGCATGGGCGGCAAAGTGCGCAACTGCTTGGTGACCCACAAGCCGATATCGGTGCCACCGGCCAGGATCAGCGATTCGGGACGGGCAGCGTACTCTGTTGCAAACTCGTTCAAACTGCGCGGCGCTTGATAGCCGGGAAGATTCAAACCGGATTCCCGCCGCAGCGAGCGCAGCCGCGCCTTGTGTTCTGCCGATACTGCGTCCGCAGCACTCCAGCGGGCAGGGACCGGGTAATTCTTCATGCTCAAACCGGCATCGATGATGGGACGGTAGCCGGTGCAACGACAGAGATTGCCGGAGAGCGCCGTCAGCAAACCTTCCCGTGTAGGCAATGTATTGCTTGTATCCAGATAATGTGCGAACAGGGACATGACGAAACCCGGCGTGCAGAAACCGCATTGGGAAGCGTGGCAGTCCGCCATGGCCTGCTGCACCGGATGCAACGTCCCGTCTTCCGCAGCAAGTCCCTGCGCAGTCACCACTTCCTTGCCGTCCAGGGTGGGTAAGAAACGGATGCAGGAATTTACTGCGCGCCAGGCGATGGTGTCGCCGGTGTCGCCGGCCATCTCTCCCACCACCACGGTGCAAGCGCCGCAATCGCCTTCCGCGCAGCCTTCCTTGACGCTGGTGCAGCCGTGGTGCTCACGCAGGTAATCGAGCAGGGTAGTGGTGGTGACGATGGCATTGCCGCTCGCCTCAACCAGGGCGCCGTCTAAAACAAAACGTACAGATGCTTCAGTCCCGGCCATTCCTATTCCCTCGTTTCACGCAACGCCAGTCAATTCGGTTTTGATTTATTGATTTGGATTTAGTATACGATATAAGCTTGGATTGTGCTTTTATCTGCAACACAATTTACCCGTATCATGCCCCATCGTCGTCCTAACCGGAACTCCGAACATGGCAAGCAAGCGCCCCGTCAAATCCCCGTCTGTGTCTAGCACGAACAATGCCAAGGTCAAAATTGCCGCGAATACCGGACGCACCGGCAGTGAGCCGCCCAAGCGCGGCACCACAGCGGTAGACCTGCGTATCCACAAGGCGGTGTTCAACGCCGTGATGAGCCAGCGCCTGCCTCCCGGCACGCGCCTGGGTGAGGCTGAGTTCAGCGAGCTTTACCAGGTCAGCCGCACCACGGTGCGCAAAGCCCTGCAACGCCTGGCACATGACCACATTATCGAGCTGCGGCCTAACCGTGGCGCGGTGGTGGCCTCGCCTACTCCGGAGGAAGCGCGGCAGATATTCGCGGCGCGCAGCGCCATCGAACGGGAGATCGTTCCCATGGTGATTCGCAACGCCACGCCGGCCTCGCTGGATCGTTTGCGCGCAGCCATCGAAGCCGAGCATCAGGCGCTGCAAGACGGCGACCGCACCAACTGGATCCGCCTCGGCGGCGAGTTCCACATCCTGCTGGCCGAGTTGGCCGGCAATCAGGTGTTGTTGCGTTTCCTGACCGAGTTGGTGTTGCGTTGTTCGCTGATCATTGCCCTCTATGAAACCCCCGGCGCGCCGATGTGCGAGGACGACGGCCACAAGCAACTGGTGGCGCTGATCAAAAAAGGCAAAGCTACGGAGGCCACAGCGCTGATGGAACAGCACTTGCATGAAATCGTCGCGCGTTTGCGCCTGGGAGAGCCGGGCAAAAAGGTCAGCCTGGCTGAAGCGCTGTCGGGTTACTGAACCACTCTATAAAAATATCCATGAATCCCATCGAGACCCCCAACACCCTGCCCTATCCCCGCGACCTGATCGGTTACGGCCCCACGCCGCCCGTAGCCGACTGGCCGGGGCAGGCGCGCATTGCTGTGCAGTTTGTCCTGAATTACGAAGAAGGCGCCGAGAGCAATATTCTTCACGGCGATGCCGCCTCGGAGACTTTCCTGTCGGAAATCATCGGCGCTGCGCCTTATCCGGGCCAGCGCCACATGAGCATGGAATCCCTCTATGAATATGGCAGCCGGGCCGGCGTCTGGCGGTTGCTCAGACTGTTCGGCGAACGCCGCCTGCCGCTGACGGTATTCGGCGTGGGCATGGCCCTGATGCGCCATTCTGAGGTAGCCCACGCATTTGCCGAGGCTGGTCACGAGATCGCCTCACACGGCTGGCGCTGGATCGACTATCGCAACGTATCCGAGGCAGTGGAACGCGAACATATTGCTCTGGCGGTGGAAACCATCCGCCGCATCACCGGCAAACCGCCAGTGGGCTGGTATACCGGACGCAGCGGCGAGAACACCCGGCGCCTGGTGGCCGACCATGGAGGCTTCCTTTACGATTCGGATTCCTATGCTGACGATCTGCCTTACTGGGAGCAGGTCGGCGGAAAACCACAACTGATCGTACCTTACACCCTCGACACCAACGACATGCGTTTCGTCCAGGCCCAGGGTTTCCACTCCGGCGACCAGTTCTTCACCTATCTCAAGGACGCTTTCGACGTACTCTACGCCGAGGGTGAGACCAGCCCGAAAATGCTGTCCATCGGGCTGCACTGCCGGCTGGTGGGGCGTCCCGGTCGTATCGCAGGCATGGCGCGCTTCCTCGACTACATCCAGGGTCACGAGCGGATATGGATCTGCCGCCGCGAAGAGATCGCGCGGCACTGGATTACCCGCCACCCGCCTGTCCAGGCAGGGTAGCCAGCGCCAGTAAAACGCAAGTTGAAGTTGTATACGATTATTTTGTTTCACCTGTATTCTTTCAAGCGTGTTGCCGCAACCGCATATGGATTCTGGCTTGCACCAATTCGGGTAATTTTCCTGCTTCCTGTCCCTGTAATGGTGCGGTCCGGTCATCGATTGGCTGGCGTGTTCCCCCGCTGAGAGACTGGGAAACAGCTTGAATGGCTTAAACAGCCTGCATCGTCTGTTTTTAGATTCAGATGGCTCGCAATTTGCTAATTAAAGAGTCAGGCAGAATGAATCCAATTTATGCTAGGATTGGATTCAAAATATACCGGCCTACTGAACCGGACAGCACCACCCGACAGCGCCACCCTGGTGCGGGTGCGCAAACCGCTTGTCACATTCACCAAAGGAGATGTTATGAAACGCAAAACTTTCAAGCACGCAGCAGCTTTCGCAGCCGTCGCCGCCTGCGGTTTCACCGCCCAGGCAGCGGACTGGAGCGACACTTCCATCGGCTACCGCTACGGGACCAAGTACGCCGAGCCGTTCAACTCCAGTGATGTCACCAAGAACATCATCAACCTGAGCCACGTCAGCGGTTACAAATACGGCACTAATTTCTTCAATGCCGATCTGCTGCTTTCAGACAGCAAGGACCCCTCCAGCGTCGGCGCCAAAGACGGCGCGCATGAGGTGTATGTGGTGTACCGCCATACCCTGGATCTGGGAAAAATTTCCGGCAAGGAATATAAATTCGGACCGGTACGCGGCCTCGGCCTCACCGCCGGTTTCGACTTCAACACCAAGACCGATGCCGGCTACAACTCAAAGAAACGCATGCTGGTGGCCGGCCCCACGCTGATGATGGACGTACCCGGCTTTCTCAATGTAAGCCTGCTGGAACTATGGGAGAGCAATGCTCCCTACAATGGCTACAGCCGCATCAGCACCCCGCGTTACTCATATAAAACCCATCCCATGATCAACCTGGCCTGGGGCATTCCCTTGGGATTCGTACCCCTGTCTTTCGAGGGTTTTGCCAACTTCATCGCCTCCAAAGGCAAGGATGAGTTTGGCGGCAACACTGCTGCAGAAACCAACATCGACATGCAGCTCATGTATGACATGAGTTCCGCTTTCAGCGCCGGCAAGAACACTTTTAAAGTGGGTTTCGAATACCAGTACTGGAAGAATAAATTTGGCAACGATTCCTCCGGCCCGGCGGGCAAAGGCGCTTTTGCCAAGACCCCGATGCTGCGTGCGGAATATCACTTCTGAGCAGACCCAACCCCGCTGCGCCTCCGCACCATGCGGCGCGCGGCACTTAGAAAGGAAACAGCCAATGAACCGCCGTAAATTTTTTACCCTGACCAGCCTGGCCGCCGCAAGCCTGCTGTGCTTTGCGGGAACTGTGCGCGCCGAAGAACCATTGAAAGTGGGTTTCGTTTATGTAGGGCCGGTGGGTGACGCCGGCTGGACCTACGCTCACGATCAAGGCCGTCTCGCCATGGAGAAGGCGCTGGGTTCCAAGGTGAAGACGACCTATGTCGAAAATGTGCCGGAAGGCGCCGATGCGGAGCGCGTTATCCGCAAACTCGCCACCGAAGGCAACAAGCTGATCTTCACTACATCCTTCGGCTACATGAACGCCACCGAAAAGGTCGCCAAACTGTTTCCGAATGTGATCTTCGAGCATGCCACCGGTTACAAGACCGCCAAAAACCTGGGAACCTATGAGTCGCGTTTCTACGAAGGCGCTTACCTGCTGGGCGTAGTGGCCGGCAAGATGACCAAGAGCAATACGCTCGGCGTAGTGGCTTCATTCCCCATCCCCGAAGTCATCCGCAACATCAACGCTTTTACGCTGGGCGCGCAAAGCATGAACCCGGCGATCAAGACCAAGGTGATCTGGGTGAATAGCTGGTACGACCCGGCCAAGGAACGCCAGGCTGCGGAAACACTGGTGGCGCAAGGTGTCGACGTGATGAGCCAGAACACCGACTCTCCCGCCACGTTACAGGTGGCGCAAGAGAAAGGCGTCTACGCTTTCGGCTGGGATTCCGACATGGTGAAGTTCGCGCCCAAGGCCCACCTGACCGCCAATACCAATGACTGGGGCGGCTTCTATACCGACACCGCCAAGGCGGTAATTGCCGGTACCTGGAAATCCGGCGAGGTGCGTGGCGGCCTCAAGGAAGGCATGGTCAAGATGGCGCCTCTGAATCCGGTAGTGCCGGCCAGCGTGGCAAAAGCTTTTGAAGAGAAGAAAAAAGCCATGATTGAAGGCAAGTTTCATCCCTTCCAGGGGCCCATCAAGGATCAGTCCGGCGCGGTCAAGGTAGCCGCCGGCGCGGTGATGCCTCTCAAGGAACTTTTGTCGATGGACTTTTACGTGCAAGGAGTGGAAGGCAGCGTACCCAAGTAAGGGTCGCTTGCGCGAGGGGCCGGTGGCGGTTCGTGGCCGCCACCGGCCCGATTTTCTGTTACCGGCAGGATAGCTATGATCCGCGACCCCGTGCTCTTTGATGACTGGCATCCCGTGGGCATGACCGCGCAACTGCCTGCGGGCATACCAGTGTCCGCGCAACTGCTGGATGTCCCCCTGGTGGTCTGGCGCGACAGTGCAAACGCAGTTCATGTATGGGTGGACCGCTGCCCCCATCGCGGCATGAAGTTGTCCCTGGGTTCCGTGCATGGCGATAGCCTGACTTGCGCCTACCACGGCTGGACATATGGCAGCGATGGCAGGTGCAAGCACATCCCCGCCCTGCCTGAGCAGGACGGGGACAGACTCACGGCCAGGGTAAGCGCCTGTGCAGTGCAGGAGCAGTACGGCTTGATCTGGGTCTGTCTGGGTACTGCGGCCAGGGGTGTGCCGGCTTTCCCGGAATTTACCGACCGGCGCTTGCGCAAGGTGTGGTGCGGCCCCTATGAGGTTGCCAGCAGCGGTCCGCGCATCGTCGAGAATTTTCTCGACATGGCCCATTTTGCTTTTGTGCACGAAGGCATACTGGGCGAGAAAGCCCGTGCCGCGATTCGGGAATATCAGGTGCAGGATTTCGCGGACAGCGAATCTGGCGACGGCATCCGAGCTACGGGATGCCTGGTCTGGCAACCCCGTTCCAACAGCCTTGCCAGCGGCGGCAGCGAGGTCGAGTATTCCTATCGCGTGGTGCGTCCCCTCACTGCAATCCTGACCAAGGAACCGCTATCCCGGCAGGGCTTCCACGAGGCCGTCAGCCTGCATCTGCAACCCCTGACCGAAACAACTACGCGAGTCTGGATCATCCTGGCCTTGACCAATCACGAACAGGGCGACGAGGAGCTGCGCGCTTTCCAGGACGCCATCTTCCTTCAGGACCGGCCTATCGTCGAAAACCAGCAGCCCTTGCGCCTGCCCCTGCTGCCCGGCGCTGAAGTCTCCGTTGCCTGTGATCGCATGTCCCTGGCCTACCGCCGCTACCTGAAGAATCTGGGCTTGCGCTACGGCGTAGTGACCAGCGAAAACCCATGAGCGAACGCCTCTACCTGCGCCATGCCGAAGTTCTGGTCACAGTCGATGACGAGCGGCGGGAAATCCGCGACGGCGCGCTGCTGACCGAAGCTAACCGCATCCTGCTGGTTGGCGGCACGCAAGCGCTGGATGTCTGGATCGCGCAGCATCCGGACAAGACACCCACGCGCACCATTGATGTCAGCGGTTGTATAGTGACCCCGGGCCTGGTCAACTGCCATCACCACATGTACCAGACTCTCACGCGCAGCATCGGCACCGGCAAGGGCCTGGCGCTGTTCGACTGGCTCAAGATGCTCTACCGGGTGTGGGCCGGACTCACGCCGGAGGCGGTGCAGGTCAGCACGCGCATCGCCCTGGCCGAACTGCTGCTCTCGGGAGCCACTACGGTATCTGATCATCTCTATCTCTATCCGAATGGTTGCCGCCTGGAAGACACCATCGAGGCCGCCCAGGACATGGGCGTGCGCTTTCATCCGACACGCGGCAGCATGAGCGTCGGCGAATCGAAGGGTGGCCTGCCGCCGGACAGCCTGGTGGAAAAGGAAGCGGATATCCTGGCCGAATCGCAACGCCTGATCGAGACCTGGCACGACCCGCAGCCTTACTCCATGCTGCGCCTGGGCTTGGCGCCGTGTTCCCCTTTCAGCGTCAGCGCCGACCTGATGCGGGAATCCGCACGATTGGCCCGCAACTATCGGCATGTGGGACTGCATACACATCTGGCCGAAGTCCTCGACGAAGACCGCTACTGCCTGGAGAAATTCGGCAAACGTCCGATAGATTACGCAGAGTCCGTGGAGTGGCTTGGCCCCGATGTCTGGTTTGCCCACATGGTGCATCCCAACCAGACGGAGATCGACCGCCTGGCGCATAGCTGCTCCGGCGTCTGTCATTGTCCCAACAGCAACATGATCCTGGCCTCCGGCATCGCCCCGGTGCGGGCCATGCTGGATGCCGGCGTGCGTGTCGGTCTGGGCGTGGACGGCTCCGCCAGCAACGACGGCAACCACATGCTCGGCGAAGCGCGCCAAGCCATGCTGTTGCAGCGGGTCGGCTGGCCCGGCTTCGAGTCGGATGCGGCGCGCTTCTCAGCGCGCGAAGCGCTGACCCTGGCTACCCGAGGCGGCGCCAGCACCCTGGGCCGGGATGACATCGGCAGCCTGGAACCCGGTAAAGCCGCCGACTTCGTTGCCTTCCGCGTCGACGATTTGAGCCACGCCGGCGGCCTCGGCGATCCCGTGGCGGCGCTGCTGACGTGCGCCCCCGCCACAGCCTGGCTGTCGGTGATCAACGGCAGGATCGTGGTGGAGCAAGGGCGCTTGCCCGGCATCGACCTGGGGCCTTTGATCGAACGCCACAACCGCCTCAGCCGCACACTGCTGGTCAAGGCCGGCTTCGCCTGATTTCAAAATGACGAATCTGCTCCCCCACGACGACCATTTCCTGACCCGCGTGCTGGCCCTGGCCGAACAATCGCGCCAGGAGGGTCACCATCCTTTTGCGGCGCTAGTGGTGAATGCCCAGGGCGAGGTTATCGCAGAAGCCATGAATGCTTCCAGCAGCGACCGCACCGCCCATGCCGAGATGAATGCGCTACGCATGGTTTCATCCAGTCATAGCCCTGCTCAGTTAGCCGCAGCGACTCTGTACTCCAGTGCCGAACCTTGCGCCATGTGCGCCGGCGGAATCTATTGGAGCGGCATCGGTCGCGTCGTTTATGCCCTGGCTGAAGCCAGCCTGCTGGAACTCACCGGCAACGATCCTGACAACCCCACCCTGTCCCTGCCTTGCCGCGAGGTCTTCGCCAGAGGCCAGCGCCCTGTGGAAGTGATCGGCCCGCGACGGGAAGAGGAAGCCCGCCGGGCGCATCTGGAGTTCTGGAAGAAACAAACATGACTAAACTTTCAAACCGCAACGTCAAAGCCCTTATGGATGATTTTTTAAGTTGTAAAAATATTTTGGCAGCCTAGAATCCACGTAACCACTATCTTAACCAAGCAAGGCGCAAGCATATGAATAAATCAAAGATGTCGTCGTTCTGGATGCCGTTCACCGCCAACCGCGATTTCAAGGCGCAGCCGCGTTTGCTGGCCTCGGCCGAGGGGATGTACTACCGCGATGTCGATGGCAACGCCATCCTCGACGGCACTGCCGGCTTGTGGTGCGTACCTTGCGGTCATGCCCAGCCCAGGATCGTCAAGGCGGTGCAGCAGATGGTGGGGAAGCTGGATTTTGCGCCCACGTTCCAGATCGGCCACCCCGCTGCGTTCGAGCTGGCGGACAAGTTGATGGACTACACGCAGCATCGCTACGGCCAGGTGTTCTACAGCAACTCCGGTTCTGAAGCGGTCGATACTGCGCTAAAGATAGCGCTGGCGTATCACCAGGCGCGCGGGGATGGCAGGCGTACCCGCCTGATCGGCCGCGAGCGGGGCTATCACGGCGTCGGCTTCGGCGGCATTTCCGTCGGCGGCATCGCCGGCAATCGTAAGACTTTCGGGCCGCTGCTGCCCGGCGTCGATCATCTGCCGCATACCCACAACCTGGAAAAAAACGCATTCACGCGCGGCGAGCCGGAATATGGCGCGCACCTGGCCGACGAACTTGAGCGCATCGTCGCCCTGCATGACGCATCGACCATCGCCGCAGTCATCGTCGAGCCGGTCGCCGGATCGACCGGGGTTTTGATTCCACCCAAAGGTTATTTGCAACGCTTGCGCGAAATCTGCACCAAGCACGGCATTCTGCTGATTTTCGATGAAGTGATTACCGGATTTGGCCGCCTGACGACGCCGTTCGCCGCCGATTATTTCGCGGTCGAGCCGGATATTATGTCCACCGCCAAAGGCTTGACCAACGGCACGGTGCCAATGGGTGCGGTGTTCGTCAAACAATGGATACACGATGCTTTCATGGACGGCCCGGCGGGAATTGAACTATTCCACGGGTATACCTATTCCGGCCATCCGCTGGCATGCGCCGCCGCCCTGGCAACGCTGGAAGTTTTTGAGGAACAGCAGCTCCTCGCGCACGCCAAGAGCGTGCAAAGCTACTGGGAGGACGCGATTCATTCGCTGCGCGGCTTGCCGCACGTAATTGACTTGCGCAGTATCGGGATGATCGCCGGTATCGAGCTTGCGTCGATTCCCGGCAAACCTGGGGCGCGCGCGTTTGAAGCGTTCAAGCGGACGTTTGCCGAAGGCGTCCTGATCCGCACCACCGGCGACATCATTGCCCTGTCGCCGCCGCTGACTCTGGAGAAGAAGCACATCGACGAGTTGTTCGGGAAACTGGGCGCAGTTCTGAAAACCTTGGCGTAATAACCTGGCTAAACACTATGAACACTCGTGAACAAGCAATGAATAAACTGGATTCCATCTCCCACTTCATCAATGGCAAGCCGGTGGATTCCAGCAGCGGGCGTGGACGTTACGCCGACGTATTCAACCCGGCCCTGGGCGTACCGATTGCGCGCGTGAGCCTGGCAACGGCGGACGAGGTCGGCGCGGCGGTTGCAGCCGCCGCCGCGGCATTCCCCGCTTGGTCGGCCACCCCGCCGCTGACACGGGCGCGGATACTGTTCAAATATCTGCAATTGTGTCAGCAGCACACCGATGAGTTTGCCGCCCTGCTCACCCGCGAGCACGGCAAAACCTTCTCGGACGCGCAAGGTGAAGTGGCGCGCGGGATAGAAATGCTAGAGTTCGCGGTCGGTATTCCGCAGTTGCTCAAGGGCGAATTCACCGATCAGATTTCGCGCGGCATCGACGCCTGGTCGATGCGCCAAGCACTGGGCGTGGTGGCCGGCATCACGCCGTTCAACTTCCCCGTGATGGTGCCGATGTGGATGTTCCCGATAGCCATCGCCTGCGGCAATACTTTCGTCCTGAAGCCGTCCGAGCGCGATCCGTCGGCTTCGCTGCTGCACGCGAAATTGCTGCAACAAGCGGGCCTGCCCGACGGCGTGTTCAATGTTGTGCAGGGCGACAAGGCGGCGGTCGACGCCTTGCTCGATCATCCGCAAGTGCAGGCGATCAGCTTCGTCGGTTCGACCCCGATTGCCGAATACATTTATGCGCGCGGCTGCGCCACCGGCAAGCGCGTGCAGGCGCTGGGTGGCGCCAAGAATCATATGGTGGTGATGCCTGACGCGGACATGAGCATGGCGGTCGACGCCCTGATCGGCGCTGCTTACGGCTCAGCCGGCGAACGCTGCATGGCCATCTCCGTGGTGGTGGCGGTGGGCGACGCGGGTGATCAATTAATTGGCGCATTGGCGGCGCGCACCAGGACACTGAAAATTCGTGACGGCATGGCGGCGGACGCGGAAATGGGTCCGGTGGTGTCGGCAGCGGCCAAGCAGCGCATCGAAAAACTGATCGGTGAAGGCGTCGAACAAGGCGCGCAACTGGTGGTCGATGGACGCGGCTGTGTCGTCGCCGGCCGGGAAAACGGCTTCTTCGTCGGCGGCACCCTGTTCGATCACGTCACGCCGCAGATGAGCATCTACCAGCAGGAGATTTTCGGGCCAGTGTTGTGCATGCTGCGCGTGCCGGACGTGGCAAACGCGGTAGATCTGATCAACGGCAACCAGTACGGCAATGGCGTCGCAATTTACACCCGCGACGGCGGCGTGGCGCGGGAGTTTGTGCGCCTGATCCAGGTCGGCATGGTGGGCGTGAATCTGCCTCTGCCGGTGCCGATGGCGTTCAATAGTTTCGGTGGCTGGAAGCGCAGCATGTTTGGCGACCATCATGCCTACGGCCCGGAAGGCGTGCGCTTCTACACGCGCCACAAGGCAGTCATGCAGCGCTGGCCGAACACCGCCAGCAGCGGCGTCGAATTCGCTTTTCCGCAGATGAAATGATGATCGAATCCCTCAAACATCTGCCGCGTCCGCAACTCTCGAACGCAGAACTGTCCGGGCAATTCACGGATTTGGCGCCCGCCTTGAGCGCGCGCCAGGCGATCATCGAAAGCGCGCGTTGCCTGTATTGCTACGATGCGCCGTGCACCCGCAGTTGTCCGTCCGAAATCGATGTGGCCGGCTTCATCCGCAATATCCACGACGGCGATATCAACAGCGCCGCTCACGGCATCCTGAAGCAGAATATCCTCGGCGGCAGTTGCGCCCGCGTCTGCCCCACCGAAATCCTCTGCGAAGACGCTTGCGTGCGCAATCATCACGCAGAAGGCCAGCCGGTCAAGATTGGCCTGCTGCAACGTTATGCGCTGGATCACATGAAATTCGCCAGCCATCCATTCACACGCGCCGCAACGACCGGCAGGAAGATCGCCGTGGTCGGCGCCGGCCCCGCCGGCCTGTCCTGCGCCCACCGGCTGGCGATGCTGGGCAATGATGTGGTGATTTTCGAGGCGCGCGAAAAACCCGGTGGGCTGAATGAATACGGTATCGCCAAGTACAAACTGGTCGGCGATTTCGCGCAAAAGGAAGTCGAATTCCTGCTGGCGATCGGCGGCATCGAAATACGCTACGGACAGACTCTGGGCGGCAATCTGCGCTTGAAGGACTTGCATGGAAGTTTCGACAGTGTGTTCCTCGGCCTGGGACTGGGCGCAAGCCGCCGCCTGGGCTTGACCGGCGAGGACGCGCCCGGCTTGTTGGCGGCGGTCGACTATATCGCCGCACTGCGCCAGGCTGACGACTTGACGCAATTACCTGTGCCGGCGCGCGCCATCGTGATCGGCGGCGGCAATACCGCCATCGATATCGCGGTGCAAATCCGGCTGCTGGGCGCTGAGGAAGTCACTCTCGTGTATCGGCGCGATGCCGCAAAGATGACGGCAACCGGCCATGAGCAGGATATCGCCAAAGCCAACCTGGTCAGCATCCGCACCTGGGCGCAGCCGCAGCAAGTGCTGCTGGACAAGGCCGGTCGGGTGCGCGGCATGCGCTTCGAGAAGACGCGCATGGAAGCAGCGCGCCTGACCGGCAGCGGCGAGACTTTCGATATTCCCGCCGAAGCGATTTTCAAGGCCATCGGCCAAGGCTTCGACTGCGCGGATATCGACGGACTGGAACGTGACGGCGACAAAATCCGCGTCGATGACCAGTTTCGCACCTGCCTGCCAGGGTTTTATGCCGGCGGCGATTGCGTCGCGCCGGGGCAGGATTTGACGGTACAGGCGGTCCAGCACGGCAAGCTCGCCGCGCTGGCCATCCATCGTGACCTGATGGCAAAAATGGAGGCTGCATAATGGCCGATCTCAGCATCAATTTCTGCGGCATCAAGTCGCCCAATCCATTCTGGCTGGCCTCCGCGCCGCCGACCGACAAAGCCTACAATGTTGTGCGCGCCTTCGAGGCCGGCTGGGGCGGCGTAGTCTGGAAAACCCTGGGTGAAGACCCCGCCGCAGTCAACGTCTCTTCGCGCTACTCCGCGCACTACGGCAACAACCGCGAAGTGCTGGGTTTCAACAATATCGAACTGATTACCGACCGCAGCCTGACAATTAATTTGCGCGAAATCACGCAAGTCAAAAAAGACTGGCCGGATCGTGCGATGGTGGTCTCGCTGATGCTGCCTTGCGAAGAACATTATTGGAAAAACATGCTGCCGCTGATCGAGGCGACGGGCGCCGACGGCATCGAGCTGAACTTCGGTTGCCCGCACGGAATGTCGGAGCGCGGCATGGGTTCCGCCGTCGGCCAGGTGCCGGAATACGTGGAGATGGTCACGCGCTGGTGCAAGGCCCACACGAAGCTGCCGGTGATCGTCAAACTGACCCCCAACATCACCGATGTGCGCTTGCCGGCGCGCGCCGCCCTGGCTGGCGGAGCCGACGCCGTGTCGCTGATCAACACCATTAATTCGATCACCGCGCTCGACCTGGATCGCATGATCGCCTTGCCGGTGGTCGGCAACAGCAGCACGCATGGCGGTTATTGCGGTTCTGCTGTCAAGCCGATTGCGCTGAATATGGTCGCAGAAATTGCGCGCGATCCGCTCACCAAAGGCTTGCCGATTTCCGGTATCGGCGGTATCGGTAATTGGCGCGACGTGGCGGAATTCATCGCGCTCGGCGCCGGCTCGGTGCAGGTGTGCACCGCCGCCATGCTGCACGGCTTCCGCATTGTCGAAGGCATGAAGGATGGCCTGTCGCGCTGGATGGATGAAAAAGGCTACCGCAGCGTCGCTGAATTTTCCGGGAAGGCGATTCCCAACACCACGGACTGGAAAAACCTGGACATGAATTACCAGGTCATCGCCCATATCGACCAGGGCAGTTGCATCCAGTGCGGTCGCTGCTATGTCGCCTGCGAAGACACTTCGCATCAATCGATTGCGCAACACATCGAGGCGAGCGGCGCGCGCCGCTATGAAGTGATTGAGCATGAATGCGTCGGTTGCAATTTGTGTGAAATCACCTGCCCTGTCGAGGATTGCATCACGATGGTGGCGCAAGACACGGGCAAAGCTTACATGAACTGGACGCAGGATCCGCGTAACCCACGCCGGGAGGCGCGTTGAGGTATGAGTTAATTGAGTTCATTTAGCCACATCAACCTTGCCGCACAAAACAGACCGCGCGCAATCAACGGAGGGACATCTTGTGAGTAATGACCTGTCAGGCAATATCCGGCTGTGGAACGAAGATTTGGCGCCAACTACGGCAGCCCAGCGCACCTGGCGCTGGTACCATTTTGCCGCGCTGTGGATCGGCATGGTGATGTGCATCCCCGCCTACACGCTTGCCGCCAGCCTCATCGAAAGCGGCATGTCGGCATACCAGGCGGTGTGGACAGTGTTTCTGGCGAACGCCATCGTCCTCGTGCCGATGCTGCTGATCGGCCATGCAGGCACCAAGTACGGCATCCCCTACGCAGTCCTGGCGCGCTCTTCGTTTGGCACCATCGGCGCGCGTTTGCCGGCTCTGATGCGCGCAATCGTGGCCTGCGGCTGGTACGGCATTCAGACCTGGTTCGGCGGCCAGATGATCTACACCCTGCTCGGCGTGCTGCTGGGTCAGCCGCTGGACAGCGAGAAGATCGCGGGACTCGGCATCAACGGCGGCCAGTTGATCTGCTTCCTGGGATTCTGGGCGATCCAGTTCTGGTACATCGTGCATGGGATAGACTCGATCCGCAAACTCGAAACCTATACCGCCCCGCTCAAGATCGTGATCAGCTTCGTGCTGCTCGGCTGGGTTTACAACAAGGCTGGCGGCTTCGGTGCGCTGCTCGAACAGCCATCCCAGTTCATTGAAGGCGGCAAGCAAGCCGGCAAGTTCTGGGTGGTGTTCTGGCCCTCGCTGACCGCCATGGTCGGCTTCTGGGCCACGCTGGCGCTGAATATCCCCGACTTCACCCGTTTCGCCAAATCGCAACGCGACCAGGTGCTGGGCCAGACGCTCGGCCTGCCGGGGCCGATGGGGCTGCTGGCGATGCTGGCGGTGATCGTTACCTCAGCCACCGTGGTGCTGTACGGCAAGGCGATCTGGGATCCGGTCGACCTGGCCAGCCGCATGACCGGCGCCGGCGTGCTGATCGCACTGATTATTTTGCTGATCGACACCGTCAGCGTGAACCTGGCGGCTAACCTGGTGGGGCCGGCCTACGATTTCGCCTCGCTCGCGCCCAAGCGCATTTCGTACAAAATCGGCGGCTACATCACGGCCTCGATTGCGCTGGTGATGATGCCGTGGAAAGTGCTGGAATCGACCCACGGCTATATTTTCACCTGGCTGATCGGCTATTCCGCGCTGCTCGGCCCGATTGCCGGCATCCTGATCGTCGACTACTACCTGATCCGCAAAACCGAACTCGATGTCGATCAACTATACCGCGAGGACGGCAAGTATTCTTACGGTAACGGCTGGAACAACGCAGCCATCGCGGCTTTCGTCATCGGCGTCCTGCCCAATATCCCAGGCTTTTTGAATGCCGCGTTTCCTGCCGCATTTCCCGAGGTGGGTGACATCTTCAAGACCATCTACACCTACGCCTGGTTTGTCGGCATCGCCATTTCCGCCCTGGTATATTGGGTGATGATGAAAGGGGCGGCTGTCGCCAGCCCCGCAGCCAGGTCTTAGAAAATGGCTACGATTATTCGAGGCGGCACCGTCGTCAATGCGGATCGCGCATTTCGCGCCGATGTTCTCTGCGACGGCGACAAAATCATTGCGGTCGGGCAAGACCTGACTACGCCGGCCCAGGCGCAGATCATCGACGCTGGAGGCCAGTATGTAATGCCGGGCGGAATCGATCCGCACACCCACATGCAATTGCCGTTCATGGGTACCGTTACGGCTGATGATTTTTTCACCGGCACGGCGGCGGGGCTGGCCGGCGGCACCACCACCATCATGGATTTCGTCATCCCCAGTCCGCAACAATCGTTGCTTGAGGCTTACCATACCTGGCGCGGCTGGGCGCAAAAGTCCGCCGGCGACTACACCTTTCACGTTGCCGTGACCTGGTGGGACAAGACCGTCCACGCCGACATGGGTACGCTGGTGCGCGAGCATGGCGTGAATAGCTTCAAGCACTTCATGGCGTACAAAAACGCGATCATGGCCGATGATGAAATACTCATCAACAGCTTTACGCGTGCGTTGGAACTGGGCGCGCTGCCGACCGTCCATGCGGAAAACGGCGAACTGGTATTCCAGCTTCAGCAGACGCTCCTCAAAAAAGGCTTGACCGGTCCATCATCCCATCCCCTCTCGCGTCCGCCGGTGGTTGAGGCCGAAGCGGTGAATCGCGCCATCGCCATCGCCAACGTGATTAACACGCCGGTGTATATCGTCCACGTCTCCTGCGCCGAAGCGCTTGAGGCGATCACGCGCGCGCGCGCCAACGGCCAGCGCGTGTATGGCGAAGCCTTGGCGGGACACCTGGTGATCGACGACAGCGTCTATCACGGCAGCGACTTCGAGTTTGCGGCGGCTCATGTGATGAGTCCGCCGTTTCGCGGCAAGCCCCACCAGACCGCCTTATGGCGCGGCCTGCAAGGAGGCAACCTGCACACTACGGCGACCGATCACTGCACCTTTTGCGCGGCGCAAAAGGCAGCGGGCCGCGATGACTTCACCAAAATACCGAATGGCTGCGGCGGCGTTGAAGATCGCATGGCCGTGGTGTGGGATGCGGGGGTCAACAGCGGCAAGCTGACGCCGTCCGAATTCGTGCGCGTGACATCGACCAACGCGGCGCAGATTTTCAATATCTACCCACGCAAAGGTGTCGTCGCGGCCGGCGCAGACGCCGACATCGTTGTCTGGGACCCACAAGCAACGCGCAGCATTTCCGCCAAGACGCAGTTTGCCAAAGGCGGCTTCAATGTATTCGAAGGGCGTAGCGTGCGTGGAATTCCGAGCCATACCCTGGCGGCGGGCAAGCTGGTGTTTAAAAACGGCGATTTGCGCGCCGTGGAAGGCGCAGGACGCCATGTTAATCGTCCGGCATTTGCGACCGTACCGGCGCAATAATTTGTGGAACGTGGAGCGATAACGATGACGACGAATGAGCTGCGTATAGACGGCAAGCGCCTGTGGCAATCACTGATGGAACTGGCCAGAATCGGCGCGACACCCAAAGGCGGCGTCAAGCGCCTGACGCTGACAGACCTGGACCGGCAAGGGCGCGATCTGGTGGTCGGCTGGGGCAAACAAGCCGGCCTGACCGTCACCATCGACAAAATCGGCAACGTTTTCATGCGTCGCGCCGGCGCCAATAATTCCCTGCCCCCCATCGTTTCCGGCAGCCATATCGATACCCAGCCGACCGGTGGCAAGTTCGACGGCAACTACGGCGTGCTGGCGGCGCTGGAAGTGGTGCGCACGCTGAATGATCACAACATCCAGACCGAAGCTCCGCTTGAGATGGCGTTCTGGACCAATGAAGAAGGCTCGCGTTTTGTGCCGGTGATGATGGGCTCCGGCGTGTTTTGCGGCGCCTTCAGCCTGGAGACCGCCTACGCGGCCAAGGATGTCGACGGCAAGACCGTTGCAGAAGAACTGGCGCGCATCGGCTACATGGGCGATGAAGAACCGGGCCGGCACCCGATAGGCGCGTATTTCGAGCTCCACATCGAGCAAGGCCCGGTGCTGGAAGACGCCGACAAGGTGATCGGCGTGGTTCCCGCCGTAATGGGCTTGTCGTGGTACGACTGCATCGTCACGGGAATGGAAGCCCACGCCGGGCCGACGCCGATGGGCTTGCGCAAGGATGCGATGCAGGTGTCGACCCGGATCATGCAGGAGGTGGTGAATATCGCCAATCGCTACCCGCCGTATGGCCGCGGCACGGTCGGCTTCGTGCAGGTTTTCCCGAACAGCCGCAACGTGATTCCCGGCGAGGTCAAGTTCAGCATCGACTTGCGCAATGTGAATGAAGAACTGCTGACCACCATGCATCAGGAGATGCTGGCCTTCATCGAAAAGACGCGCGTCGAAACGCGGCTCGGCATCAGCATCGAACGCGTATCGTATTACCCGCCCTGCCCATTCCATCCGGACTGCGTCGATGCAGTGCGGCGCGCCACCGCCAAGCTGGGCTATTCCAATATGGACGTGGTCTCCGGCGCCGGCCATGACGCCATCTATGCGGCGCGGGTGGCGCCCGCAGGGATGATTTTCGTGCCTTGCAAGGATGGCATCAGCCACAATGAAATCGAGGATGCCAAGCCGGAACACATCGAGGCTGGCGGCAACGTATTGCTGCATGCCATGCTGGAACGGGCGCGGATCGTCGCTGCCTGACCCGGCGCTGGAGATAATATTTTCGAACGTGTTACTCACTGGAGGAAGTCATGGATAGCAAATCATATGGTCGCCGTACATCGTTGAAACTGCTGGTGGCTGTCGCCCTGTTGGCGGGAATGGCGCCGTTCGCCGCCCATGCACAGGCCAAATTGAAAGTCGCAGCAATCTACACGGTGCCGGTGGAGCAGCAGTGGGTGAGCCGTATTCACAAAGCCCTGAATGAGGCCAAAAGCCGCGGTGAAATCGAGTATCAATTCTCGGAGAGCGTCAAAAACGCCGACTACGAGCGCGTTATGCGCCAGTACGCGGAGTCTGGCAATCAGTTGATCGTCGGCGAATCTTTTGCGGTGGAGGGGGCAGCGCGCAAGGTGGCCAAGGATTATCCAAAAGTAGCTTTTCTGATGGGGTCCTCGGGCAGACCGCAGCCGCCGAATTTTTCCGTGTTCGACAATTACATCCAGGAAGCTTCCTATCTGAGCGGGATGATCGCCGGCGGCATGACCAAGACCAACAGCATAGGCATGGTCGGCGGTTTCGCTATCCCGGAAGTCAATCGGCTGATGCATGCCTTCATGGACGGCGCGCGCGAGGTGAACCCCAAGGTTAATTTCCTCGTCACTTTCATCGGCTCATGGTTTGACCCGCCTAAGGCCAAGGAAGCCGCGTTTGCACAGATCGACAAGGGCGCCGACCTGCTGTACGCCGAACGTTTCGGCGTCTCCGACGCGGCCAAGGAGCGTGGCAAGCTGGCAATCGGCAACGTCATCGACACCCAGGCGCAATACCCGAACACAGTCGTAGCTTCGGCGTTGTGGAACATGGAACCCACCATCCAGCGCGTGCTTGCCGACGTCAAAAGCAATCAATTCAAAGCGGAAGATTACGGGCAGTATTCAACCATGAAGTTCAAAGGCAGCGAACTATCGCCGCTCGGCACGTTTGAAGGCAAGGTTCCGGCAAACGTAATGGCGAAAGTGCGCGAACACGAGAAGAACATCCTGTCCGGAAAACTCCGGGTTAAAGTGGTGGAGACTGAACCCAAGTCGAGCAAGTAACGGCGCATCGCTATTCCTGGAAACAGGCCGGCGGGGCCAATGAGCAACCCGACGGTACTCAAGCTCCACGCCATTACCAAGCGATTTGGCAGCCTGGTGGCGAATAACGCGATCTCGCTGAGCTTGCAGCGCGGCGAGGTGCTGGCGTTGCTGGGGGAGAATGGCGCCGGCAAGAGTACGCTGATGTCGATACTGTTCGGCCACTACCTGGCCGACGCCGGCGACATCGAAGTCTTCGGCGCGCCCCTGCCGCTCGGGCGACCGCGGGCGGCGCTGGCTGCGGGGATCGGCATGGTGCATCAGCATTTCACGCTGGCCGATAATTTGACGGTGCTGGACAATATCCTGCTGGGATCAGAATCGATGTTGGCGCTTTTCTCCAAGCGGCGCGTGGCGAAAATCAAGCTGCTGGAGCTGGCGGACCGCTTCGGCCTGGTGGTTCGCCCCGAGGCGCGAATAGGCTCGCTGTCAGTGGGTGAAAAACAGCGGGTCGAAATTCTCAAGGCGCTCTATCGAGGCGCCAGGATACTGATTCTGGATGAACCAACCGCCGTGCTGACGCCACAGGAAAGCGAGGAACTGTTCGCCACCTTGCGGCACATGGTGAACGATGGCTTATCCATCATCTTCATCAGCCATCGCCTGGACGAAGTGTTGCGGGTGAGCGACCGCATCGCGGTGCTGCGCCGTGGCGAGTTGGTGGCGCAACTGCCGACGGTCGGGGCGAACAAGGCTCAACTGGCGGAGCTGATGGTGGGGCGCAAGGTGGACATGCCATCCGCCCGCGCCGCCAAGCAAGTCTCCGATATGACGCGAAAATCGCCGTTA
>JACQAO010000086.1 GCA_016194935.1 Betaproteobacteria bacterium
CCTGTCCGCATGGCCAAGCACCTCACACAGATACTCAAGATATCTCTCAAATTCAGCAAGTTGATCCATTTCGCCTCCTCCACAAGACCCCGTGGTCTTGATATCGGCAGAAGTTGGAATTTATTTAACACAGTGCAACTACCTCCCCAGTTGGTCTTACGAAAATCCGGAAGCAATGCGATTTAATTTGCCCCGGCAAAACTTCCTATTCAGCCCTGCCATCAGTCACCCCGACTTCTGACAATTTATTGTTGCGATCCGGCTGTATCTGTATTCCTGGTCAAACAAGGATTCTTGCGATGTTCTTTTTTGAACTTCTGCTTATCAGATACAGACTACATCAAGTAAGACGAAACTACTTTCGTGGTAAAAGCTTACCGCACAACTCCATAATATTTATGACATATTTATGAAGTATATTTTTCAGACACCTCGGAGTACCAGAATACAATCGGATTTTATCGCCGTCAAACCCAAGCAGATAACGACACAGTGTTGATGGACTTGCGACCAACAATTGCCGGGTCTCGTCCCGGCAATTGCGGGCGATTAACTCGTCTAAAGCAGCAGCCAAGCTCAAGCCTCGTGCTTGCACCCAGACTCCCGCTGACTCCGAACCGCCAGCAGGAACACAGTATCAATTTCGGACACATACCGGTATAGCGCCACGTAGCCGCGTGAGCCTCGCCCGATGACCAGCTCACGCTTGTCGCCCTGCACGGGCCGCCCGATGAGCGGGCTGGTCGATAGGACCTGCACCGCTTGCATGATTTCCTCAATCCGTGCGGGCGCGGAGCCGGCATCGAACTGGGCGATGTGTTCGAAAAATCGCTCGAAGTCCTCGAAGACCGCCGATGCCGCCTCAATGCGGGCCATGCCTCAGCGCGCCAGTTTTCGCGCCTGCGGTTTGCGCGGACGTTCCCCGCGCGTTCGTGCTGCAAGGTAGGCCCTCATTTCATCCCAGGGTATCGTCTTCCCCGTCGCCAGGATATTCTCCCAGCGCTCGTCGGCAACCCGGTGAAAGTCATCGCTCAACTCGACCTGCTCAACGGTTTGGGAGATTGCGTCGAGAATGAAGCCATGGGAAGTCTTGCCGGATCGTTCGGCGGCGACTGCAACACGCGCTTTCAGGGAATCGTCAATCCGGATTGTGGTGGTGGACATCGCTGTTTCCCCGAGACAAAACGCCACTGTAGCACCAAGGTGCTACGTCGGCAACAGCGGATCAGTGCAGGCTATAGGCATTCACGGACAAGCCTAAAAGCCAACAGAAGTTTCCACAATTCAGGCCGCGAGTTTTGCGCTGGCCAGCCGATTCAGGCTGACGCCTTGCTCGGCAGCCTGCATGGCCAAGGCACGATGAACTTCAGGCGGGATGCGTACGCGAAACTCGCCGCTGTAGTGTTTCTCTGCCAGCGGTGCGGGAATGGTCTCGCCCGTGGATTGCATATCAGTCACCACCTCGGATACGACCTGCCGGATACCCTTCAAGGCGGCTTCCGGCTTATCCGCCAGCCATGACAGCGACGGAAATTCGGCGCACAGGCCAACATGCTCGCCATCCTCGGGCGACCAGGTGACGCGATAGGTATAGTGATCAACGCTCATTGCGCATGCCCTCCAATTTGTCGATTGCCAGCAGTACTTGCCGCACCTGATACGCCTTAGCCATGCCTTTCTGATCCTGGATATTGATTCGAGGATCGCCGGCCCAAGGCGTCTTGAAAATCGCGTGGCTGGTGCCGATTTGGCGCGGCTTCCCGAAATACCCCTCGCACACCTTCTTGAGGTCGCCGAACCGAACATTGGCCGGTTCGCGTCGCATCTGATCAAGGATTTTCGTGGAAGACGCCATGAAGAAATGGTATCAATAGTGGCACCATTTTTCAACCCCGTTTTTCGCAACAATGACTGCGCGAATGACTTGACTGTCGCGCCAACTGACCAGATAATCTGACCAGTTGAATCTGGATTAGACAAGGAGGCAATCATGCGTGGATCACAATGGAGGTTGCAGGATGCAAAAACCCAGTTCAGTCAGGTCGTTGACGCGGCTTTGCTGGGCGAGCCGCAGCACGTTACACGGAGAGGCCGGGAGGCGGTAGTCGTTCTGTCCGAGGCAAATTATCGTGCGCTACGCGAAAGTGCTCGGGCCAGTGCGCCAGGATTCGTCGCGCACCTCCTTGCAATACCCAAAGATGAGGAACCACTTGCAAAATCCCGGCGTATCGCGCTGCGCGACATGGATCTCTGATGTTTCTTCTCGACACCGTAATCGTCTCCGAGTTGCGGAAGAAGAGACCGAATGCCGGGGTGACCCGCTGGGTTTCGAAACAGCAGGATGATCAGCTATATCTCAGCGTTGTCACGCTTGGCGAAATCGAGCGGGGAATAGAAAAACGCCGCAGTGCTGATGCTGAGTTTGCTCACACGCTGGCGGCATGGCTTGAGAGTCTGATACGCCTTTATGCGGACAGGATCATCCCGGTTACCTCCAACGTAGCACGCCGCTGGGGTTGCCTGTCGGCCCAACTTGGACACGAAGGCGCTGACTTGTTGATCGCCGCGACCGCGCTTACCTTTGGACTGACAGTCATTACTCGCAATGCAAGCGACTTTGAACCAGCCGGAGTCAACGTGATTAATCCATTCTCACGATAAGCACTCAAGATAGCCGGAAGCGCAGTACTGATAGGGCGTGATACCCCGTTTTTAACCGCCGCAAGGATCAGGATTACCTCAAGCCCAGCACATCCTGCATGTCAAACAAGCCATGCTTCTTGTCGCGCATGAAGCGCGCGGCGCGCAGCGCGCCGTTGGCATAGGGCATGCGGCTGGCGGCTTTGTGGGTGATTTCGATGCGTTCGCCGGTGCCAGCGAACAGCACCGTGTGGTCGCCGACAATATCGCCGCCGCGCACCGTGCTGAAGCCGATCTGCGTCTCTGGTCGTTCGCCGGTGTGGCCTTCGCGGCCATACACGGCGCATTCGGCCAGATCGCGGCCCAGTGCAGCGGCCGCCACTTCGCCCATGCGCAACGCGGTGCCGGAGGGGGCATCGACCTTGTGGCGATGATGCGCTTCGATCACTTCGACATCGTAACCCTGGCTCAGGATGCGCGCCGCCACGTCGAGCAAATGGAACACGGCATTCACGCCGACCGTCATATTCGGTGCAAAAACGATGGGGATGTCGTGCGCCGCTTCCTGAATTTTCTGTTTACCATCGCTGGTAAAACCGGTAGTGCCGATCACCAGATGCACGCCGCGCCGACGGCAGACTGCCAGATGCGCCAGCGTTGCTTCCGGACGGGTGAAGTCGATCAGGCAATCGGCCTGCGCCAGCGCGGCGTCAATGTCATCGTCGATGAACACGCCGCAGGGCGCGCCGATGAAATCCCCGGCATCCTTGCCGAGCCAGGTGCTGCCGGGTTGAGCGAGCGCCGCAGCCAGGATCGCGTCGTCAGCCTGCGCCAGCGCTTCGATCAAGGTGCGGCCCATGCGACCGGACGCGCCGGCAATGGCTATCCGCATGCGTGCCTGGTTCATGGTTGATCTATCGCCGCCGCTGGCAGATCAATTGCCTGCCGGCGGGATGTCGATGACGCGCGTGGCCGGCGCGGGCGCCGAAGCGGCGGCGGTAGGCTGATGCGCGACCACGTCGCCATCGAGGCGCGCCAGTTTGCCGTCGGCAAAATACACCGTCAAACGACGCTGCTGCACTTCGCCGTGCCCGGGCTGAAAGCGATAGACATAATCCCATCGATCAGCATGGAACAGATCGGTCAGCAGGGGCGTGCCGAGGATGAAGCGCACCTGGTCCTTGCTCTGACCTGGCTTGAGCTGCGCCGCCATTTCCTGGGTAACAAAATTGCCCTGGCGTATGTCGATGCGATACGGGGTTAAATACGAGGTTAGCCCCGGCGCACTGGCGCAGCCAGTCAGGGCAAGGGCTGCAAATGAGAACAGGGGAAGGCAAACCATACTACGCTTCATAGGTCACTCGATCAGGCAAAAGGGGGAATATCCAGCGGATTGGGAAAACTATATCATAAGCCTGTTGCCACTACCCTTTCCTGCCCATCTCATGCGCAATTCATACGACTTGAAGAGCAGCGGTCTCAAGGCGACCCTGCCGCGCCTGAAAATTCTCGAGCTGTTCCAGAAGAACGAGGCGAACAAGGGCAGGCACATGACTGCTGAAGATGTCTACCGGCACCTGCTCGCCGAAAACCTGGACATCGGTTTGGCCACTGTTTATCGGGTACTCACCCAGTTCGAGCAAGCCGGCCTGCTGCAACGCCATTTCTTCGATGCCGGCAAGGCCGTGTTCGAACTCAACGAGGGGACACATCACGATCACCTGGTCTGCCTGCAATGCGGCAAGGTCGAGGAGTTTTACGATGCCGAGATTGAAAAGCACCAGAACGACATCGCCCGCGAACGCGGTTTCAGCGTCAAGGAGCACGCGCTCTACCTCTACGCCGATTGCACCAAGCCGAGCTGTCCTAACAATCCCAACAAGAATAGCCCTCGCTGAAGCGACTCATAGGCAACTCACGAACTGCAAGACAGCATCGAACATCCCGCCCGGTTGCGCGCCCAATCCGGGCGGCGCTGGGAAAATTGTTCGCGCCCCGCCTGATCTTCGTAAGGACGACGCAGCACCTCAAGCAATTCGTGGATGCCCGTGTCATCTCCCTGCCCGGCCCTGTCGATTGCCTGTTGCGCCAGGTAGTTGCGCAGAACATAGCGCGGATTGGCTGCGTTCATCTTTGCCCGCCGCTGCGCCGGCGAAAGTTGGTCGTGGCGTACTCGGGCTGCATAGTCCGTCAACCAGGCCAGAAACGCCGGCTCGGCCTGCTGTAACTTGGCTTCGTCATAGAAAGCCTCAGCCAGCGGCGCCAGGGTCGGTGCTTCGATATCCACTTGGGATAACCCGCGAAAAAACAGGGTCATGTCCACCTCGGCTGATTGCAGCAAAGCGTAGAGCGCCTCCATGCGCTCTACATCCTGATCATGGCATTCCGCCAGGCCCAGCTTGGCCGCGATGTTGTCGCGCTCGGCGGCGTCAAATACTTCGCCAAACTGCCGCAGCCCCGCATGCAGCGGCTCGGTGGAAGCAAAGACGGACGCCAGCGCACTCGCCAGCCGGGTGAGATTCCAGTAGGCAACTTCGGCCTGCTGGCCGTAGCGGTAGCGGCGACCCGCCGCGTCGGTAGTGTTAGGCGTCCAATCGAGGTCGAAGTTATCGATCCAGCCATACGGCCCATAGTCGATGGTCAGGCCGAGGATGGACAGATTATCGGTGTTCATCACCCCGTGCACAAACCCTACCCGCATCCAGTGCGCCACCATCCGCGCGGTACGCACGCAGACCTGGGCGAACCACTCGCTACGCGCTGCTTCGCTCACCGCCTGGCTCACGTCCAATATCAATTCTGGAAAATCGCGGCGGATGGTGAAATCCACCAACTGCTTCAGTAAATCCACCTCGCCACGCGAAGCCGGCAACTCGAAGTTGCCGAAGCGGATAAACGACGGCGCCACGCGGCACACAATCGCGCCCGGCTCAAGCTTGGGATGGCCGTCGTAGAACATGTCGCGCACCACCTGCTCGCCGGTTGCCACCAGACACAGGGCGCGCGTGGTCGGCACGCCGAGATGATGCATCGCCTCGCTGCAAAGAAACTCGCGTATCGAGGAACGCAGAACGGCGCGACCGTCAGCCCTGCGCGAATATGGCGTGAGACCCGCGCCCTTGAGTTGCAACTCCCAGCGCGCGCCGGTTGCGGTGACCACCTCGCCGAGGGAAATCGCCCGGCCATCGCCAAGCTGCCCGGCCCAACGGCCAAACTGGTGACCGCCATAGTTGGCCGCAAACGGCTGCATGCCCTGCAACAGCGCGTTGCCGCCGAATACCTGCGCGAACTCCGGCGCCGCTACATCCGCTTCGGCTATGCCCAGCAAGGCTGCAACTTCGTGAGCATGCGCCAGCAGGCGCGGCGCGGCCACCGGCGTCGGATTGACGCGCGAATAAAGCGCGCCATGTACCTGCCTCAGGCGTGGCCCGGCCTCGGGATCGGCGGGCAGGCTGTTTACAAAGAGATTGTCGAAACGAAGATTCTGCATTTGGAGGGACACATGACGAGCACAGATCAGCATTGTAATTGCAAGCTTGCGTTCGACTTGCAAGAGAACGGCATGCTAAGCTAATCAGTTGTTGAAATGCTTATTAATTTTTTTTGGAGCTCACTGTGCCTGGCTTATTACCCAATGTTGATCCTCAAGGTCTTCTCGAATACTCGGTGGTTTATACGGATCGCGCGTTAAACCATATGTCGCAAGCCTTTCAGGGCGTGATGAAGGATATTTCGGCAACGCTCAAACAGGTCTACCACGCCCATTCGACGATTGTGGTGCCTGGCAGCGGCACCTTCGGCATGGAAGCGGTGGCGCGGCAATTCGCCACTGGCAAGAAATGCCTGGTGATCCGCAACGGCTGGTTCAGCTACCGCTGGAGCCAGATTTTCGAGATGGGAAAAATCCCTTCTGAAACTACGGTATTGAAAGCCCGCCGGATTGCGGATGGCAAGCAGGCGGCGTTCGCGCCAGCGCCTATCGCCGAAGTGGTAGCAGCGATCAAGCGGGAAAAACCCGATCTGGTATTCGCCCCGCATGTTGAAACCGCGTCCGGCATGATGCTGCCCGATGCCTATTTGCGCGCCGTGGCGGATGCCGTGGATTCCGTCGGCGGCATGTTTGTGCTGGACTGCATTGCTTCCGGCACAATTTGGGTGGACATGGCCGCCACCGGCGTGGATGTTCTGATCAGCGCACCACAGAAGGTCTGGAGCAGTTCGCCCTGCTGCGCCCTGGTGATGCTGAGCGAACGCGCACGAAAGAAAATCGAAACCACCATCAGCACCAGCTTTGCCTGCGATCTGCGCAAGTGGCTGCAGATCATGGAAATCTATGAAAACGGCGGTCACACCTACCATGCCACAATGCCCACCGACGCCTTAACCGGCCTGCGCAATACGATGAAAGAAACAGCGGACTACGGCTTTGAAAAAGTCCGCGCAGAACAACAGGAACTGGGTCGCAAGGTGCGCGCACTGCTGGAGGGAAAAGGCTACAAGAGCGTGGCCGCAGAGGGCTTCCAGGCGCCGGGCGTGGTCGTCAGCTATACCGAAGATGTCGGCATACAATCAGGTAAAAAATTCCTCGGTGCAGGTTTGCAAACCGCCGCCGGCGTTCCTTTGCAATGCGATGAACCGGAGGACTTCCAGAGTTTCCGCATCGGTCTGTTCGGCCTGGACAAGCTCCACAATATCGACCGTACCGTCAAAACGCTCGAACAGGCGTTACTCAAAATCGCTTAGTGGATTCCTGATTCGTGCAGACAGCCGATGGCATGATGGTGAGCGCCCTGGACGCTCACCACGCAGGTCAGCTGGATGAGGCGGAATTGCAATATCGGCAGATACTGGAGCAAGCGCCGGAGCATCCGACCGCAACCCATTTTCTCGGCATACTCCAGCACCAGAAAGGCGACAGCGACGCAGGCATACGCCTGCTGCGCAAATCCGTCGAGCTGGCGCCGGAGCGGGAAGAGTGGCATAACGACCTGGGCAATATGCTGGCCGCAACCAAGCGCCACGACGAAGCGGCGGCGGCGTTCATGGCGGCGCTGCAACTCAACCCGAACAATCCGGAAGTCTGGAATAACCTGGGTGCGGTGCTGCAAGGCAGCGGGCAACTGGAGGGGGCGACCCTTGCTTACGAGAACGCCGTTAAGCTCAACCCCGGCTTCGAGGAAGCCCACAACAATCTTGGCAATATCCTGACGCAGCTCGGCAGGGTGGAAGATGCCGCACGAAGCTTTAGCGCAGCCTATGTTGTGCGCCCCGATCCCGCAAAACCCAGGCAGATGCTGGGCAGCGCCTACTACTCCCTGGGCAGGATAGCGGAAGCGGCGCAGGTATATCGACAGTGGCTGGAGGAAGAACCCGGCAACCCGATTGCCCGGCACATGCTTTCGGCATGTTCGGGACAGGAGGTTCCGGAGCGGGCAGCCACCAGCTATGTCGAAACGCACTTCGATCAATACGCCCTGACCTTCGAGTCCAAACTGGTCGGCAATCTTGCCTACAGCATCCCGGCAATGCTGGCGCCAACGCTCAAGGAGTTAGCCCTTCCCACCGACGCATTGCAGGTACTGGACGCGGGTTGCGGCACCGGGTTGTGCGGCCCGCCACTGAGGCAATACGCCAAACATCTGATCGGCGTCGACCTGTCGGCAAAATGTCTGGCGGTCGCGGCGGAAAAAACCGTCTACGACGAACTCGTCAAATCCGAGCTGGTGGAATATCTGTCGACCACGGCCAGGACTTTTGATCTGATCGTGGTCGCGGATACCCTGGTCTATTTCGGCAATCTGGAAAAATTTCTACAGGCTGCCGCCAACGCACTTGGCGAGGCCGGACTGCTGATCGCTTCCGTTGAAGAACTGGCGCCGCCGCATGCCGGCTTTACGCTCAATCCCAGCGGGCGCTACAGCCACAGCCGAGAATACCTGCTCGCCCAATTTACCGCTGCCGGGTTTGAGTTCCACTCCATCATCCCGGTTGATGTCAGAACGGAACTGGGAAAGCCCGTCAAGGGATTGCTGCTGATCGCCAGGAAGCGCGCCTTAAAACAGGATTGAAACCACCCTGCGGGTCGCCTCAATCCTTGTAAATACTCCTACAGCATTTATGAGAAACAGCGAGTCTACATCGACCTTAATTCGTAGACTCGAATGCTCGCAATAAACGGATTGCTTTGAGCAAGTTTCACCGCAGCATCAAGACTCTCCGCTTTGATGATGTTATAGCCCGTAATGGATTCCATATTCCAAGGCAGGTCCTTGGTCCCGTTTTTCGAGATTTCCTGACCACCGCTGAAATGCCCCTGCTCGATCTGCTTGTCGGAGATCGACTCAAACCACGCCTTCCAGGCCCCCATGATTTCCGGGGTGGGTTTTACAAATCCGAAATGCAGCAACATAAAATTTTTCATTTCATACTCCTTGGGTAACCGCATCGTGCGGCGCGTAAAGCCCATTATGGACCTTCATCGACTTAGACGAACCAACCCCGGGAAGGGCGCCAACTACCTCTATTTACAATGATTTTTTTGAAGCCGGCCTATGAACTTCCGGGGCCGCAACTGCCGCTGGCCGGGATATCGTCGGGGGACGCGCCGGTCTCAAGATTTTCCTCAAGTTCATCCACGTATCTCTGGAACTTGTCGTGCAGCCGCGCCGAAACACCCTCGCCGAGCGGCGCTTCCCGCACGATGGTCATGCGTTGTTGCCACTTTTTCTCGCGCGTCGTGTCCGCAGCGCCCAGCACGCCGCGCGGGTCCGGGCCGCGCCGTTCCGGGTGCGCGCCCTGGCGAAGCGCCTCGCACTGATAGCAGACACCTTGCTTGCCCACCAGCGCGCAGAGCCGGTCGTAACGATTCATCATGGTCTCCCGCGCCTCAGCCACACGGTGGCGCAGTACCGAACTGGTGATGTCTAACTGCCTGGCCGCTTCGTCATTCGTCAATTCATAGACCTCGCGCAGGAGAAGCGCGGCCTGGAGGTCCGGGTCCAGTGAGCGGCTAACGCAACTGAAACAACAGGCGATATTCTGCTTAACATCAAAGGAGAAATCGGGGCTGGCGATGATGTTCATTACTTCGGCGGCGGCGCCCGTTCTTTCACACTCCTGCTGCGCATAAACCAGCGCACCCGCACGGTAACGTTTCTTCCCCCGCAAAAAATCGATCCCCTGGCGCACTGCAATGGCGTGCAGCCATGTGGCGAAACGCGCCTCGCTGCGGAACCCATCCAGCGATTCCCACGCCTTGAGCAGCGCATCCTGAAGTACATCGGCCACGTCGTCCGGATTGCCGATCATGCGGCGCAGAACGGCACGGATGCGCGACGCACACCCTCTGACGAGTTCGTCAAATGCGCTGCGATCACCGTTCCTGGCATCGAAGACAAGAGCGTTTTCACGAATCAGAAATTCATCCTGTACCGAATTCATCGCTGCCTCCTTGTTGATGCCAAACTGGAGCGACGTAGTAGAGAGCGTTCCTCGCTGCATCTTCTCCCTCGCTGCGGACGGTGTTCCAGGCGGCAAGATACTGCGACGCCAGGCAGCCGCCGCAGCGTCCGTGCGGACTGCCAGGCTATGCCGCTATTTCAATGTATTCAACTTGGCTGGACGGTAAGGGGATCGGGCTTCCGTCTTCTCGCAAACCGTCGATATGAAACTCGATGGCTTCACGAATTTCCGCCTCGACCTGCTGAATGTTTATACCTGTAGCGATGCACCCCGGCAAGTCGGGGACATAGGCAGAGTAATTTGATTCGGCTTTTTCAATTACGATGGCGTAACGCATAGTGACCTCACTTCTTCAAACCTGACTGCTTCATGATGCTGTTCAAAGTGCCGGGAGCGACATCGTCGCTTGGCTTCCCCGGCACCGTAACCCGGCCAGGCTTCACAGGATGTTTGTACTGTCGATGGCTGCCTCGTGTCGCTACCAGAAACCAGCCATCAGCTTGAAGCATACGCAGAATTTCACTGATTTTCATCCGCGAAGAATATCAGCTTGCTCACTTGCAAACAATGCGCGCCGATAGCTAGTTGCACTGTGTTAAATAAATTCCAACTTCTGCCGATATCAAGACCACGGGGTCTTGTGGAGGAGGCGAAATGGATCAACTTGCTGAATTTGAGAGATATCTTGAGTATCTGTGTGAGGTGCTTGGCCATGCGGACAGG
>JACQAO010000071.1 GCA_016194935.1 Betaproteobacteria bacterium
CAGGCAGTGACCCAGATGGACGAGGTGACCCAGCAGAACGCCGCGCTGGTGGAAGAAGCGGCGGCGGCGGCTGAGTCGATGGAAGAACAGGCCAACGCCCTGGTGGAATCCATGAGCATCTTCAAGCTGGAGGCCAGTGGCCGGCGCACACGCACGGCCGCCAGGCCGGCGGGCAGCACTGCGGTCTCCGCCCCGGCCCATGCCGCTCCGAGGCCCGCAGCATCGGTCAAAAAACCTGCGGCCAAACTCGGCAAGGCTAAACCGGCTGCGGCTGCAGGTGCATCTGGCGGTAGCGATGACGAGTGGGCTGAGTTCTGAAAGGCATGCGGCATGCGCCAGGAGGAGCTTCTCCGGTTTTCTTCCTGCTGGCGGCGGTCATGGTCATAGCGCTGTTTCCCGCAATCGCCGCCGCCGATGACATCAACACCGACCGCCCCGGCATCGCCGACGGCAGTGCGGTGGTGGGTAGCGGGCGATTCCAGGTGGAAACCGGGGTGCAACAGGAGTGGCGCGACAGTCTGGGGGAAAAAACCCGCACACTGTTCGCGCCCACCTTGCTCCGTCTCGGACTCGGCGAAAACTGGGAAATGCGTATCGAAGGTAATGTTCGCACTTCGGAACGTGTCACGGCGGCGGATGGAACATCCTCAAAATCCAGCGGCGACGCACCGGTTTCCATCGGGGCTAAATATCACTTCGCGGCTGCGGAAGGCGCCCAGCCCTCGCTGGGTGTGATTGCGCGAATTTTCCCGCGCTCCGGCAGCGGGAACTTCCGCACCCTGCATGCCACAGGAGATGTACGGCTGGCAGCGGACTGGGACTTCGCCCCGGATTGGTCGCTGAACCCGAATATCGGCCTGGCGCGCTACGAAGACGACACGAACCGGGTTTTTTCGGCCAAACTGTTCGCCGTGACACTCAGTTACAACGTGAGCAATAAGCTGTATATTTTCCTTGATGGGGCCGCACAAACACCGGAACAAAGCAACGGAAAAACCATGACGCAGTATGACACTGGCTTTGCCTACCAGATGACGCCCGACACGCAACTGGATGTTAGCGTGGGGTTCAAGGGCCGTGGAGATACTCCGGCGAATCAATTTATCGGCGCCGGGGTCAGCGTCAGGTTTTAAAGTAATCTGCACGTTACACAACTATTGGAGGGTTTCAATGACCGCCATCGCATACAACCAGTTCCGCGACAAAATAGGCGAAGTCATCGAGGATGTGATTTTTACGGGGGAACCCGTTACCGTAACGCGCGCTGACGGCAAAAATTTTGTGATCGTCCCCGAGGACGAATGGGATTCCATTAACCAAACCGCGCATCTGTTGAGCAGCGGAGAAAACGCCAGGCGTCTGCGTGAATCATCGGAGCAAGCCAAAGCCGGAAAACTGGTCGAAAGGGATATCGGTTGACCCATGTCGTTAAATTCACTGAAAACGGCGCAGAAGATTTCGACCACTGGCAGCAAACAGATCTGCGCATCCTTGAACGCCTCAAAGCGCTGTTGCGCGACGCGATGGAGCACCCTTTCACCAGCATCGGAAAACCCGAACCCCTCAAGCACGACCTAAGCGGCTATTGGTCAAGACGCATTACCCGGGAACATCGGTTAGTGTACACAGTGGAAAATGACCTGCTGATTGTCCACCAGTGCAGATTCCACTACGCTAAACGGAAAAAATAGCCATGGCAGAATCCCCGATCAACGAAGCGCGCGAATTCCATTTCACCGCGCAGGATTTCGAGCGCATCCGCAAACTCATCTACGAGCGGGCCGGGATCACCTTGTCCGCCGCCAAGCAGGACATGGTGTATAGCCGCCTGGCGCGGCGTTTGCGTGCGACCGGCATGCAGAGTTTCGGCGAGTACCTGGCGCATCTGGAACGCGGCGACGACGTGGAAATGGAGGCTTTCACCAACTCCCTCACCACCAACCTCACCTCGTTTTTCCGCGAGTCGCACCATTTTCCGCTGCTGGCCGAATTCGTCAAGAAACGCACCAAACAACCGGTTTCGATCTGGTGCTCCGCCTCTTCGACCGGTGAGGAACCCTATTCCATCGCCATGACCATGGTCGACCTGTTCGGCACCCTCACCCCCCCGGTGCGTATCCTGGCAACCGACCTGGATACCGTAGTGCTGCAAAAAGGCCAGGATGGCGTGTACCCGCTGGACCGGCTGGAAAAAATGCCCGCTGAAATGGTGCAACGATTTTTCCTCAAAGGCGCCGGACAGCATGCCGGCCACGCCAAGGTGCGCAAGGAATTACGCGACCTGATCAGCTTCAAGCAAATCAACCTGCTGGCTCCCACCTGGCCGATGCGCGGCCCGTTCGACGTGATTTTCTGCCGCAATGTGATGATCTATTTCGACAAGCAAACCCAGTACAATGTGCTGAAGAAATTCGTCCCGCTGCTGCATGACGACGGCTTGCTGTTCGCCGGCCACTCGGAGAGTTTTCACCATGCCGCCGATTTGTTTGTGACCCAGGGCAAAACCGTCTATGCACTGGCGCCCAATGCCAAGCATAATGCTCAAAAAGGATAACCGGTTCAGCGCCCCATGATCTCCAGGGATTTTCAGGAAGTCCTCGCGCCCAACCTCTATTATGATCACGAGTTTGAAGCCGAGGCGGCAAAAATTCAGCCGGGCGAATACTACGCCACCACGCGCGACATGATGGTCGTCACGGTGCTTGGCTCGTGCGTTTCCGCCTGCCTGCGCGACAAGGACAGCGGCATCGGCGGGATGAATCACTTCATGCTGCCGCACAGCGACAACGACCCGCAAGACCCGTTCAGCACATCGGCGCGCTACGGCACTTACGCCATGGAAATGCTGATCAACCACATTACCCGGCTGGGCGCGAAACGCGCCAATTTCGAGGCCAAGGTATTCGGCGGCGGAAATGTCCTGCGCGGTTTTACCCTGAACAATGTCGGCGCGCGCAATGCTGAATTCATCCTGGAATACCTGCGCTCGGAAAAAATCCATATCGCCGCCCAGGACCTGCTGGATATTTATCCGCGCAAGGTATACTACTTTCCCAAGACCGGGCGCACATTGGTCAAAAAACTGAAAGTGGTGCACAACAACACCATCGTGGATCGTGAAAAGGAATATGTTTCGCGTTTGGACTATGCCAGGATGGATGGTCAAATCGAATTGTTCTAGGACGGCAACCCTCAACTCCACCATTTAGAAAGCCTTCGCATGACCATTAAAGTCTTGATCGTGGATGATTCGGCGCTCATCAGGAGCGTCCTCAAGGAAATCATCGAAGGCCACAGGGATTTGCAAGTGGTTGGGGCGGCGCCCGATCCCATCGTCGCCAGGGAAATGATCAAGGCGCTGAACCCGGACGTGATCACACTCGACGTGGAAATGCCGCGCATGGACGGCCTGGGTTTCCTGGAAAAACTGATGCGGCTGAGACCGATGCCGGTGGTGATGATTTCCTCGCTCACCGAAAAAGGCTCGGACGTCACCTTTCGCGCCCTGGAGCTGGGCGCGGTGGACTACATCGCCAAACCCAAGCTGGATATCAGCCGCGGCCTGAAGGAATACAGCGAGGAGATCGCCGACAAGATTCGCGCCGCCGCCAAGGCGAAATTGAAAAGCAAGCCGATCGCCCAGGTTGCGCAAAGCCTGAGCGCCGACGCCATACTGCCGTCGCTGTCCAACCGCATTGCTTCAACGGAAAAACTCATCATCGTCGGCGCATCCACCGGCGGCACCGAGGCCATCAAGGATTTCCTGATCAAGCTGCCGCCCGATTGTCCTGGCATCGCCATCACCCAGCACATGCCCGAAGCCTTCACCAAATCCTTCGCCCAGCGCCTCGACAACCTGTGCAAGATTTCCGTCAAGGAAGCCGAGCATGGCGACCGCATCCTGCCCGGCCACGCTTTTATCGCGCCGGGACATTCCCATCTGCTGGTGAGTCGCAGCGGCGCCAACTATGTCTGCGAATTATCCGACGGGCCGCCGGTGAATCGCCATCGGCCCTCGGTGGACGTGCTGTTTCGTTCCGCCGCAAATCATGTGGGCAAGAACGCCATCGGCGTGATCCTCACCGGCATGGGCAAGGACGGCGCCAAAGGCATGCTGGAAATGAAGCAGGCCGGCGCCTACAACTTCTCCCAGGACGAGGCCAGTTGCGTGGTCTTCGGCATGCCCAAGGAGGCCATCGCGGTAGGCGGCGTGGATGAAATCATCCCGCTACAGGACATGGCAAAGCGCGTCATGACTCACCTGAGCAGTCTGGGAACACGCGCTTTCCGGGTTTAGCCGATCACTTTCTTGACGACTTCGATCAGCTTTTGCGGATCGAAAGGCTTGACCAGCCAGCCAGTGGCGCCCGCAGATTTGCCCTGGGCTTTCATCGCATCGGATGATTCTGTGGTCAGCATCAGGATCGGCACCGTTTTGTACGCGGGCAGGGCGCGCAAATTCTTGATCAACGTCAGGCCATCCATGCGCGGCATATTCTGATCAGTGAGCACCAGGTTGACGGTCTTGGTCTTGGCCTTTTCCAGGCCATCCACGCCGTCCACCGCGTCTATGACCTCATAGCCGGAGCTTTTCAGCGTAAATGTCACCATTTGCCGAATTGAGGCTGAGTCGTCGACTGCCAGTATGATTTTAGCCATGGCTTATTGTCCCATTTCATCCAAGTTGGTTACGGTACCACACAAAATTTCAAATCAGAACAACTCAACACCACCCTGCGTCAGCGCCCCTTGATCCACCGGGTTGTGCGTCGTTTTCACATTCATCGCGGCGAGGCCCTCAACGACCTTTTTGGTTTCGCTGCGCAGCTCATCAATGGCCGCAGCAGCATCGCCGCCGTCAGCATCGGCACGCAGTGTTTTCGACAGGTCGCCCAGATGGCGCACCACGCCGTTAAGCGCCTCCACCCGCAGCAGCACATGGTCGATCAATTGCGAAACCATGTCCTGGAACTGCAGTGCGGTGATGGCGCGCCCTACCTGGCCTTCCACTATTACTGCGCTGGCGCTGAGTCCGTCGATGGCCTTGGCGCGCACCAAGGACTGCTGTCCCATGTCCTGAAGTATGCCTTCAATATGCTGTTTTGAGTCAAGCGCGAAACTCATGTCCTGCGACGCCATGCGCTGAATCGCCTCTTCGGTCAGACGCACCGACACCTGCATGCCCAGCATCAGCGCATTGATCTGCTGGCTGAACTGGCTGGTGCGGGCGGAAAGATCGCGCACCTCGTCGGCCACTACCGCGAAACCACGCCCCATTTCACCGGCGCGCGCCGCCTCGATGGCGGCATTCAACGCCAGCAGGTTGGTCTGCTTGGCGATGGCGCCGATTTCCGACAAAATGTTCTGGACATCCTGGGTGCGCCGGGCAATGTCGTCGGTGACCTCGACCAGTTCCATCCCCAGTTTGCTGTTGCTGACAATACTGTCAACCACGCGTTCCATTACATTGGAAGTATTCTTGACGAAGCCGTCGAAGTCCATGGCGGCGGCGTCCTCCTTGCCGGCGCTCACCGAGAGCGATAGCTGGCGCTGAACTTCGATCTGGCTGTGCATGCCTTCGAAACTTACGGTGAGGTTGGCGATAGCCTCTGACAGCAGCGTCTGCACGCGCGCGATTTCACCGCGAATTTCTTCGTACTGGGTGCAGAACTGGCGCACGCATTCATTCAGGAGCCCGGTGAACTCGGTCAGCAACAACCGTTCCAGGCTCTGCTGTTCCCTGCCGGAAGCATGCACAGCCACGGCTTCCACTTTTCCGCCGATCACTGCCCAACCCAGCGCCACCGACAACAGCCCCGCGATAGCGCTTACGCCCGCCTCGCCCAGCGGAGTAAACGCATACAACACGCCGCCGGCCAAAAGCGTCCAGATAAATCCCAACCAGGTATTTCTGCCGAAAAATCTACTCATGGGATTATCTTTCGCGCAAAAGCCACATTGTCTTGCGTCCCTCGCGGGCGCCACAGGCCGCAGCCTGTGGCGCATTCTACCTCAGTAGCCGTGAAACAACCACGCTGGTCAGGCATCTGCAATGGAATTGACGCCTGTCAACGCCCGTCTGCCTTGGCCGCCGGCGGCATCGATCCGCTGGCAACTTCGCCTTCGCGCGATCTGCCGTCACGCAAAATTGCATCTTCGGTTTTCTTGTTCATCACAAGAATACTGATGCGGCGGTTGATTGGATTGTACGGGTCTGCCGCATCCAGCGGTACGGCGGAGGCCAGGCCGACCACCCGGATCATTTTGGAATCCTGCATGCCGCCGGCAACCAGCTCGCGCCGCGAGGCATTGGCGCGGCTGGCGGAAAGCTCCCAGTTGCCGATGCCTTGATCGCCACCGACAAACGGGGTGGCGTCGGTATGGCCGGAGAGGCTGATGCGGTTGGGGACGCCGTTCAGCGTATTGCCAATCTCGTGCAGAATCACCCGCGTGTAAGGCTTGAGCTCGGCGCTGGCGGAATCGAACATCGGCCGGTTCTTTTCGTCGACAATCTGGATGCGCAGCCCTTCGTCGGTAATCTCCAGCAGCATCTGATTCTTGAATTGACGCAAGCTGGGGTTGTTCTCGATCTTCGCCTCGATCTGCGCCTTGAGATCGGAGAGGTGCTTGGCCTCGACTTTTTCCTTGACCTGAATTTCGTTCTGCTGCGTCTGAATTTTGACGCTTTCCTTGTTCGCCATCATTTCGCCCTTGCGCACCTGGCCGTTGGTGCGCGTCAGGTCTTCGCCGCCGCCCTGCAACAAAGTGGAGGCGTCGCCGGAACCGGAGCCGCCTTGCAGCGCCACCTTGATCGGCATGCTGAAATATTCTGCGATGCCCTTGAGATCCCCCTGGCTGGTTGATCCCAGCAACCACATCAGCAGGAAGAACGCCATCATTGCCGTAACGAAGTCGGCATAAGCGATCTTCCACGCACCGCCGTGCGCAGCGCCGCCGCCCTTCTTGATGCGTTTGACGATGATTGGTTGCTGGCTGTCGTCGCTCATGATTATTCCACGCGCTTATACGCTAACGCCACCGGTCACTTCTGCGCCTTGCGATTTTTCACTTCTTCTTCAAGCTCCAGGAAGCTCGGTCTCTCGGTCGAATAGAGCACCTTGCGGCCAAACTCTATTGCAACCTGCGGCGCATAGCCGTTCATGCTGGCCAGCAGCACCATTTTTACGCACTGGTAAATCTTGCCGCCCTCCTCGGCTTTTTGCTCGAGCTGGGTGGCGATCGGGGCCACGAAACCATAGGACGCAAGGATGCCGATAAAGGTGCCGACCAGCGCGCCGCCGATCATCTTGCCGAGCACCGCCGGCGGCTCGCCGACCGAACCCATCACATTGACGACTCCCATTACCGCCACCACGATACCGAACGCCGGCACTGCGTCCGCCATCTTGGACATGATATGCGCCGGCACATGCGCCTCGTGGTGATGGGTTTCGATTTCGATGTCCATCAGATTTTCGATCTCGAATGCGTTGAGATTACCGCCCACCATCATGCGCAGATAGTCGGTGATGAATTCCATGACATGGTGATCAGAGGCGATAATCGGGTACTTCTGGAATATGCCGCTTTCTTCCGGGTGCTCGATATCGCTTTCCACCGACATCAAACCTTCCTTGCGCACCTTGGCAAGGATCTCGAACAGCAGGGACAGCAGATCGAGATACAACGCCTTGGTAAAGCGCGATCCCTTCAGCACTGAGGGCAATGCGCCGAGCGTGGCCTTGATTTCCTTGATGCCGTTGCCGGCGATAAACCCGCCCGCCATCAGGCCGACAATCGCCACATATTCGAGCGGCATGAACAATGCTGCGAGGCTGCCGTGAACCGCATAGGTTCCCACCGAGGCCGCCAAAATTATTGCATAGCCGATAAACAAGAACATTGACGATCTCCGATTTTCGGTTCAGGCGTCCCGCCCGCCGGCGTCGCTGCATGCTACGGCGTAATGATAGCCGCAAAAGATGCGCTTGACACAACTCCTTATTCGGCAGACGTGAGTAGCCAAAGCGGATGAAACTGGCCGCACCCGGGCCGGCGGAATTCCCAAATCAATGTTCAGGCTGCCGCAGCAGCACCGGTTGTGCCGACCAGGCCGGCCTTGGCTGCGGCGGCCCGGCGTGTCTTGCCGGCGCGCGCCGGCACATTGCACAGCCCGCAGACATAGCCTTTGGTCGGATCGTAGGCATGTGCAACAAACTGTCCGCCGCAGCATTGACAGGTCGCCAGTGCCAGCATGCGGGCGTCAAAAAAACGCACCATGGTCCAGGCGCGCGTCAACGACAGGGCCGGCTCCATGTTATTCCGGCGCACCTGTTCGAGATACAGACGGAAGGCCTTGATGATGACATCGAGGCCGCGCAATTGCGTATGCTCCAGCAGAAAGCGGTGGTACGCCATGAACAGCGAGGCGTGGATGTTGGGCTGCCAGGTCATGAACCAGTCGGTCGAGAACGGCAGCATGCCCTTGGGCGGCGATTCGCCGCGAACCTCTTTGTAAAGCTTGAGCAGGCGCTCGCGGCTGAGCTTGGTCTCGGCTTCGAGCAATTGCAAACGTGCGCCGAGCTCGATCAGCTCGACGGCCAGACGAATATCTCTCGCCTCCGAGATAACGGATTTGTTACGCATTGGTGCCTCCGGAAATTCAACGCTTCACGCCATGGTTTCAACAGACTTGCCGGCGGCAAGAATCGCCGCGTGCACGTGCCCGATACTGCGGTCACGCTCATGGTTGGCAAGCAGGTTAAGCAGCAGCGTGTCGTCGAAGCGGAAGCTGCACAGCAACATGTCGGAACTGGCCATTTTCAGCACTTGTCCGGGGGTCAGGCGGTCCACAATATCGGCAATCTCTTCGCTGATGCCGAGGCGAAAAATTGCCGCCTCGCGGTCGACGCGAACCATGTTCTGCGCCAGCATCAGGTAGGCAAGATTGACTTCCTTTATGTCATTGTAGGTGTCAGTCATTTTCATCATGCGCTCCTTGGTTGCCTCAAATCGACGGACTTGAAGACGTTGGCATTGTGACGCGGGCTGTCAAGCCAAACTAGCGGGGGAACTCCATATTTGATGTAAGAAAGGCTTCCGGGGTGTTTGTAAGGTTTTTTCTTACAAATATGAAATATCCTCTTGATTTATTTTGTGTTTGACTGAATTTGCGCGATTGCCGCCCTGCGCTAGAATATACCCAGCCATGAACCCCGCCATCAACTACTGCTGCCACTGCGGCGCTGCCGTCAGTCAGCGCGTACCCGCCGGCGACACTCTGCTGCGCGCTGTCTGCGACGCCTGTGGAGCGATTCATTACCAGAACCCGAAACTGGTGGTCGGCAGCCTGCCGGAGTGGCAGGACAAGGTGCTGCTCTGCCGCCGCGCCATCGAGCCGCGCTCGGGCAAGTGGACGCTGCCTGCCGGCTTCATGGAAAACCATGAAACCCTGCCCGAAGCCGCCATGCGGGAAACCATTGAGGAAGCCTGCGCGCAGGTTGAGATTGGCGCCATGTACACCCTTATCAGCGTCCCCCACATCAGCCAGGTGCATGCCATCTACCGTGCGCGCCTACTCACGCTCGACTACTCGCCCGGCATCGAAACCCTGGAAGTGGCGCTGCTCGCCGAACACGAGATTCCCTGGGAAGACATCGCATTCCGCACTATCGCCCTGACCCTGCGCCATTTCTATGCAGACCGCAAAGCCGGGAATTTTGGCTTTCACACCGCTGAACTTCGACCGAATGGGAGTCCCCTGGCGGGACGACCCGAAAGCTAGGCCACCCGAAGAGGTGGCGGCTTGCCGCCTATTCGCCTTTGAGATCGAACACCACCGGCAGCAGCACGCTGAAAGACTGTCCGCGCAAACTGGCCGGCACTTCGCTGCGCAGTGCTGCGTTGCCGATCATCTCGAGCGCCGCTGCATCCAGCAGCGGCTGACCGCTGGAACGCAGCAGTTGCGGCGGTTGCGGCACACCGTTGGCGGCGATGGTGACGCTCACTTCGGCAGCGCCGCTCCAATTATTTTCCCGCGCCAGCGACGGGTAGTGTCGATAGCCGCGCGCCGCAGCCGCCAGGCCGATACGGTACTGGCGCAAACCATTGGCGTCGGCGCCGGTACCGGCTGGCGGCGGAATAGCGTCGCCGGCCCACGCTTCGGCAGCAACGTCCAGCGGCTTGTCTACGGCCCGGTACACCTGCGGCATGGGTCGCGCGTTATTCTCTCTTGTCCGGGCAGGCAAATTGGGCTTAACCGCTGCGGCAAGCGGCTGCAGCGAGGCTTTCAGGAAACTCGCCGGCAGCGATTGCAGACGCGGAGGCGTCACGCCGACCGGCTGAATAGGCCAAAGCAACAGGCCATGCAGCGCCAGCGAAAACGCCAAAGCGCTTTTAAATTTCACCTTGCTCTGCTACTCTTCGCCGGCATTTGCCCATTAATAAATTTTACACCAAGCAAGATTCGTGATAATACCTGTGAGATGCAAGCAACCATGGCCGCTCAACCATTGATTCTGACCCTCGACATGCACGGTGTCCCACATCGCTGGGTCAACTGGCAGCACGCCTGTTTCTATTACGCCAAAGACCTGGTGGCCTGGGCCATCGGCGAAGCCAACTTCACTTTCCACGGCGGCATGAGCCGCATCAACGGCAAGCGCTCGGCGATCACCGCCAACAGCATCATTGCCATCAAGGGCAAGGCGCTGGCCTCCAAGAGCATGTTCCAGGTGCCGCCGCTCGACAACCGCGAACTGTTCCACCGTGACCGCCACATCTGCGCTTACTGCGGCGGCGAGTTTTCCTCGCTGCGCTTGACGCGCGACCATGTCGTGCCGGTATCGCAGCGTGGCCGCGATATCTGGATGAATGTGGTTACCGCCTGCCGCAGCTGCAACCAGCACAAGAGCGGTCGCACGCCGGAACAGGCGGACATGCAGTTGCTTTACGCGCCGTATGTGCCGAACAAGGCCGAATATCTGATCCTCTCCAACCGCCAGATACTCCACGATCAGATGGACTTCCTGGCCCGCCATGTGCCTCAGCACAGCCGGGCCAGCCGCCGCAACGGCGCCGCGTAAGGCAATTAAGGCAATCCTCTGATGTCAACCGATACCGCCCCGCGCGGGACGCCCAAACTGCTTTCCAGTTACCGCAAGCACTGGGCTCACCGCTACGGCACTGCCCCTTTCCTGCCGATGTCGCGCGCCGAGATGGAGACACTCGGCTGGGATTCCTGCGACATTATCCTGGTCACCGGCGACGCCTACATCGACCACCCCAGCTTCGGCATGGCGCTGGTGGGACGGCTGCTGGAGGCACAGGGCTTTCGCGTCGGCATCATCAGCCAGCCGGACTGGCTCTCGGCTGCCGCCTTCAAGACGCTGGGCAAACCGAATCTGTTCTTCGGCGTCACCGCCGGCAACATGGACTCGATGGTCAACCGCTACACCTCCGACCGCAAGATTCGCTCCGACGACGCCTATACGCCGGACGCCGCGCCCAACAAGCGGCCCGACCGTGCCGTAATCGTATATGCCCAGCGCTGCCGCGAGGCGTTCCCCGACAGCGCCATCGTCATCGGCAGCATCGAGGCCAGCCTGCGCCGCATCGCGCACTACGATTACTGGTCGGACAAGGTGCGGCGTTCCATCCTGCCCGACTCCAAAGCCGACTTGTTGCTGTTCGGCAACGCCGAACGGGCGCTGGTGGAACTCGCTCACCGTCTGGCGAAAAATATACCGATAGAAGAAATCCGCGATCTGCGCGGCTCAGCGTTCATGGCCCCGCACGGCTGGCGGCCTGAAGGCTGGGAAGAGGTCGATTCATCATCGGTGGACACCCCCGGTGCGGTGCATGCTCATCCCGATCCCTACGCCATGAAAGCCGAGACGCCGCTAAAAACGCCACCCAAAGCGCCGGCGGGAACGCAGACGATACAACTGGTACCGCGCGGCGAGCGCCTCGCCCAGCGCCTGGCGCAGCGTACCCATAGCGTAATCCGGCTGCCTTCCTACGAGCAGGTCAGGGATGACCCGGTGCTCTACGCGCATGCTTCGCGCACCTTCCATCTCGAATCCAACCCCGGCAATGCCCGTGCGCTGGTGCAAACGCATGGCGACAGAGATGTCTGGCTCAACCCGCCGCCGCTGCCGCTGACCACTCCCGAGATGGATTACGTGTATGGCCTGCCCTACGCCCGCGCGCCGCATCCGTCCTACGGTACAGCAAAAATTCCGGCCTGGGAAATGATCCGCTATTCAGTGAACATCATGCGTGGCTGCTTCGGCGGCTGCACCTTCTGTTCCATCACCGAGCACGAAGGCCGCATCATCCAGAGCCGCTCGGAAGAATCCATCCTGCATGAGATTGAGGAGATACGCGACAAAACCCCCGGTTTCACCGGCGTGATTTCCGACCTGGGCGGGCCGACTGCCAACATGTACCGCATGGCCTGCAAAAGCCAAAAAATCGAATCCGCCTGCCGCCGCCTGTCCTGCGTTTTTCCCGATGTCTGCGAAAACCTCGGCACCGATCATGCGCCGCTGATCGAGGTCTACCGCAAGGCGCGCGCCCTGCCCGGTATCAAGAAGGTTCTGGTCAGCTCGGGCCTGCGCTACGACCTCGCCGTGCGCTCGCCGGAATATGTCAAGGAACTGGTGACCCATCATGTCGGCGGCTATCTCAAGATCGCGCCGGAACACCTGGAGGAAGGCCCGCTGTCGAAGATGATGAAGCCGGGCATCGCCTCCTACGACAAATTCAAGGCGATGTTCGAAAAATTCTCGCGCGAGGCCGGCAAGGAACAGTACCTGATCCCCTATTTCATCGCCGCCCACCCGGGAACCACCGACGAAGACATGCTGAACCTGGCGCTGTGGCTGAAGCGCAACAAATTCCGCCTCGACCAGGTGCAGACCTTCCTGCCGACACCGCTGGCGCTGGCGACGGCGATGTATCACACCGAAAAGAACCCTCTGCGCAAGGTCACCGCCGCCTCCGAAACCGTGACCATTGTTCGCAGCGGTCGCCAACGCCGGATACACAAGGCTTTCCTGCGCTACCACGACCCCGGCAACTGGCCGCTGCTGCGCGAAGCGCTGCGCCAGATGGGGCGTGCCGACTTGATCGGCAACGGGCATCAGCAGTTGATTCCGGCATTTCAGCCGGTGCGTCCGGCAACCGGCGTGAAAACACCCGCTCCGCCGCTCTCCAGATCCACGCGGCCCCGCACCAGAACAGCCGCCGCAAGAAAGAGCGAGCGGGCGTAACAGGCTTACCGTTGGCATATTTGAACCAAGGCCCGACTAAAGGGTATAATGGCCTCCTTCCGGCAATCGTCACCAACCATCCTCTTCCTGTGGTGATAAGATTGCGAGACATTCCCTGTTCCTCGTTTTCCTCGCTCCAAACAACATCCTTATGCCAGACACTCTTTTTTGCTACCACTGCCGGCTGCATCATCCGAAAGAAGAAATGCGCCAGATCGAAACCAAAGGCGGTAAACGCTGGCGCTGTATCAAGAGTATCGAAGCCACCAAGCAGGGCCGGGAGGCGCGCGAAGCTTTTGGACGCCAGATGTCCGCCATCAACAAGGCCGAAGCCGAGAGCAAGGCCCGCCTGGTTCTGAACATCGAGAAGTGATTGTGCTTCGGCGCTGCGGCAGAGTTGTTGCCGCGAAAGTCAGCGGCCCCTGGCGGAGAGGGTGGGATTCGAACCCACGGTAGGTTTGAACCTACGCCTGATTTCGAGTCAGGTACATTAGACCACTCTGCCACCTCTCCGGGAGCGCGGATTGTAACACTTAACACTTCAACAAGCGGATGGCGCTGTCAGTCGTCGCGGTCATTTCCGCGAACTTCGAGGGAGGACTCGTGGCATGCCCAGGTTGTCGAGTTTTACCCTGTATCTACTCATTACACTGGCAGGCTGCATGCGGCTCGATCCCCCCGAGCAGGCCGGGGAGCTGGTAGTCGCCGTCGGCAACAACCCTGCCTATTACCAGATTGAAGGCGACAAGGTCAGCGGCTTCGACTACGATCTCGCAGTTCTCTTCGCCCAGCAGTTGGGCGTAAAACTGCGCTTCGTGGTCGCCAACGATCCCGCCCGGCTACAAGCACTGGTGCGGGGTGGCAAAGCGCATTTCGCCATGTCGGTACCGGTTCGCGCCAATGACAATGGCCTGCGCTATACGGCCCCATTGCGTGAAGCGCGCCAGTTGCTGGCTGAACACGCGGACGACCCTCCCGTCGAAAACCAAACCGATCTTGCCGGGCTAACGATAGACGCCCTGGCGGGCTCCTTGCAAGCCGAGCAGCTGCAGGCAATCAACAAGCCCGCCTCCAGCTTCACCCTGGCGCCAAAAAAAAATCGCAGCGAAATCGACCTGCTCGAACAAGTCAGCTTGCACCACAGTGAAATGGCGGCCACGGATGAACTGAATTTCAACATTGCCCAGAATTTCTACCCGGACATCAAGATCGCCTACTACTTGCCCGGCAGCATCCAATATGCCTGGGCGTTCCCGGAAAATGCAGACGGAGCGCTGTTCGACAAGGCCCAGGAATTTCTTGCCCGTATCCGTGAGGATGGGACATTGGCGCGAATTTTCGACCGTTACTTCGGCTACCTTGAGCGGGTCGGTGAGTCCGATGTGGCCGGTTTCCTGTATCGCATGCAGACCCTGCTGCCGCACTACCGCGCCGACTTCATCGCCGCCCAGGAATCCACCGGCCTGGACTGGCGTCTGCTGGCGGCGCTGGCCTACCAGGAATCGCACTGGGACCCCACCGCCACCTCCGCTACCGGGGTGCGCGGAATGATGATGCTGACCGAGGACACTGCCGATCATCTGCGCGTATCCAACCGGCTCGACCCCAGGCAGAGCATCCGCGCCGGAGGCAAATACCTCGCCGAGCTGGTCGACCAGTTACCTCCAGCAATCAATCATCCGGATCGGCTCTGGCTGGCGCTGGCCGCCTACAATCTCGGCATGGGACACATGAACGGCGCGCGGGCCATCGCCAAAGGACTCAAACGCGACCCGGATTCGTGGTACGAAATGAAGCAGGTATTGCCGCTGCTGGCGCGGGAGAAATACTACAACCGGCTGAAGAGTGGCCGCGGGCGCGGTGGTGAAGCCGTCATCATGGTGGAAAATATACGCACCTACTTCGACATCCTGTCTCGCTACGAACCCCTGCATAAAACCGGCACGCCGGATTTTACGGAGTTCAAGCTCACGCCGCGCTGATTCGCTCTTGGCTGCCCATCCAGGGCTGCAACACAGCGGGGACAGTCACGCTGCCGTCGGCGTTCTGGTAGTTCTCCAGAATCGCCACCAAGGTGCGCCCCACCGCCAGGGCGGAACCATTCAGGGTATGCAGCAGTTCCGGTTTCCCGCTAGCCCCGCGAAAACGCGCCTGCATGCGGCGTGCCTGGAAAGCCTCGAAATTCGAACAGGAGGAAATCTCGCGGTAAGTGTTCTGCGCCGGCAACCACACTTCCAGGTCGTAGGTCTTGGCGGACGCGAAACTCATGTCGCCGGTGCACAAGGCCATCTTGCGGTAAGGCAGTTCCAGCTTGCGCAGGATCGCCTCGGCATGGCCGGTGAGTTGCTCCAGCGCCTCCCAGGATTTTTCCGGGTGGACAATCTGCACCAGTTCCACTTTGTCAAATTGATGCTGGCGAATCATGCCGCGCGTATCCCTGCCGTAGGAGCCGGCCTCGGAACGGAAACAGGGGGTATGGCAGACGAACTTGAGCGGCAGCGTTTCAGCCGCCTGGATGGTGTCGCGGACCATGTTGGTGACAGGTACTTCGGCGGTCGGTATCAAGTAGAGCTTGCCGCCATCGCCATGCGGCGCCTGGAACAGGTCCTCCTCAAATTTCGGCAACTGGCCGGTGCCAAACATACTGTCGGCATTCACCAGATACGGCACATAGACTTCCGTGTAGCCATGTTCTGCCGTATGCGTATCGAGCATGAACTGGGCGAGCGCCCGGTGCAGCCGCGCGATGCCGCCCTTCATCAGGGTGAAGCGGCTGCCGGAAATTTTTGTCGCCATCTCAAAATCCAGGCCGCCCAATCCGGTGCCGAGGTCAACGTGGTCCTTGATCGTGAAATCGAAGCTACGCGGCGACCCCCAGCGCAATACTTCGACATTGCCGGTTTCATCTTTCCCCAGTGGCGCGCTCGCGTGCGGCAAATTGGGGATTTCCGCGAGGAATGCGTTGAGTTTTTCCAGTAATACGGCGAGCTGCTCTTCGTTGCTTTTCAGCGCATCGCCAAGGCCGGCGACTTCCGCCATCACCGCAGCAACATCCTCGCCCTTGGCTTTCAGCATGCCGATCTGCTTGGACAGGTTATTGCGCTTCGCCTGCAACTCCTGGGTATGCGTCTGCAACTGCTTGCGCTGGTTCTCCATTGCCTGGAAAGCCGCAGTGTCGAGCGTCGTCCCGCGCGTAGCGAGGCGTTCGGCAACAATGACAAGATTGTTGCGGAGGAGTTGGATATCGAGCATGGATGAAAACCTATTTAGCCACAGAGAACACAGAGATCACAGAGAAAAGCGCTTGATGCCTTCCACCAGTTTCTGTTCCCCGAAATTGATCAATAGACCGCGTTTCAGGCCGGTCGCCTTGAGATACGAAAGAACTTGAGCAGTAGCCACTTCCGACAGATTTCGCTGGGATTTAAGCTCGACAATCACCTCGTCTGCCACCAACAAATCTAGCCGCTGTCCGGTAATCGCTTTATCCTTGTAACGAACGACGACCTCAACCTGCCGACGGACGGACAAACCACGCAGCGATAATTCATAACACAACGCCTCTTCATAAATACTCTCCAGCAGTCCCACGCCAAGTAGCCTATGCACCTCGATGGCCGCACCAATGATCTGCTGGGTTAAATCATCTGCCATGATTTTCTCTGTGTCCTCTGTGCCCTCTGTGGCTATTTGTTTTTCGTCAGCTGATCGAGATCACGCAGGTGAGCCAGCTTATCGGAAATTTTCGCTTCCAGCCCGCGCGAGGTGGGTTGGTACCAGTTGACTGCCGGCATGCCGTCGGGAAAATAGTTTTCACCGGCGGCATAGGCTTCCGGCTCGTCGTGGGCGTAGCGGTATTCGCGCCCAAAACCGAGTTCCTTCATCAGCTTGGTCGGCGCATTGCGCAAATGCTCCGGCACTGGCCGCGATCCGTCTTTGGCAATGAAGGCGCGGGCGGCATTGTAAGCGACGTAAGTGGCGTTGGATTTCGGCGCCACAGCCATGTAGATGGCCGCTTCAGCCAGCGCCAGCTCGCCCTCCGGCGAGCCCAGCCGTTCGTAGATGGCGCAGGCGCTGAGTGCAATTTCCAGCGCGCGCGGATCGGCCAGGCCGATGTCTTCCGTCGCCATGCGCACGATGCGCCGCCCCATGTAAAGCGGGTCGGCGCCGCCGTCGAGCATGCGCACCAGCCAGTAGAGCGCGGCATCGGGGTTTGAACCGCGCACCGCTTTATGCAAGGCCGAAATCTGATCGTAGAAGGCATCGCCGCCTTTGTCGAAGCGGCGCAAATCACTCGCCAACGCACTCTCGATGAAGGCGGCATCGATCTCGCGTGCACCGGATGTATCTGCGCCGGCGGCGGCTGCTGTCTTGAGTTGCTCCAGTACGTTGAACAAGCGGCGCGCATCGCCATCGGCATAACCGATCAGCCGGTCGCGTGCGTCGGAGGAAAATGTCAGTTGTGGAAACACGCGCTGGCGCGCCCGTTCGAAAAGTTGCAGCAGTTCTTCGACGGACAGGCTCTTCAGCACATACACCGCTGCGCGCGACAGCAGCGCCGAGTTGACTTCGAACGAAGGATTCTCCGTGGTGGCGCCGATGAAGGTCAACAGCCCCTGCTCGACGAAAGGCAAAAAGGCATCCTGTTGCGCCTTGTTGAAGCGATGCACTTCGTCGACAAACAGAATGGTGCGGCGACCCGATTGCGCCAGTGTGAGCTGGGCCTGCTGCACTGCCTCGCGGATATCCTTGACGCCGGAGAAAACTGCCGAGAGCGCGATGAACTCGGCGTCGAAGGCATCCGCCATCAAGCGCGCCAGGGTGGTCTTGCCGACGCCCGGCGGCCCCCACAGGATCATCGAGTGCGGCGTGCGCGATTCGAAGGCCAGCCGCAGCGGCTTGCCCGGGCCGAGCAGATGCTGCTGTCCGACGACCTCGTCAAAGGCGCCGGGCCGCAGCAGCTCGGCCAGCGGCGCATGCGGCGCGGCTTGCAGCGGAGTCAGGAGGTCGCTGCTCATCTGCGCTCACCTGCGTTCATTCGCCGATGATATCCGCCCCCTTGGGCGGCACGAAGCGGAACAGTACCGCCGGCAACGCCGGGTTACGCTCGAAATGGCTGAAGTGCAAGGTAGTGGTCTGGCCGAAATTGTCATGCACTTCCATCGACTGCGGCAGGTTGTCCCTGAACCCGATGCGTACCCGCTCGAAGCTGCTGTCCTGCCCGCGTGGCGTGGCATCGACAAAGTCCTGACCTTCGCTGCTGCCTCCATCCTTGATGATGAAATGTTTTTCCAGCGCCGCGTCGCCGGCCAGCAGTGCAGCAGGACTGGAACCCAGCGCCTGGCCGAGCTTCTTGACGGAGACCTGATTCAGGTCTTTATCATAGATCCAGAGTTTCTCGCCATCGCCGACGATCAGTTGATAGTAGGGCTGCTCGTAAATCCAGCGGAACTTGCCGGGGCGCGAGAAGGCGAACTTTCCCTGGGACAGTTGCGGCTTGCGACCGGACTTGGCCACCACCGACTGGCTGAAACTGGCTTGAGCGGTTTGGGTGCCGGCAATGAAAGCCTTGAATTGATCTGGGCCGGAGGCAAAAGATTGGCCGCTGAGTAACCACAGTGCGCACAGTACGCTAAGCAAGCTCGCGCGAATAAGTCCTCTAAAATTCACTCGCTGCGCTCCGGCGTCAGCACTTCGCGGCTGCCTGCGCCATTCATCTGCGAGACCAGGCCGGCCCGCTCCATTTGTTCGATCAGCCGGGCGGCGCGGTTGTAGCCGATGCGCAAATGGCGCTGCACCAGCGAGATCGAGGGGCGGCGGGTTTTCAGCACGATTTCCACGGCCTGGTCGTACATTGGGTCATCCTCGCCGCCCGCCTCGCCCGGCACTCCCTCGGCTGCGCCGCCGGATTCGCCGGCGGATGCATCGAGTATTCCATCGACATACTCGGGAGTGGCGACTTTCTTCAGATGCTCGACCACCCGATGCACTTCATTGTCAGACACGAAAGCGCCATGCACGCGCACCGGCAAGCCGGTACCCGGCGCCAGGAACAGCATGTCGCCCTGGCCCAGCAGTGCTTCGGCGCCCATCTGATCGAGGATGGTGCGCGAATCGATTTTCGAAGAGACCTGGAAGGAGATGCGCGTCGGAATATTCGCCTTGATCAGGCCGGTGATGACATCCACACTCGGTCGCTGCGTCGCCAGAATCAGGTGGATGCCGGAGGCGCGCGCCTTCTGCGCCAGGCGGGCAATCAGCTCCTCGACCTTCTTGCCGACCACCATCATCAGGTCCGCCAGTTCGTCGATGAATACCACGATATGCGGCAACACGGCCAGTGGCTCGGGCGCCTCGGGCGTGATGGAGAATGGGTTGGGTACATGCCTGCCGGCTTTCTGCGCCTCGTGGATTTTGCCGTTGTATCCCGCGAGATTCCGCACGCCCAAAGCCGACATCAACCTGTAACGCTTTTCCATTTCGCCGACGCACCAATGCAGCACGTTGGCGGCCTTGCTCATGTCGGTGACCACCGGCGCCAACAAGTGCGGGATGCCTTCATACACCGAGAGTTCCAGCATCTTGGGATCGACCAGGATCAAGCGGACATCCTGCGGCTCGGATTTGTAGACCAGCGACAGAATCATCGCGTTGATGCCGACAGATTTTCCCGAGCCGGTGGTGCCGGCCACCAGCAGGTGCGGCATCTTGGCCAGATCGACCACCATCGGCTGGCCGGAAATATCCTTGCCCAGGGCAATCGCCAGCGGCGCATGCAGATTGTGATAGGCCTTGGAGCCGATGATTTCGCTGAGACGCACCGTCTGCCGCTGCGGGTTGGGCAGTTCCAGGGCCATGCAGGATTTGCCCGGCACCGTTTCGACCACGCGGATGCTGATCAGCGACAGGGCGCGGGCCAGGTCTTTGGCGAGATTGACGATCTGGCTGCCCTTGACGCCAACCGCCGGATCGATTTCGTAGCGCGTCACCACCGGGCCGGGATACGCCGCCAACACTTTCACTTCGACGCCGAAGTCGGCCAGCTTGCGCTCGATGAGACGGGATGTGAATTCCAGTGTGTCCGCGCCCGGCAGGTCGTCCGGGCTATGCGATGCCTCATCGAGCAGATGCAAGGGCGGCAGAGCGCCGCCGGGAGCGTCGAAAAACAACGGCGCCTGACGCTCCTTCTCGATCCGCGCCTCCACCTTGGGCGCCTTGGGAATGTCCAGCAACACCGGCTCTATCCTGATCGGCGGCGAAGGGTTGTCCTCGAACTTTTTGCGTTCCCCCTCGACCACTGCCTCGCGTTGCTGCGCCATGCCGCGACCGATGCGCCGGTCTTGCCAGGTTTGCCACAAGCTCCAGGCGCCGTTCCAGGCAGCCTCCAGCAAAGCACCCACGCCTTCGGCGAAGCGCAGCCAGGACAACCCCGAAAACAGGCTGATGCCTGCCGCCAGCAACAGCAACAGCACCAGCGTACCGCCACTGTAGCCGAGCAGGCTGGCCGTCAATTTACCGATTTCGTAACCCAGCATGCCGCCGGGGCCGGGCTTGCCGCCCGGTGTTTGCGGCAACGCCACCTGCCAACTATAGAAGCGCATCGCCTCGATGCCGCAACTGCCAATCAACAGCAGCACAAATCCGCTCACCGCCACCAGGAACGGTCGCCGGTCGCCCGGCAGGAAGCCGAAACCATCGAGACGGCGATAGCCCCAAATCACGGCAAACAGCAGGAACATCACCCACCACCAGGCGGAAATGCCAAACAGATATAACAACAGGTCGGCCAGCCAGGCGCCGAAGCGACCGCCGGGATTGGCGATGCGATCCACCGGGGCGGCATGCGACCAACCCGGATCGGCTGGATCGAAGCCCCCGAGTATCAGCCCGAGATACGCCGCAGCCCCCGCCAGCGCGAGCCAGCGCGCCTCTTGCAGCAGGGTGGCGATTTTTTCCGGCAGCGGTTGAACGATGGTTTTCTCAACCACGGGCTAAATTCCGGCGCGGCGTGTCCCGCCTGGGCAAAACAAATGGAGGAAATAAAACCAGAGCCAGCATGGCGCAATTATACCGGTGGATCACAGGCTTGCGGTTTGGCTGCGGCGTGCGGTGTGATTTGCTCGCACAGCCAGATGCTGCCATTTACCTCCTCGATCAAACCCTGCAACTGGAGATCGCGCATCACCCGGCTGACCATCTCACGCGAGGCGCCAATGGTCTTGGCGATTTCCTGACGCGTAATGCGACGCCGCACCACCTTGCGCCCTTCCTCGATCTCCGCCATTTCCAGCAACAGCCTGGCGACCCGGCCATAGACATCGATCAGCGCCAGGCTTTCTATCTTGCGGTCAGCCTTGCGCAGCCGCTTGACCAGATTTTCGATGATGTAGAGCGAGACTTCGAAATTCTCGGCCAGGCAGCGCTTGAAATCATCCTTGGCGATCACCACCAGATTGCAGCGTTCTGCGGCGACTACGGTAGCCGAACGCGGATGCTCGTCGATGGCGCCCATTTCACCGAACATTTCGCCCGGCCCGAGCACGGTCAGAATCACCTCACGCCCGCCCTGGTCGCTGATCTTCACCTTGAGGGAACCGGCAAGAACCAGGTAAATGTTATCGGTGTGGTCGCCCGCTTTCAGGATCACGGCACCCCGCTTGACACTGCGCAATGCGGCAATAGGCACGATATCGGCGAGACGTTCATCGTTGAGCGCCTCGAAAATCGGCAGGGTGCGCAAGGCTGTGAACGAAACAGGCTTGTCGGGTGTGTTGGCTTGCATCGAGTTCTCAGGAGTCATGCCGGCATTATTATCCTGTTTCAGGCCGAATGGGTATGCATATGGCTACGCCTACAGGCTCGGATGTCCAGACGTATCACGCCCGGCAAAGTATAATCTGGCTACCCACTTTCGCAGAAAAACCCCCATGACCACCCGCCACGTCTCTCTACTCATCCTCGGCTCCGGCCCCGCCGGTTATACCGCCGCAGTCTATGCCGCCCGCGCCAACCTGAAACCGGTGCTGATCACCGGCATGGCGCAAGGCGGGCAACTGATGACCACCACCGATGTCGACAACTGGCCGGCGGATGCCGATGGCGTGCAAGGCCCCGAACTGATGGAGCGTTTCCAGAAACACGCCGAGCGTTTCCATACGGAACTGATCTTCGATCATATCCACACCGCCAAGCTCACCGAAAAACCGATGGCCTTGATCGGCGATGCCGGCACATATACCTGCGACGCGCTGATCATCGCCACCGGCGCCTCCGCCCAGTATCTTGGCCTGGCTTCCGAAGAAGCCTTCTCCGGCAAAGGCGTTTCGGCCTGCGCCACCTGCGACGGCTTCTTCTACAAGAACCAGCCGGTAGCGGTGATCGGCGGCGGCAACACCGCCGTCGAAGAAGCCTTGTATCTCTCCAACATCGCCAGCCACGTCACCGTGGTACACCGCCGCGACAAATTCCGCGCCGAAAAAATCATGCAGGACAAATTGTTCGAGCGGGAAAAATCCGGCAAGGTCACCATCAAGTGGAATAGCACGCTGGATGAAGTGCTGGGCGACAAAACCGGCGTCACCGGCATGCGCATCAAGAGCGCGAAGAACGGCGCAACCGAAGACATCGCTCTGCAAGGCGTGTTCATCGCCATCGGCCACAAACCCAACACTGACCTGTTCGCCGGCCAGCTCAACATGGAGGGCGGCTACATCGTCACCCAGGGCGGCAATCACGGCAACGCCACGGCCACCAGCCTGCCCGGCGTGTTCGCCGCTGGCGACGTGCAGGACCACATCTATCGCCAGGCCGTTACCAGCGCCGCCACCGGCTGCCAGGCGGCGCTCGATGCCGAGCGCTATCTGGACAATTTGAACTAGGCATGCCCAAGCGGCGCTCGCCCGTCGGCCCGACGCCCGGCGAGCGGGCGCTGTTTCGTGGTGCGGTGGAAGATGCCACGCCACTGTCTTCGGACAAAATTCACCACGAAGCGCCACGCCCGCCGCCCATCCCCCGTCAACGCCTGCGCGACGAAGCCGCCGCCCTGATTGAGTCACTAGCGCCGGCGCCGCTCGAAACCCTGCTGGAAGGCGGCGATGAGTTGTCTTTCCTGCGCCCCAACCTGCCGCGCAGCCTGCTCAAGGATCTGCGCCGTGGCCGCTGGGTTAGCCAGGGCGAACTCGATCTGCACGGCATGAACCGCGACGAAGCGCGACAGGCGCTGCTGCAATTCTTCGCGGAAAGCCTGGCGCGCCAACAACGCTGCCTGCGCATCGTGCACGGCAAAGGCCTGCGTTCGCCGGGACGTGAGCCGGTACTGAAAGAACTGGTGCGCAATTGGCTCGCCAACCGCCCTGAAGTGCTGGCCTATTGCCAAGCCCGCGCCGCCGACGGCGGGGCGGGGGCGGTGGTGGTGTTGCTACAGGGATCGCGTTAAGCCAAAACCTGCTTCACCAGGAAAGGTTATCAGCATATTTTGCGTCGTCCGCGTGAGGTCGATACAATGACCTATCAGTGATGGACGGTTACCGGAAGAGGTGTGTGATGCAGAAACCTGCGGATGTGTTGGGTCGAAACCGGGAAATCATCCGGCGTATCGTCGCGTTACACCACTCTGAAAATCCACGGGTCTTCGGGTCGGTGTTGCGCGGTGAAGATACCGACATCAGCGATCTGGACATATTGGTCGAGCCATTGCCGGGTACGACCTTGTTCGATCTCGGTGCTATCCAGGTTGAGCTCGAAGAGGCATTGGGAATCGCCGTTGATGTTCTGACGCCGGGCGATTTGCCGGTCAAGTTTCGTGATCAGGTGCTCCGGGATGCACAGCCGGTATGAATGCAAAATCGCCGCGTTACCGTGACTACCTGGAGCACATGCTCGACGCCATTCGGCAAGCTCGCGGCTATGTCGATGGCCTGACGAAAGAGGATTTCCAGGCCGACAAGAAAACCCAGCAGGCGGTCATCCTCAATATTGTGATCATCGGTGAGGCAGCAACCCAGTTGATCGATGAAAATCCGGATTTCGCCAATCAACACCCCGGGATTCCGTGGAAGCAAATGCGCGGCATGCGCAACCGGATGGCCCACGGCTATTTCGAGATTGACCTCGATATCGTCTGGGATACGGTGCAGTTGTCGCTACCCGATCTGAAACGGAAGCTCGCGGCAATTGTTGAAAATCTGAGATGAAGAACCTGACCCAATCGTCCGCCTACTTACCCTCGCGGTGCGTCCGAACCCGCTGAGCGATTTCCTGCTTGCTCAGCCTGAGCAATTCGATTTCGGATGGTGTCAGCATCCACGGTGCGGTCGAGATAGCGAGCCTCTGATTGAGTAAGGCAGTCGAAGGTGTGACCGAACCGGGCGATCCACCAGTCTTCCAGGTCTTTACCATGTTTGTTCCTCAGCAGTAATAGTTGTTCTGCGCTTGGCGTCAATGATACAGAATGCGTTCTGCAGATGGCGCCTGCCATTTTTCGAAAGTCAGGAACAGGACGCCCAATTCGGCAGGCACTGTCTGCCGAATTGCCAGGTAGGTCAGATAGAACTACTGATACAGCCCCAAGGAGCGCACCGCAACACCGGCGACTCCTTTGACCGCGAGCCGTTCGGCAATGGCGTCGAGCAAGTGTGCGCCGTAGGCCGCGCGGCAAGCCTGGCGCATCGTGCACGGCAAGGACTTGCGTTCGCCGGGACGCGAACCGGTATTGAAAAAACTGTTGCGCAATTGGCTAACCAACCGCCCGGAAGTGCTGGCCTATTGCCAAGCCTGCGCCGCCGACGGTGGCACAGGGGCAGTGCTGAAGGGATATCCCTAAATTAACCAGAGGAAACTCCCTGAATATCCGCTATTCATAGATTGAACCTGATGGATATTTAGGCGAAAATGCTCAGCAATCATGCCAAACAATGAACACCCACCATCCTTTAGTTTTCACATCAAGGGCGATGAGCAAGACGGACATACAGTCCCTGCTGTCGTGCTCGTCCAGATTCTGGAGAATGTCCAGCACGCCTTTGAACTGGTCGGCATGCAAGTGGAAGGACGTGAAATCCGAGCACGTGCGCGCATCGCCGCCGCCACCAGCAAGCGTTTTCAACTCGTCTGCCAACTGCCTGGGCCGGGCAGCTATGCAATGCCTGTTACCGTCGGCGGTGCCGGCGAACTCTTTTCCGCAGACCTGGCTAACCAGGCATTCGGCATCTTCCGTGGCGTCATGGAATCTGTCTCCGCGCGGAGCAGCGCAGGGCTGGCGTCCGTGCTGCCCAATGAACGCATCCGCCGCCGGGTGCTGGAGGCCGTGAAAGGCATGGCGCCCCGGGCGGACGCCCAATGGAAGCTGGGGCTGTATGACTCCCAGAACGTATCTTTCGCCACCTTCGATGTGCAGACCATCCCCTTTGTGGAAGAAACGCTGGTCCCCGTGGAACAGCGCGAGGCTGCACGTGTCGTCACCGGCGAACTGAAAAGCATCGACTTCGCCGAGCGCAAGGTCACCATCATTTACCCACCCACCAGCAAGGAACTGGCGTGCATCTACGAAGAAGCCGTCGAAGACCTGCTCTATGAAAGACGGCGCGACCTGATCCAGGTCACGGGCCGGGTGGTGCTGGACGACCAGGGTGCCCCCAAGCAGATCATCGATGTGACCGACATCCGGGATGTTGACCTGTCTTCGCTGGATATCCATACCGTTCGGCATGGCCGGCTGACGCTCAAGGCCGCGCCCGCCCTCAGCCTAGAACCCAGTCTGGATGAAACCAAGCAACTTCTGTGTGTCGAGCATGACAGTCTGGCGCTCGACGTTTTCGCCCCGACCCGCGAGGCGCTGCTGGCCGAGTTGAATGAGCAAATCGCCATGCTCTGGACCGAATATGCGCTGGCCGAGGATGACACGCTGGACAGCGTGGCCCGCCGACTCAAGCAGGCGCTGCTCGCCGCCTTCACCGAGGTGCGCGATGCCGCGTAAACAAAGCGATGTCGAGAGAAGCCTGACCAGCAAGGGCTTTCACCACAAAGAAGGCGACCACAACTATTATCAGTACTACTCCAGGGCCGGCAAGAAGACTGCTGTCTTCACCAAGACCAGCCACGGCACGAGGGAGATTGACGATAGCCTGCTGGGACGGATGGCCCGGCAATGCAAGCTTTCCCGTGCAGACTTCGACCGGCTCATCGATTGCCCGCTGGATCGGGATGGCTACGAAACCAAGCTCATCTCACTGGGGACTATCGAAAGCCAACCTGCGTAAGCGTTGCTAGTATCACGACCTGTTAATTAAGAAACATAATGCAGACTCATTTTCCGATCAGCATCCTGTCGAGTAAACGACCACTCGATGCACCGGCGCTCGGTGTTGCGGCGCGCTTGCCAGGCAGCGACCTCAGTGGTGATCGTA
>JACQAO010000012.1 GCA_016194935.1 Betaproteobacteria bacterium
GCAGCGCTGCTGGCAGGACGCGCAGCGCTGAAGCTGGGCGCAGGGCGTGTGTACGTGGGGACACTGGAACCCCTCGCGCTCGACCCGCTGCAAGCGGAGCTGATGCTGCGCGCACCGGCGGAAGTTTTCTCCCTCGCCACCGGTCTGGCTATCGGCCCCGGCCTCGGCGAGTCCGCCGCCGCCCTGAGCCTGCTGCGCCAGGCAATCGACACCAACCAGCCACTGCTGCTGGATGCCGATGCCCTCAACCTGCTCGCCACGCATCCCGTGTTGATGCTCAATCTCGCCCGCCGCACCGCGCCGACACTGCTGACGCCGCATCCCGCCGAAGCCGCGCGCCTGCTCGGTAGCGACACCGCAGCAGTGCAAGCCGACCGTCTCGCCGCCGCCCTGACCCTGGCGCAACGCTGCAATGCCGTGACACTGCTGAAAGGCTGCGGCAGCATCGTCGCCTTCCCCGGTGGCCGTTGGTTCATCAACACCACCGGAAACCCCGGCTTGGCAAGCGCCGGCAGCGGCGACGTGCTTTCCGGCCTGGCCGTTGCGCTACTGGCACAGGGCTGGCCGGCAGAACAGGCGCTGCTGGCGGCAGTGCATCTGCACGGCGCAGTCGCCGATGCCTGCGTTGCTGATGGCGACGGCCCCATCGGCCTGTGCGCCGGTGATCTGATAAGTCCCGCGCGTAAAATTTTTAACCACTGGATTGCGACGCAGTCTTCACCCATCCCCGCCGAGTGATGGGACTTCTATTTCAGCATCTACGCGCGGCAGCGTAGCGCCCATAGCGTGATCGATGATGTAAAGCCAGCTACCGTCGGACTGCCGACGGACAGCCTCGGCGGAGCTGCCGGAAAAAATTATCGTTCCGTCTGTATTGACGATGGAATGATCAGCGCGGAGTAACGCAATGTCGCCGTGCTCGATGCAAAAATTATTGCGGGAGAACATTTTTCCCGGCAAGAGCAGCAGCTTCTGAAGCTCAATCGCTATCACAGCCTTGCCTGCGAACGTTTTTTCAGTATCAATGCGCAGTACCGCGTTTTCTTTGTAAAGCGCCATGAGATTGTCGATGTCACGGGTGTTAAAGGCGCGAGCAAAGATTTGATTCATCTCGTGCGGCATATTGACTTTGAACATAAGATCCTCCTGAGTGGGTGAGCGAGTCATATCAAAACATGCCTCCTCAGTCGTAACCAAATGGTAAGAACTGAACTCATGCAAATGCGCAATAAACGAACAATCCTGGATGTCCCTACGTCGCGCAAACCAGCTGACTGTCCAGTTGAAGACTGGTTGACCTTTTTAGGTCATCGCTGGAATGCGCTTCTGCTTTGGCATCTTGCTGTTTCTCCAAAACGCCATGCTGAATTGATTACACTGTTGTCTGGAATCAGCTCAAAGGTGCTAGCGGAGCGGCTGTCAGCGCTTGCACGGCGAGGACTGATCAAAAAAACACCTCTTGCCACTTTCCCTCGAACGGTAAGCTATGCACTGAGTGAGCAAGGTGCTGAGATCGTCAGTATCCTCAATCAAATCGAAGTATGGACACGAACCACGGCCTCAAGCATCAGGCATATGGACTCTTTCCCAATACTGCAATAGCCACTGCACCTGCTTTTTCTTTGAATATATATATTAGTATGTATAATAAGATTCATGGACTTCACCTGGAAATCTCCATGCGAAAGGCGGAACCTCATGAAATCGACACCCTCTCCCGTTACCTCTAAGCCGCCCCGCCTGCGGGTCGGCCTGAAAAATGTCAGCAACGAAGAATTCGCCGCTGCCGTCAATGAGCATCTGGGCAAGCAGCGTGTCTCGATCATGCTGGATGGCTCGATCATTGCATTCTTCAAGGCCAAGGCCGGGGAGCGCGGCTACCAGACGCTCATCAATCAGGCGCTCCGTCAAGCGATGACGGGCGAGCAAATCGAATCCACACTGCGTCGCATAATCCGCGAAGAACTGCATCCATCCTGATGTATAAATATGCTGGAATTGATAGTCGCTCGACATTGGGCTGCCTTGCGCTTTGCCTCGCGTTGCTGATAAGCGCCTGCGGCGGCGGTTCTGGCGGTAGCGCTATACCAGCGCCGAGCCCGCCGCCGTCTGTACAAACATCAAAAGTTTTTGCACTGATGGACGTTGGCGACTCAGCATCGGTGCTTAATGATTTTGCCGCACGCGCGACGGTTGATGGGCTTGCCTTTCGCACGTCGTGGGGAGTGCTGGAACCGCAAGACGGCACTTACGACTGGACGACGCTCGACGCCGCCTTCGATACGCTACGCACCAGCGGCAAACTACTCACGCTGCATGTCGGCGCATCCTCCATCGGCGTGCCGCGCTGGCTAACCTCGTTAGGAGTTGCCACGTATACTTACAACACCCCGGCAGGCATGGCGGTAACCGAGCCCATCCCCTGGGATGCGACTTTTATTTCACGTTACACACGATTCGTGGCTGTGCTTGCCGCGCACATTCAGGCGCGCGGCGACGCCAGTCTGCTTTACGCGGTATCGGACGGCGTCCCGGTGGCGGAAATGTCTATTGTCGGCTGCCAGAATGGCGTCATGGGCGGCGGCACTGCATATAGCCGCAGCAACTATCTGAACGCATGGGAGACTACTGTCGATGCACATGCGACCGCCTTCCCCGCAACAAGAATGTTCATCTCCGCCCCCGTCTCTGTCATCTGCATGCCTGACAACGACGGCAAAGCGTTCTATACCGAATTGATGAACCATGCGCAGGTAAAAAGCACAAAGGCTACGGTATTTGCGGCGGACCTGAACGCGACGGGAAGTGCGCGCATGACGCAGGTCGATACGTCGATCAGCACGCGCGCCGCCATCGCTTTCCAGATGATCTGGTCATCCACCAACGACACGCAAAATCGCATGCGCGGGACTCTCAAAGATGCGGTGTGCAGCGGCATCAGCAGCGGCGCTCGCTATTTCGAAATATACAAATCAGATATTTCAAGCACGGACGCCGCAATCCAGGATGCGATTCAGCGTGCTCGCGCCGGCCAGGCATGCTGAGGTAGGCGGATAGTTATTCGTTACTCCGGCTTGAATTTATTATGGTTTCGAAAAATAGCCGATCAGAATACGCAAGCCGGATGCATCGGGTAGTCGCATACATCGACCAACATCTGGAACAAGCACTCGACCTCAACACTTTGGCGGGAGTTGCGCATTTTTCCCCATTCCATTTTCATCGGATATTCTCCGCGTGGATGGGCGAAACACTGGGAGATTATCTGCGCCGCCGCCGCGTGGAGATTGCGGCAACGCGGCTGGCCACCCAGCCGCGCTCCAGGATTCTGAATATTGCACTGTCGGTGGGCTTTGGCTCTGCCGAAGCCTTTGCGCGTGCGTTCAGAAACAGGTTCGGTTGTTCGCCCACTGCCTGGCGAACGCAGCAATCAACACAACACCGTGTGAATAGCAATTCCGGTCAGATGAATAGCAAGCCAGGTCAGGCACCGGAAACTCTTTCGATGGAACATGAAACCTCCCAAAACTCAATTAAGGAGAGCCTCATGAAAGTAAAACTCATCGACCGTCAGCCTGCGACGATTGCCTATTTCAGGCGCCTTGGTCCCTATGGCGAATCCATCTCAGAATTCTGGCAGAACACCTACAAACCTTGGGCTGTCATGAACAAGCTGGGGGGAGATCATGCGCGCTACGGTATCAGCTACGATGACCCCAGTATCACCGCAGCCCACCAATGCCGCTATGATGCCTGCGCGGAGGTTGCGCCGGATTTCGTGGCGACGGGCGGCGCATTAAAGAGCATCATTCCGGGAGGCAGATATGCGATGCTCAGTTTCAAGGGTAGCGCGAAAAATGTAGGTGATGCATGGAATGCATTGCTCAGAGACTGGCTGCCCTCCAGCGGGCTGCAACTCGATGCCCGCCCGTGCTTCGAATACTATCCGAAGGGCGCAGCCTATGACGCGCAGACGGGAGTATTTGAGTGCGAAATATGTATTCCGGTTGTTCCACTTTAACCCTGGATATTCCATGACAGCACACCGCTACTTGCCGATTTTTTTCTTATCCATGCTTGTTGCATGTGCCGGCGTCACTTCGCCTCCAACCTCTGTGAATATCGCTGCTTCACAGCAAGAGGTGGTGTCCGCGCTGGACAGATACAGAGAGCTGATGCTGCGCATGGAATACGGACTACTATCGGAGTTATTTACTCCTGATGCCGAGATTTCGCACGGCGCCGGCAAGCCAATCGTGGGCCGCGAGAAAATCCAGCAACTCCTGGCTTCATTTGCCGGCTACAAAATACTGGAGTACGAACTTATCGCGGAGCATACGCAAGCCGGCGCAGATCGCGCCCGCCAGACGGGCCGCTATGCGCAAACCGTGCTTACGCCAGAGGGCAAGACGATCACCGTGCGCGGCACGTTTGATGCTACCTGGCTGCGCACTGCGGACAAGCGCTGGTACATCGAGCGCATGCATACCGAGTCCGCTCCCTGATGGATGCCTACCGTGTCGGTATTCGCTGGCGTCAGCGATTGCTTATCACAAGACATAGAATGATAATCGTGCTTCCAGATGATTTTGGAGTTAGTGATGAAGGTCTATTCAGCAGTAATTGAGCGGTGTCCGCAGACCGGCCTGTTCGTTGGTTTCGTTCCCGGTTTTCCCGGCGCCCATTCTCAGGGGGAAACGCTGGACGAAGTCAACCGCAACCTGCACGATGTTATTGCCATGCTTCTGGAAGATGGCGAACCCATGCTGGAGTCCGAGTTTGTGGGGGTTCAAAACGTAGCCATCGCTTGAGTCATGGGCAATAATATTCCCGTACTCAAGCCTAATGAAGTCGTCGCCATTCTTACCAAACTCGGCTTCATTGAAGTCCGCCAACGCAGATCACACAAAGCAGAGTGCAAAAGAAAACCCATCAAGCCAATCCGCGCAACTCCCTTAACACTACCGACAACATCGCCAGGTCCAGCGCCGGCCCGGATTTTAGCTCGGCAAGAATCTCCATCAGGCGCGTTAGCGGCGACGTGTTCGCCTGTTCCCAGGTTCTCAGGATGACGCTCGCATCGCTTGCGGTTGCCGACAGTTTTATCGCCCCGGCAGCCAAATGTCTTTGCAGGCTGGACAGGTCGTCGCGCATGGCGTTGCGCGCCAGGGCCTGCCAATGCGTGTCGGAAGGCAGCGCCGCGATGCGGTCGGCGAACCAGCGCATTTCCAGTTTACCGGTCAAGGCAAAATAGACTGCCGCCACCAGATCGATGTTCTGCTTGCTCTCTGCGGCAACTTCAACGATGTCCAGCACCGCATACAACGCATCGAGACTCGCCACATGTTCAGCGGTCGCCGCAGGAACGCCTTCGGTTTGCAGTCTCGCTTGCCAGCCGGTCAAGGCCTCCAGGTCGCTCGCGTGAAGCAGCGGTTGCAGCTTGCCGCGCAACTGCCTTACGCCGGGACTGAATAATTCCACAATACTGACATTCGCCATTTTTTCCTGACGCCGCCGCAGGAACCACAACACTGCACGCAGCAGCAGCCTGCCGGCGTCGATCAACATGTCGTTCTGCACCTGGGCGGGTATCTTGCCGTCGAGCGCCTCGATTTCACTCCACAGCGCGGACAATCCAAAAATATCGCGCACCAGGGTATAGGCGCGCACCACTTCATGCGGTGCAGCGCCGGTCTCTTCCTGCATGCGGTGGACGAACACGCTGCCGACGTGATTGATCATGGAATTGGCGACCACGGTGGCGATGATCTCGCGCTTCAGCGGATGTCGTGACATCGCGGCGGCATATCGTTCACGTAATGCTCTGGGAAAATAATCAATCAGCGCGCTGCTGAAATAATCGTCGTCCACCAGATCGGAGGCGACCAACTGATCGCACAGCACCATCTTGCTGTAGGCCAGCAAGACGGCGCGCTCCGGCGATGTCAAACCGATTTTTGCGGCGCGGCGCTCGGCGATCTGCTCGTCATTTGGCAGAAATTCCACGCTGCGGTTGAGACGCCCCATTTTTTCCAGGCTGCGAATAAAACTCGCCTGGGCGTCGAGCAGCCTGCCGCCGCGTGAGCCGGATACTGAAAGCGACTGGGTCTGGTAATAATTATCGGCCAGCACCAGTTCAGCCACTTCGCCGGTCATCCCGGCGAGCAACTGATTGCGCTGTTTCTCGGTCAACTCGCCGTCGGCTTCGACGATGCCGAGCAGTATCTTGATGTTCACTTCGTGATCCGAGCAATCCACCCCTGCTGAGTTGTCGATGGCGTCGGTATTGATCCTGCCGCCACCCAGGGCATATTCGATGCGGCCCAGTTGCGTGCAGCCGAGGTTGCCGCCTTCCACCACAGCTTTGCAGTGCAAATCACGGCCGTCAATGCGCAAGGCATCGGTGGCGCGATCACCGACTTGGGCATTGCTCTGGCTGCTGGCTTTGACGTAAGTGCCGATGCCGCCGTTGTAAAACAGATCGACCGGCGCTTGCAGAATGGCGCGGATCAACTCCACCGGCGTCAGCGTGTCCGCGGCTATATCCAGTGCTTGCTTGACCTCCGGGGTAATAGCGATGGCTTTGACGCTGCGGGCATGCACCCCGCCACCCTCGGAGATCAGCGCTTTGTCATAGTCATCCCATGACGAGCGCGGCAGGTTGAACAGCCGTTCACGTTCCTTGAAACTGGCCTCCACCTCGGGAGCGGGATCGAGAAAAATATGCCGGTGGTCGAAAGCCGCCAGCAGCTTGATGTGGCGCGACAGCAGCATGCCGTTGCCAAACACGTCTCCAGACATATCGCCCACGCCCACCACGGTGAAATCGGTGGTCTGGGTGTCGATGCCGATTTCGAGGAAGTGGCGCTTCACCGACTCCCACGCGCCCCGGGCGGTGATACCCATTTTCTTGTGGTCATAGCCCACCGACCCGCCCGAAGCGAAAGCATCGCCCAACCAGTGGCGATATTCCGCGCTGACCGCATTGGCGATGTCGGAAAACGTCGCCGTGCCTTTGTCCGCCGCCACCACCAGATAGGCGTCGTCGCCATCGTGGCGCACTACGTCCCTGGGTGGAACCAGCTTATTGGAGACCAGATTGTCGGTGACATCCAGCAAGCCGCGCAGCAAAGTCTTGTAGCATTCGATGCCTTCTTTCATCAAGGCTTCGCGGTCTGCCGGGCTGCCTGTCTGTGGTGGCGGGTTCTTCACCACGAAGCCGCCTTTGGAGCCGACCGGGACAATCACCGCATTCTTGACCATCTGCGCCTTCACCAGACCCAGCACTTCAGTGCGAAAATCCTCCATCCGGTCGGACCACCTGATTCCTCCACGCGCCACTTTGCCGCCGCGCAGATGTATGCCTTCCATGCGCGGCGAATACACCCATACTTCATAGAGCGGCCTCGGCTCGGGCAGCTCGGGGACTTTCGCTGACACCAGCTTGAAAGACACGTAGGGCTTGTGCGCCCCGCCCTCCCCGCTCTGATAATAGTTGGTGCGAATCATCGCCATCACCACGGCCAGAAAACGGCGCAGGATGCGGTCTTCATCGGCATTGGCAACGGCATCGAGCGCCAGCTCTATCGCATGAACCAGTGCAGCCTCGACAGAACTACGGTCGCCGCCTGTGGCCGGATTAAAACGTGCATGAAATAAATCCACCAGCAAACGTGCAATCCCTGCATTACCTGCCAGAGTCTGCTCGATGTAACTCTGGCTGAAAGTAAATCCGGTCTGCCGCAAATATTTTGCCAGCGCCCGCAGCATGACGACTTCATCGCCCGACAAGCCTGCCGCCAGCACCAGGCGGTTGAAGCCGTCGTTTTCCATATCACAGCGCAACACCCGGTGGAAGACTTCCTCGAACAGCGGCTTCACTCCGCTGATCTCGTCCAGCCGGGTGGCGATGAACATGCCGAAGTCATGAATATGCACCGTCGCCTGTCCAGCGCATTCCAGGGTGTAGGACTGCTCGTCATGCACCGAGACGCCCATGTTTTCCAACATCGGCAAGCTGCCCGACAAGGGCAGCGGCTGGTCGCGGCGATACACCCGCAAGCGCAGCGCCTTGCCATCGGCTTCCACCGGGCGATACAGGCTCATGGCGACCGGGCTGGCGGCGGAAAGGCTCTCCATCATCTCAATATCGTGCAGCGCCGCGCGCGCGCTGATATTTTCACGATACGCCACCGGGAACGCCTGGCCGTAAATTCGCATCAACCGGTTTCCCGTCTCTTCGCCGCTGTGTTCAAGCAGCGCCAGCTTCAGGTCGTCCGCCCAATCGCGCATCGCCAGCACGATCTCGGCCTCGATGTCACGCGCATCAATCGTCAGGCCTTCGCCCGGCGCGGTGCGTATCAGCATGTGGATGCGCGCCAGCACCTCATCCGACAAGAGTACTGTGAACTCGGCCCCGCTGCCATGCAGCGCGCGTTTCAGGATGTCCTGGATTCTGGTGCGCAGCTCTGTGTTGTAGTTCTCGCGCGGCAGGAAAATCAGGCAGGAGTAGAAGCGCCCATAGATATCGCGGCGGATGAAAACACGCGTCTTGCGGCGGTCGCCAAGCCGCAGAATGCCTAATGAAGTTTCCAGCAGCGTGGCATCATCCATCTGGAACAACTCGTCGCGCGGGTAGCGTTCGAGAATGGCGACGAGGTTCTTGCCCATGTGGCTGGTCGGCGGAAAACCGGCCTGCGCCAGTACATTCGCCACTTTATTGCGCAACAGCGGGATTTCGCTGGGACGCGCGTGATAAGCGGATGAAGTATACAAACCGACAAAACGCCGCTCGCCGAGAACCTTGCCCTTGCCGTCGAAACGCTTCACGCCGATATAGTCGAGATAACCAGGACGATGTACGGTGGCCCGCGTATTCGCCTTGATCAGCACCAGCAGGCGCGGATCGCGCGCCAGTTTGCGGATGCCGGCAGGCAATTCGGCGAAGCTGGTGGAGATGCCCCCTTCACGCGGCTCGCGCAGGATGCCCAGGCCGCTGTGCGGAACGATTCTGAGCTGATCCTCACCCTTCACTGTGGCAAGCTCATAGTCGCGGTAACCGAGAAACGTAAAGTGGTCGTCGTTCACCCATTCCAGAAACACTTTGCCTTCGGCGACTTCCTCGCCCGCCAGACACGCAGGCGGTTTGCGGAGTTCATCGATGATGACGCGCATCCGCTCCTTCATGGCATGCCAGTCTTCAACCGCAGCGCGGACATCCGCCAGCACCGAAAGCATGCCGTCGCCCAACGCCTTTAGCCGCGCGGGATCGGTCGCGCGGTCGACTTCGACATGAATGAACGATTCCTGCCGGTAATCGGTCTCACCTCCCGCCGAACTGCCAGCCAACTCTTGAAGCTGATGCTGTTTATCCCGGCGGGTGCGAAACAGCGGATGGATCAAAAGGTGCAGCGTGCAGCCCAGGCGGTTGACTTCCATGGTGATGGAGTCGACCAGAAATGGCATGTCGTCGTTGACGATCTCGATGACAGTATGCGGCGAAGTCCAGCCGTGTTCCTCCAGCCGGGGATTGTAGACCCTGAGCTTGGGCATGCCGCCGGCGAACACCTGGCCGAATGAAAAATGCGCCATCGCGGCGCCATACAGGTCATCCAGCTCCCTGCCCTGCATGTCTTCCACATCCATCTGTCCGTAATAATCACGGATGAATCCCTGCGCCAGCTCCCGCTGCGTCTGCGGTAAACGGCTTGCCGCCAGCTTCAGCACTGCGTCAAGAATGCCTTGTTTTTGTTCTTCGAGATGGGAAAACATCGAGCCTCCGGAATGTTCTTATTGGCAAAAACCGTATTTTGTACTTCTTATCGGTTCCCGGATAGCTCTGCCAACAATACATGCCGCCCGCCAGGCCGTTGCGCGCCCGGCGATATACATTGCGGGCCGGTTCAGCCGAACCTGCCGGTGATGTAGTCTTCCGTCTGCTTCTTGAGGGGTTTGATGAATATCTGGTCGGTCACGCCAAATTCGATCAGTTCGCCCAGGTACATGTAAGCGGTGAAGTCGGAAATGCGCGCCGCCTGCTGCATGTTGTGGGTGACGATGACGATGGTGAATTCGTTCTTGAGTTCTCCGATCAATTCCTCGATACGCATGGTGGAAATTGGATCCAGCGCCGAGGTCGGTTCATCCAGCAACAGCACTTCCGGCTTGACCGCAATGCCACGCGCGATGCACAAACGTTGTTGTTGTCCGCCGGAAAGACTCATGCCGCTCTGCTTGAGTTTGCCCTTGACCTCGTCCCACAAGGCCGCCTTCTTCAGCGCCCATTCGACGCGGTCATCCAGGTCGGCGCGCGTCAGGCGCTCGTGCAGATTCACGCCGAAGGCGATGTTGTCGTAGATCGACATGGGAAACGGCGTCGGCTTCTGGAACACCATGCCGATACGGGCGCGCAGATGGTTGATGTCCACGCCCTTGCCGAGAATATTCAGTGAATTGAACAGCAATTCTCCTTCCGCGCGCTGCTCCGGGTATAGGTCGTACATGCGATTAATGGTGCGCAGCAAGGTCGACTTGCCGCAGCCGGACGGGCCGATGAAAGCGGTGACCTGGGTGCGGTAGATGTCCAGGTTGATGTTCTTGAGCGCATGATATTTGCCGTAAAAGAAATTCAGGCCCTTGAACGATATCTGCGTAGTCAGGGCTGCCGTCGGGCTGTCGTTCTTCATGGTTTCGCTCATACTCGAGTCACTATTAAAGGTATGCGGGGCTAATTCCGGTGTTTCGGACGGAACAAGACGCGCGCCAGGATATTCAGGCCCAGCACGCCCAGCGTAATCAGGAATACTCCGGCCCAGGCCATCCGCTGCCAGTCGGCGAATGGGCTCATGGCGAACTTGAATATCGTCACCGGCAGGGTCGCCATGGGTTTATTCAGATCGAGCGTCCAGAACTGGTTGGACAGCGCGGTAAACAGCAACGGCGCTGTCTCGCCGGCAATCCGCGCCACGGCCAGCAGTATCCCGGTGACGATACCCGCGAGGGAAGCGCGCAGGGTTACTTTGGTAACGACCTTCCATTTCGGCGTACCCAGCGCGAATACCGCTTCGCGCAGACTGTCCGGCACCAGCACCAGCATGTTTTCGGTAGTGCGGATGACCACCGGGATCACCAGCAGGGCCAGGGCATAGACACCGGCAATGGCGGAGAAATGCCCGACCTGGGCCACATACACGGCATACACGAACAGCCCGATCACGATAGACGGGGCGGACAGCAGGATGTCGTTGATGAACAGCGTAGTGCGCCCGAGCCAGGTATGCCCGCCATATTCCGCCAGATAAACCCCGGCCAGCACGCCGAACGGGGTGCCGATCAGCGTCGCCAGGCCGACCTGGATCAGGCTGCCGGCGATGGCGTTGAGCAGCCCGCCCGAGCTGCCTGGCGGCGGCGTCATTTTGGTGAACAGGTCTGGCCCGAGTGCGGTAACACCCAGGTGGAAAACATTCAGCAATATCCAGAACAGCCAGAACAGCCCGAAAACCACCGCCAGCATGGACATGGCCAAAGCAAAATAATTTAACAGTTTGCGCCTGAGTTTTAGATCCATGATCGATGTCAGGTTCTTTGACCCTCTCCCCTGGCAAGCTGCATCAGCAGCAGTTTGGAAAACACCAGCACGGTGAAAGTAATCAGGAACAGGATCAGGCCCAGTTCGACCAGCGCCGAAGTATGCATCGGCGATACCGCTTCAGTGAATTCGTTGGCCAGGGCTGAGGCAATCGAGTTACCGGCTGAATACAGCGAGGCGCTGTCCAACTGGTCCGAATTGCCGATCACGAAAGTCACCGCCATGGTCTCGCCCAGGGCGCGGCCCAGGCCCAGCATGACACCGCCGATGACGCCCACTTTGGTATACGGCAGCACCACATTCCAGACCACTTCCCAGGTAGTGGCGCCGACCGCATACGCCGATTCCTTGAGAATGGCCGGAGTGACCTCGAACACATCACGCATCACCGAAGCGATGAATGGAATAATCATGACTGAAAGAATCACTCCAGCGCTCAAGATTCCGATGCCTATCGGAGCGCCTTGAAACAAGGCGCCGATCAGGGGAATGCGCCCTAATGTAGCGGTCAGGAAAGGCTGGATGTACTGGCCGAAGACGGGCGCAAACACCAGCAAACCCCACATGCCGTAGACGATGCTGGGGATGCCCGCCAGCAGCTCGATGGCGATGCCCAGCGGGCGACGCAGCCAGAGCGGCGATAATTCAGTGAGGAACAAGGCGATGCCGAAACTGACCGGCACGGCGATAATCAAGGCGATCAAAGAAGTCGCCACGGTACCGTAAATATGCACCTTGGCGCCGAAGTCCTCCATCGGCGGATTCCATTCGCTGCTCCACAGGAACGCCATGCCGAACTTGTGGATCGACGGCAAGGCGCCGTACACCAGGGAGGCGAGAATGCCGAGAAGAATCAGCAGCGTGAGCATCGCAAACAAGCGCGTCACGTTAAGGAAAACAAAGTCACCCAGGCTCGAATTTTTCTTCTGTATATTCGCCATGATTCGTGATTGGATAGCCTGCATGACCTGCAAAAAGAACCCGCGTCGAGCGCTGCTGTCCTCGACGCGGGTGCATTTTACCGCAATGCTTACTTGCCCGAGTAGACCGGCTTGCCGGCGGTATCCTTGATCACAGTTTTCCATGTGGTGTGGATCAGCTTGATCAGGCTCTCCGGCAGCGCGACATAGTCAAGTTCATGGGCCATCTTGCCGCCATGCTCGTAGGACCAGGCGTAGAACTTCAGCACTTCCGCAGCCTGTGTCGGCTTTTCCTGCACCTTGTGCATCAGGATGAAGGTAGCGCCGGTGATCGGCCAGGCGTTCTTGCCAGGCTCATTGGTGAGGAGTTCGTAGAACGCGGACTTGGTCCAGTTGGCGTTGGCGGCGGCATCCGCGAAGCTCTTGTCGTCAGGCAACGGGTAGTTGCCTTCGGCGTTTTCCAGCAGCGTATAGGTCATGTTGTTTTCCTTGGAATAGGCATACTCAACATAACCGATGGCGCCAGGGATGCGCTGAACGAATGCTGCAACACCTTCGTTACCCTTGCCACCCAGGCCAACGGGCCATTGCACGGCAGTACCTTCGCCGACTTTCTGCTTCCATTCAGGGCTGACCTTGGACAAATAATTGGTGAAAATAAATGTCGTACCGGAACCATCAGCGCGGCGCACCACGGAAATCAACTGGTCGGGCAGCGAGAGTTTCGGATTCAGCGCGGCAATCGCCTTGTCGTTCCACTTGGTGATCTTGTTGAGGTAAATGTCCGCCAGCACCGTCGGCGTCAGACGCATCTCGCCCGGCTTGACGCCGGCGATATTCACCACCAGCACTTCGCCGCCGATGACTGCGGGGAACTGCATCAGGCCGTTCTTGTCGAGTTCAGCCGGTGTCAGCGGCATGTCGGACGCGCCAAAATCAACGGTCTTGGCGATGATCTGCTTGATGCCGCCGCCGGAACCGATCGACTGGTAATTAATCTTGTTGCCGGTGGCCTTCTGGTAAGCCTCGGCCCATTTACCGTAGATCGGGGCAGGGAAAGTAGCGCCGGCGCCGGTAATTTCGGCAGCCGCCGCCGGTACTGCCGAGAGCGCCAGCGACGCAGCCAGCAACGGCAGCGCAAGAGGTTTGAAGCGTGCAAACATAGTCTTCTCCATGTAGTGTTGGTCAGGGGGTGTTAAGCGCAGGTCATCTTATCCGCCAATTGTGACAGCGCGATTACAGCTTGTACGCTACATACAGGGCGGCCATCAGCCGCAATCAACCACAATCAGCCAGTTTTACCCGCTGTCACATGCACGCAACAAATATCAGTCATTCTCATGGCATGAATATCCTGATGATCTCCGATGTCTATTTCCCGCGCATCAACGGCGTATCCACCTCGATCCAGACTTTCCGCGAAACGCTGGGCGCGGAAGGCGTACAGGTGACACTGGTGGCGCCTGAATATCCAGGCGCATCTGGCGACCCCGATGACGATGAAGTAATCGCCATTCCCTCCCGCCGCGTTCCATTCGATCCGGAAGATCGCCTGATGCGGCGCGGCGATCTGGCGCGGTTGTCGCAGCGCCTGCAGGGCCGGCATTTCGACCTGGTGCATGTGCAAACGCCATTCGTCGCGCATTATGCGGGGCTGAAACTGGCGCGCGCACGCGGCATTCCCTGCCTCGCCACCTACCACACGCACTTCGAGGAATATTTTCATCACTATCTGCCGATCCTGCCGCGCCCGTTTGCGCGCTTGCTGACGCGACGCCTGGCGCGCTCCCAGTGCAACGCGCTGGACGCCGTCGTGGTGCCTTCGCAAGCGATGCGCAACGCCTTGCAGGACTACGGTGTCACCAAGCCGCTGCATGTGTTGCCGACCGGCATCCCGCTGGAAAAGTTCACCCGTGGCGACCGTCAGGGTTTCCGCCAACGCTACGGCATCGCCGATGGCGAAGCGGTGGCTTTATATGTCGGACGGGTAGCGCTGGAAAAAAACCTGGGGTTCCTGCTCGAAGCCACGCGCCACGCCCTCGCCCGCCACCCCGCGCTGCGCCTGGTGATCGCCGGTGAAGGCCCGGCGCTGGCGGGCCTGAAGCGACAGGCAGCCGCACTGGGGATAGAAAAAAAAGTGTTGTTCGCAGGTTATCTCGACCGCGAGCAGGAATTACCGGATTGCTACGCCGCCGCCGACTTGTTCACGTTTCCATCCAAAACCGAGACACAGGGACTGGTGCTGCTGGAAGCGATGGCGATGGGGTTGCCGACGCTGGGAATTCCTGCCATGGGGGCGGCGGAAATTCTTGGACCGCAGCGCGGCGCGGTTTGCGCGCCGGATAACGCTGCCGATTTCGGCGCATTGATAGCTGATCTGCTGGGTGACTCGAAGCGTCTGCGCGGCCTTTCCACCGACGCACGCAATTTCGCCTGCGAATGGGCGGCGCCAGAACGCGCCAGCCAACTCGCCACGCTTTATCGTACACTGCGCAGACTTGCATCGCCGCCGCGAGTGATACGCCCCTCAACTCCGATACAAAGCGCATGAATCCACAACCCAACGACATCGCCGAGTCCGCCCCGGCGGAACACCCGCACGCCGCTGATGCCGAAAGCCCGTTCAAGGGCAAGACTGGCCTGGTGCGCATCTGGAATGCCTTCAGGTACTCACTGGCCGGCCTGCGCGCCGCCTACCGGCATGAGGACGCTTTCCGCCAGGAAGTGTGGCTGGCGGCGATACTGATTCCCGCCGCCCTGCTCTCCCCCGCCGGCGGGCTGGGCAAAGCCGTAATGATCGCCAGCGTGTTGCTGGTAATCGTCGTCGAACTGTTCAATTCCGCCATCGAGGCGGCAATCGACCGCATCTCCTTTGACCGGCACCGCTTATCCAAGCGCGCCAAGGACATCGGCAGTGCCGCCGTACTGGTCGCCCTGCTGAATGTGGCGATTGTGTGGGCGCTGGTGCTGAGCGCTTAGCTTAGCTCGGCTTGGCTTAGCAGCCTTTCCACTCCGGCTTGCGCTTCTGCATGAAAGCGTCGATACCTTCGGCTGCATCGGCGGCCATCATATTGCAGGCCATCGTCTCCGAGGCCAACTGGTAAGCGCCTTCCAGGCCCATTTCCAGTTGCTTGTAAAACATCTGTTTGCCCATTCCAACGGCGACCGGCGATTTTGAAAGAATCGCATCAGTCAGCTTGCGCAGCTCGACATCCAGTTGTTCCGGCGGCACAACCCGGTTCACCAGACCGCGCCGCTGCGCCTCATTGGCGTCGATGAAATCGCCGGTCAGCAACATTTCCATTGCCTGTTTGCGCCCCATATTGCGCGCCAGCGCTACGGAAGGCGTCGAACAGAAGAGGCCGACGTTGATGCCTGAAACTGCGAATTTCGCCACCTCCGCCGCCACCGCCAGATCACACGCCGCCACCAACTGACAACCCGCCGCAGTGGCGACGCCATGTACGCGGGCGATCACCGGCTGCGGCATTTCAGTCAGCGTCGTCATTACCCTGCCGCACTGGCGGAATAATTTCTGCATGTACGGCTTGCCGGGATTGGCGCGCATCTGCTTGAGATCATGCCCGGCGCAGAAGGCCTTGCCGGCGCCGGCAATCACCACCACGCGCACGCTCGCATCCTTGGCAATGGCGCCCAGGGCGGCTTGCAGCTCCCCCAGCAATTCTTCCGAAAGCGCATTGAACTGGCTCGGGCGATTCAGGGTCAGGGTCGCCACACCCCCCTCGTCGGAACGCAGGAGCGAGGCTGTATCGCTGGTCATGGTGGCACTCATCGCAATCTCCAATTGCCGAATCGGCATGATAAAGTGGGCGCTGCCGCAAATATAACCAATACCGGCGAAATCGCAAACACCGATATGGCGCTCGACGTCCGCACCCTGGTGGCACTCACTTTTCTCGCCTCGCTGGTGTCGCTCTGCTCGATGTTTTTCCTCTACCTCGGGCATCGCCAAGAGGCGGCGCTCCGTCATGGCGTGATCGGACTCGGCCTGCAAAGCTTGGCCCTGCTGCTGTTCAGTATGCTCTACCTGAAGTTCGGGATTTATTTGCCGGTGCTGGCCAACACCCTGCTTGTCGCCAGCTTTGCCCACATGCGGGTGGTGGCAAGGGTGTTTTACGGACGCCCGTCCGCCATCGAAATCACCTGGGGTGCAACACTGGCGATGCTGGCGTTGTCAGGCTACCTCACCTGGATTCGGGATGACGATAGCGCCCGCGTCTACGCCTTCTCGGCGATGATTGCCCTGTTCGCTCCACTGATTGCCCGTGAATTCGCCGAACCTGTCGCCGACGAAACCTGGAGTGGGCCGCGGCTCCTGTTGCGCATGTGCTTATATACAATTTTCCTGGTCATGCTGCTGCGCATGCTGCTGTTGTACGTGGGCGGCGCCGGGGAAAGTTTGCACATGAAAGTCGGCACCACCCTGTCGTTTCTTGTCGCCACCCTGCTCATCGGACTCTGGCCGTTCGGCCTGGCCTTGCTGGTCGGCCAGCGCCTGCAAGGCCAGCAGCGCCGCCTGGCGACGACAGATCCGCTCACCGGCGTGTTTAATCGCCGCGGTTTCGAGGAATACATCGTGCATGAGCTGACACGCCGCCGCCGCACCGGCGAGACCATGTCGCTGCTGCTGCTGGATATTGATCACTTCAAGCGGATCAACGACACCTACGGACACCAGGCTGGCGACAACACGCTCAGCCGGTTCGCCGGCAAAATAGCCGGCAGCTTGCGGGAGATTGACAGCTTCGGACGTCTCGGCGGCGAAGAATTCGCCATCCTGCTGCCAGCCACGCCTCACGCCCAGGCGCTGGAAGCGGCTGAGAGGCTGCGCAAATCCATCACCGGCCTGGATCTGGAAGCAGGCAGCCAGCGCTACACAATCACCGTCAGCATCGGCGTGGTCAGCAGCGATGGCGACGGAGAAGACTACGCCAGCCTCTATCGTGAAGCGGACCGGCGTCTTTATGCCGCCAAGGAAGCCGGTCGCAATCGGGTGATCGGTCGCACGATTGGAACGCACCCAGAGGGTTCGACGGGTTTGACTTAGCCAGCGCGGCAGCGTTCAACCAGCGCCGGCGTTGCGTCCGCCGTTTGATTGAGCCACGACTCAATATCGGCGCCGAGCTTGCGGGACGCCTCGCTGAAGGCCAGCACGCCGCTGTGCGCGTTCGCGCCTGCCGGCGGCGATTGCCGGAAGCTGCGACGCAGCAGGATAACGTCGCCGTGCGGCGGCAGCAGCATGACGCGCGCCTCAAGCAACGCACGGCTATGCTCCGTCGCGTCATATGCCTGTACGAATTCGTCGAGTTCCACGCGCAAGCGGCAGCCGACGGACGGGGTTTCCGATTTTCCAGAGAATAAATGCCGCGCCAGGAAATTTTCCAGCAGCCTGGCGGGTGGCGCCACCCAGCGGCTTTCCGCATAGGCCTCACGGCGCGAAGCATCAGCGTAGGCCAGGATGTATTGCATGGCCGGCGACTCCAGCCATGACGGCGCATGCACTTCAATCCGGCGCAAAATCAGGCGTGGCGGACGGCCTGAATCCGGAGTTGCCTGGGACGCCGTAAAGTCAAAACCTGCGGCTGCGGGGCGATGCACAGCATCGCCGAAGCACCCGCACAACAGCAGGGCGACACTCGCGGCAAATAGTCCATAACGCATGCCGCTCACTTGCCCGGAGCAACAAAACCCGCTTCGCCAGGACCAGGTCGTGGCGCGGCACGCCCGAAGATCAGCGATTGCGGCGCATCCTCGATCCCGCCGAGAATGCGGCTGAGCTGACGCGAATTGTTTTGCAATTCATCCACCAGTTTGTTGAAGCGCGGCAGCGTATTCCCGGTCAAATCGCCGGCCACAGACCCGCTGACTTCTCCCAATTGTTTGCTCAATGCCTGCATCGAAGCCACCAGGCCGCGCATTTCCACGGTGAGTGGCGCTGCCTGTCCGGCGGTTTGTTCCAGATGCGCCAGGATGGCGCTCATGTGCTTGAGGTTGGTATCGCTGAGCACTTCGCGCGCCGCCGTCATCACTTGCGGAAGTTGCTTGAGTCCGTCAGAAGCGGCAGCCAGGTTCTCCAGGGTCTGGCTCAAATGACGGCTGTTTTTTTCGTCAAGCACACGATTCAGCCGGATCGCCAGTTCGCCCACCTGGGCAATGATGTTCGTGGCGTGATCACCCAGCGTATCGAACAGTGTCGGCTTGAGCATGATGCGCGGCAGCGCCTGGCCATCGGCCGTCAGCAACTCGCGGCTCGCGCCGCTATCTTCAAGCTGGACGTAAGCCAGCCCGGTGACGCCCTGATAACCCAGTTGCGCCGTGGTGGAACGGGTGATGGGCAAGTCGGCGTCGATGCTGATACGCACCAGGATATTGCGCCCATCTTTGGGGTCCAGCCCGATGTCCTGCACCCTGCCGGCGCGGATGCCGCGAAAACTGACCAGCGCCTGTGAATTGAGGCCCGTCACGCTACGCTGGGTTACCAGCAGAATGTCGCGCGTCGCCTCGCGCTCGCCGCCGAACCACCATATTGCCAAAGCGGCCCCAAGGCTGAGCAACAGCACAAATAATCCTGCAACCAGGGCGTGGGCGCGATTTTCCATGTCAGTCAAATATGCGGCATGTGATCAGGTGATCAGGTGCTCAGCGCATGCTGGCGGCGCCCGCCAAGAAAAAAATTGTGGATAAAAGGATGGTCCATACCAGTGATTTTGTCCAGGCTATCGAATGCCAGTATATGCTGTTCCGCCAGAACCGCCACGCGCGAAGCCAGCGCAGTCAAGGTGTCCAGGTCATGCGTGATGATCACCACGGTCAGGCCCAGCTCCTCCCCCAACACGCGAATCAAGCGGACAAAATTGCCGGAGCGGTCTGGATCGAGGCCGGCGGTCGGCTCATCGAGCAGCAGCAGTTCCGGCTCCAGCGCCAAGGCGCGCGCCAGGGCTACGCGCTTCACCATGCCGCCGGAAAGCTCAGCCGGCATCAGGCGCGCATGGCGCGGCAGCAGCTCCACCATCGCCAGTTTGAGCATGACGAGATCATGAATGTCGCCTGCGTCGAGAGCACGCAGCTCACGCAGTGGAAAGGCGATGTTGTCATACACGCTGAACGCCGAAAACAACGCGCCATGCTGAAACAGCACGCCGAAACGGCGGCGCAAAGCCCGCTCGCGCTCCAGGCCGCCGCCGTACAGCGGCTCGCCGAGCAGGCGGATATCGCCTTCAGTCGGCGCCAGCAAACCGATCATCTGCCGTAACAGCGTGGTTTTGCCGCTGCCGGAGCCGCCCACCAGCGCCACCATCTCGCCGCGACTGATCTCAAGATTAACGTGGCGATGAATCCATACATCACCGAATCGGGTGGACAGATCAAGAATGCTGACAGCGGCGGAGACCGGCGGCGCGCTCATCAAGGCAGGCCCAGGCCGCGCGTGGCGATGGCAATGATGGCGTCAACCAGGATCACAGCGGTAATCGCCGTCACCACCGAGGCAGTCGTGTTGGCAGAAAGGCTTTCAGTGTTGGGCCGCACCCGCAGGCCGAAATGACAGCCGACCAGCGCCACCAGGACACCGAAGACGAAGCCCTTGAGCAGACCAATCCACAGGTTGGCGACCGGTACCGCCCTGGGCAAGGACTCATAGAAAAATCCGTAAGCAAGATCCAGTTGAATCTGCGCCGCAACCATGCCGCCCAACAGCGCCATGGCCGTGGCCCACAATACCAGCAGCGGCATCGCCAGAGCCAGCGCAACCACCTTGGGAAAAATCAGCCGCAGGCTCTGCGACACGCCCATGGTTGCCAGTGCGTCAATCTCTTCAGTCACACGCATTACGCCGAGTTGCGCCGTCATCGCCGAGCCGGAGCGCCCCGCCACCAGCACCGCCACCAATACCGGGCCAAGTTCGCGGACGATGCCCAGGCCGAGAATATTGACGATGAAGATGTCTGCGCCAAAGCGCTTGAGTTGCAGCGCCGAAAGATAGGAAAGCACAATGCCGATGAGGAACCCCACCAGGGCCGTCACCGGCATAGCGCGCACACCGCTCTTGTACAGATTGGCAGTGATTTCGCGCCACGGCATGTCACGCGGCCGTCGCAGCAGATAGGCTGCATCCAGCGACAACTGGCCGATCAGTGCAATGAAATCGCTCAGGTTGTGGATCAAGTTTAAAACGCTGCCGCCGATGGCGGTGATTATCCGGTGCGGTGAATTCGATATCGCGCTAACGGCTGGCTGATGGTCAGCGCTGTCGATGCGCTCGAAAATATGCAGGTGTTCAGGCCGCGCTTGCAGCATGGCGGGCAATTTTCGCCGCCAGGCGCGCCACAGCAGGATCGCGCCAGCACTGTCCATGGCCTCGATGTCCAGGCAATTCCAGGCGACATTTGTAAGCGCGGCATGCCCGGCCAATGCCGGCTTCAGCTCTGTCATTTGTCGCGTCAACATTTCCAAAGTCCAGCGACCGGACAGCGCCACGCCGTATCCGCCGCCATCTTGCGCGACGACTTCAATGCGTGGTGCGGAAATCGTATCCATATTCATGAATTTATCCCGGGTGCTATCTCCTTGGCGACGTACATATTCTTCAATCAACCTTCCACGGTATCGCGGGACAATCTGGATTTTTCCCGGCGTATGCGCAATTCCATATTCACGCCGGTCCATTGGCGCGCCTCTTCTTCCAGCGCTGCGGCGGTCAGCGGCGAGGCGGAGAGCCAGGCATCGTCGACCGTCAGGCGGAAGCCGCGCTCGGTAGCGGCGGCATCCAGCACCGGCAAGGGCGTATCGTCGCGCGCGCGATGCAACAGCGCCGCCAGGCGCATGCAGAAAATCAGCAACCAGTCGCGCGGCTCGCGTGTCATCGCCTGTATCCGCTCCAGCTTGCCGCGATGCGCCAGAACGATACGCGACAACCTGCCCTGGTCCATTTTGGAAAAACCCGGCATGTCGGCATTGGCGAGAATGTAGGCGCTGTGTTTGTGGTAGCTGGAGTGCGCCACCGAAATGCCGATCTCGTGCAGGCGTCCCGCCCAGAGTAAAAACAGGGCATCCGTTTGCGCCTGGTCTCCGCCGGCGGGCAGCAGTTGCCGCTGCAGGGCGAGCGCAGTTTGACTGACGCGGGCTGCCTGACGCCGGTCAACTTCGTAGCGCTGCATGAACTGACCGACCGTCGCCTCGCGCTGGTCGTCGTGGTGATGGCGGCCCAGCAAGTCGTACAGCACGCCCAGGCGCAGCGCGCCCTCGGAAAATGTCATGCGCTCCAGGCCGAACTCCTTGAATACCGCCGACATGATGCACAGGCCGCCCGGCAGTACCGGCACTCGATCTGCGCGCAATCCGGTGAGGCGCAGGTTGCCGGTATCGCCGGCGCGCAACAGCAGGCTTTTGAGCCGCTCGATGCCGCCCAGCGTAATGCCGGTTGCCTCGTCGTCGTTGAGGCCGTTGAGTTCCAGCAAATCGACGATGGCCTTGGCCGTGCCGGAGGAACCGACCGCTTCTTCCCAACCGGTCGCGCGGTAGGCGGAAACGATGGTCTGCAATTCCTTGCGCGCAGCCAGCTCGGCCTCTTTCAAGGCATGTTTGGCAATATGGCCGCGCGGAAAATATTTCAGGCTGTGACTGACACAACCCATGTAGAGGGACTCAAGTTGTAATGGAGAAAAGTTGCGGCCTACGATAAATTCGGTTGATCCGCCGCCGATATCCACAACCAGTTGTTGAGTGCGCGGATTTGCCAGCGTGTGGGCCACGCCGAGGTAGATGAGGCGGGCTTCTTCGCGCCCGGCGATCACTTCGATGGGAAATCCCAGCGCGGTTTCAGCCTGGGCCAGAAATTGCGGTGCGTTCTTCGCCACTCGCAGGGTATTCGTCGCCACCGCACGCACTGCCCCGGGAATAAAGCCGCGCAGGCGTTCACCGAAACGGCCCAGGGTCTCCAGGGCGCGCAGTTGCGAGGGGCCGTCGAGGGTTCTCTCCACCGTCAATCCCGCCGCCAGCCGCACCGATTCCTTGAGCGAGTCCAGCGGATAAATCTGGTTATCGACAATCCGCCCGACTTGCAGGCGAAAGCTGTTGGAGCCGAGATCCACTGCGGCAATCAGTTCGTAACTCAAAGAGCCTCCCGATCAGAAGCAGGCATTTTACACGCCCGCGCCAGGGCGTCAGCCCATCACGCTGTAATACATGTGCAATGAAATTGACACATAATGCGTCATTACACATTGTGAAGTTGATCATATCAAGCTCATGCCGCCCCTCCGTCGTTACCCCACAGAGCACTTCCTCAACCGCGAACTATCACTGCTTGCCTTCAACCGCCGGGTGCTGGCGCAGGCGGCTGACGACCGGGTGCCGTTACTGGAACGGCTGCGCTTTCTGTGCATCGTCTCCTCCAATCTCGACGAGTTTTTCGAGATTCGCGTGGCCGGCCTGAAGGAGCAAATCAAGCTCGGCAGCCCCACGCCGGGTACCGACGGCCTGCCGCCGCAGGAAGTGTTTCGCCGGGTCGGCCAGCAGGCACACCTCTTGATCGCCGAGCAATATCGCTTGTTGAACGACGAAATCCTGCCGGCATTGGCTGCCGAAGGCATCGCCTTCCTGCGCCGCACCACCTGGACTGAGGAACAGGCCCAGTGGATACGCGAGTTCTTTCTTCGTGAGGTCATGCCGGTGCTGACGCCGATCGGTCTCGACCCTGCTCATCCCTTTCCGCGCGTGCTCAACAAGAGCCTGAATTTCGCCGTCGAGCTGGAAGGCACCGATGCTTTTGGCCGCAGTTCCGGCGCCGCCATCGTCCAGGCGCCGCGCGCCCTGCCGCGGGTGATTCGCTTGCCGAAGCAGCTCACCGGCCTGGATTACGGCTTTGCTTTTCTGTCCTCGATTCTGCATCGGCATGTCGGCGAACTGTTTTCCGGCATGAACGTGTATGGCTGTTTTCAATTCCGTGTCACCCGCAATTCCGACCTGTTCGTTGACGACGAGGAAGTCAAAAACCTGCGCACCGCCTTACAAGGCGAACTGCCGCAACGTCACTTCGGCGATGCGGTGCGTCTGGAAGTCCCCGACAATTGCTCGGAGACCATGGCTGATTTTTTGTTGCAGCAGTTTGGTCTCAATCGTGAAGATATGTACCGGGTGCATGGCGTGGTCAATCTGGTGAGACTGAACTCGGTGCTCGACACGGTAGACCGCCCGGACCTGAAATACGCTTCCTTCCAGCCGGGCATACCCAAGGTGCTGAGCAAGCGTTACGATATTTTTGCCAGCATCAGAAAACAGGACATCCTGCTGCATCACCCGTTCCAGTCCTTCGCCCCGGTGATCCAGTTCCTGCAACAGGCGGCGGATGATCCGCAGGTGGTGGCAATCAGGATGACCGTGTATCGCACCGGCACCGACTCAGTGCTGATGGAACACTTGCTGCGCGCCGCCAAGCAGGGCAAGGAAGTCACTGTGGTGGTGGAACTGATGGCGCGCTTCGACGAGGAAGCAAACCTCAACATCGCTGCACGGCTGGAAGAAGTCGGCGCGCATGTGGTGTATGGCGTCTTCGGCTACAAAACTCACGCCAAGATGCTTCAGGTGTTGCGGCGCGAAGACGGCGGCTACCGCCGCTATTGCCATCTCGGCACCGGCAACTATCATCCGCGCACCACCCGCTATTACACCGATTTCGGCCTATTCACCTGCCACGAGGAAATCAACGCCGATGTCAATGAAGTCTTCAAGCAGTTGACCGGCCTGGGCAAGGCCAACGTCCTGCGTCACTTGTGGCAGGCGCCATTCACGCTGCACAGCAACGCCCTGGCGGCGATCAACGCGGAAATCGAAGCGGCGCGCGCCGGACGCAAGGGGCAAGTGATCGCCAAAATGAATGCGCTGGTCGAGCCGGAGATCATCGAAAAACTTTACGAAGCCTCGCAGGCTGGCGTGCAAATCGACTTGATCGTGCGCGGCAGTTGCATTCTGCGCCCCGGCGTCAAAGGGCTTTCGGAAAATATCCGGGTGCGCTCAATTATCGGACGCTTCCTTGAGCATTCGCGCATTTCCTATTTTTACGCCGACGGCGCGGAAAATCTCTACCTCTCCAGTGCCGACTGGATGGAACGCAATTTTTTCCGTCGCATCGAAATCAGCTTCCCGATCCTCGATCCCAAGCTCAAACGGCGTGTCATCAAAGAAGGGCTGCGTCCCTACCTCGCCGACAACTGCCAGGCCTGGGACATGGACAGCGCCGGCGAGTTCGCCATCCGCCCCAAACGCCGCGCCCGAAGCTGCGCCCAGGATGCGCTATTGGCAGACCTGGTACCCGATGTATGAACCGATGTTTGAACCCTAGCCGCGCCAGGCATTGACCACACCCGATACCTCGCGCACCAGCGTCAGCATGCGCTGCAACTGCGGCCCGCCATTCAGTTCAACGGTGAAGGACATGCGCGCGGCGCCGCTCTTCGACTGGGTTTTGACTGCTGTGACATTGATTTTCTCGCGCGACAGAACTTCCGAAATATCGCGCAGCAAACCCTGCCGGTCATAAGCGTCGACCACGATATCCGCTGCATATAGCCCTTCCTGGCGGCGCATCTCATCGAGATTACCCCACTCCGCGCCTATCACCCGCTCGGGGCTGCGCACCGACATATTTTTGAAAGCCCGGCACTCAACACGATGGATAGAGACGCCCTTGCCGCGCGTGACGAAGCCGGAAATGGCGTCAGGCGGCACCGGCTTGCAGCAGCGGCCAAGCTGGGTCAATATTTTGCCGACGCCGACCACCAGGATGCGGCTATCGGATTCCGCTGCCTTGCTGCGCCGCGTGTGTATCTCCGGTTCGGGCGGCAACACTTCGGCTTCCCCGCGCAAAGCCGTCTGTATCTGCCGCATGCCCAATTCGCCGCGTCCGCCGGCGAGGTACATTTCGTCGCTGTTTTTGAAGCCGAGCTTGTGCGCCAGCAAGTCGGTATTAGCCTGGGTCTGTCCCTCGCGTTGCAATTCACGGGTGACGAAAGCACGGCCCTGCGCCACTGTCTCAGCCTCATCCTGGGCGGTGAACCATTGCTTGACCTTTTGCCGCGCGCGGCTGGTGGCGAGATAGCCTTGCGCCGGATTAAGCCAGTCGCGCGATGGTCCGCCCTGCTTGACGGAGACGATTTCGACGCGTTGACCATTGGCCAGCGGCGTATTGAGCGGGACCTGCTGGCCATCGACGCGCGCACCGCGGCAGCGGTGGCCGAGATCGGTATGCACACGGTAGGCAAAGTCGATCGGCGTCGCGCCGCACGCCAGATCGATCACGCGGCCCTGCGGGGTCACCACATAAATGGTGTCGTCCAGCGCCGCCTGCTTGAACTGCTGCACCCAATCGGCGCTGTCCGTGATTTCGTCGCGCCAGGAAAGCAACTGCCGCAGCCAGGCGATCTTGTCGTCATAGGCAGAATCGGCGCGGCTGGCCGACTTCGATTGGCCGCCGGCTTCCTTGTAGCGCCAGTGCGCAGCGACGCCCAGCTCGGAATGACGGTGCATTTCGTGAGTGCGGATCTGCACCTCGAACGGATGCCCGTCATCGGCCTGCACGGCGGTATGCAAAGACCGGTAATGATTGCTCTTGGGATGCGCGATGTAATCGTCGAACTCACCCGGCACCGGCTGCCACAGATGATGTACCAGACCCAGCACGGCATAGCAGTCCGGTACTTCGGCAACCAGCACGCGCAGAGCGCGCACATCGTACACTTCGGCGAAGGCAAGCTCCTTGCCGCGCATCTTGTTCCAGATGCTGTAAATATGTTTGGGCCGCCCATACACCTCGGCTGCGATACCGGACGCGGCCAACTCCCGCTTGAGCCGGTCAACCGTGTTGATGACGAAAAACTCGCGCTCGGCGCGCTTTTCATCAAGCATGCGGGCGATCCTCCGGTAAGTTTCCGGCTCGATAAAGCGAAACGACAGATCCTCCAATTCCCACTTCAACTGCCAGACACCCAGCCGGTTGGCCAGCGGCGCATAAATTTCCAGGCTTTCACGGGCAACTTCCTCACGTTGCCGGCCCGGCTGATCGGTGAAATAGCGCAAGCTCTGAGTGCGGCTGGCAAGACGCAACAAGACGACACGAATGTCCTCCACCATTGCCAGCAGCATCTTGCGCAAAGTCTCGGCCTGCGCCTTGACATCGGTGGATGCGCCGTCCGGCGGTCGTGTCAGCAAGCGCAAGCCTTTAAGCCGGTGCAGGCCATCCACCAGCCGCGTCACAGTCTCGCCAAAATCCGCACCCAGCCGGTCGCGCCAGGGCTGCTCACCGCCTAAATGATCGGCTGCTGCGAACAGCAGCGCCGCCAGTCGCGTGTCGACATCAAGGTTCAGCGAGGCGGCAATCAACGCCATGCCCAGGGCGTGCTTCAGGGTTGATTCGCCACTCTCCAGCTCGCCTTGCCGGTACAAGCTGCCGACGAGCGACAAAGCGCGCTCCAGGCGTTCGCGGTCCTCGGGCAGGAGTCCTGCCGCGAGTAGATCCAGGGTGTCAGCCTGTGCATCGCTGGTTGGCAGAGTATGGACAATCGAAACCATGCACGGATTATCCCAGATAGAAGCGCAACAAATATGCGGAATATCGGCGCTGCGAAAGCTGATCCATCAGTATCCGCTATAATCCGTGCGGACTTTATCTGGAGAAGAACTATGGGGTTTCTTGCCGGCAAACGCATCCTGATCACGGGACTGCTTTCCAACCGCTCGATTGCCTATGGCATAGCCAAGGCCATGCACCGCGAAGGCGCGGAACTCGCTTTCACTTATCAAAGCGAGCGTGTCAAGGATCGTGTCGCCAAGCTGGCGGCGGAATTCGGCAATCCGCCCATCTTCGTTTGCGATGTCGCCGAGGATGCGCAAATCGAAGCGCTTTTCGTTGAGATCGGCAAGCACTGGGACGGCCTCGACAGCCTGGTGCATGCCATTGCCTACGCGCCCAATGAAGCTCTGGAAGGAGATTTCCTCAGCGGCCTTTCACGCGACGCCTTCCGTATCGCCCACGAGGTTTCCTCCTACAGTTTCCCGGCCCTCGCCAAAGGCGCACGTTCCCTGATGCAGGGCCGCAACGGCGCGCTGCTGACGCTGACCTATCTGGGTGCAATGCGGACTGTTCCCTACTACAACGTGATGGGCCTGGCCAAAGCCAGCCTGGAAGCCTCGGTGCGTTACCTCGCCGCCTGCCTCGGCCCGGAAGGCACGCGGGTGAACGGCATTTCCGCCGGCCCCATCAAGACGCTGGCGGCATCCGGCATCGCCAATTTCGGCAAGCTGTTGTCGATCAACTCCCAAAATGCGCCGCTGCGCCGCAACGTCACCATCGACGAAGTCGGCAACGCCGCCGCCTTTATCTGCTCCGATCTCGCCAGCGGCATGACCGGTGAAATCATGTACGTCGATGCCGGCTTCAACACCACCACCCTGGCCAACAACCCCGTCGCCGGTTGACGCCCGCGTTTCAGACCGGCGCAGGCGTTATTGACGTTCCTTGCTTTCCAGCGCCGTCTTGTTGATCTCGACCGGATAATTCGCCCGCAATGCCGCCAGCCAGGCGGCAAAATCCTCGCTGGCGGCGATGCGTGCATATTGCTCGCGCAAAGTCTTGGCGCGCGAGTCGTCTGCGCTGCCGGCCACATAGGGCTTGACTTGAGTGATGCGGTATACGGCGTAACCGCCGTCGCCGGGGAGGGCGACACCTGCATAAGCCGGCAACCTGGCAACATCGCTGGCGAAAATCGCGCGCGCTGCGGCGGGTGTGAGCCCAGGCGCGCTGACGCGCGTAACGCCGCGTTCGGCACTCCAGGCAAGATCGGTTTTGCCGCCCTTGAGGAGCCCCGCCAGCGCAGCCTCACCCGCCTGCCGCGCCAGTTTCAGCGCTTCTTCACGCACCAGGCGTTTTTCAATTTCCGCCTTGACGGCATCCAACGCTTGCAGCGCCGCCAGCTTGTGCTCCACCACGCGCGCCGCAACCAGCGTATTCGGGGCAATTTCTATCGCCTCGGTATTGCGCTTGTTGGTGATGGCGTCATCGGAAAACAATGCTGCATTCAGCTTGGGATTGTTAAAGGGCGCAGCCGCAGTCGCAATCGTATTCGCGCCTTTAGTGACCCAGGGACCCTGTTGCAGCGTCAGCTTGAATTTGTCGGCGGCGGGCTTGAGACTGTCGGACTGCTCATAGACGGTATTGCTGAAAGATTCAGCCAGTTCGGCGTATTTTTTGGCGGCGGCCTGACGCTTCAGTTCATCGACAATCTCCGCACGCACATCCTGTAGCGGCTTGACGCGCTCGGCCTTGATGCCGGTGAGCTTGATGATGTGAAACCCGAAATCGGAACGAACGATGCCGCTGATCTGGTTTTCCTTGAGCGAAAATGCCGCGTCCTCGAAAGGCTTGACCATCGTACCGCGCCCAAACCAGTCGAGATCGCCGCCTTTTTCGGCGGAGCCAGGGTCTTGCGAATATTGCTTGGCCAGCTTGGCAAAATCGTCCGGGGATTTTTTCAACTGCGCCAGGATTTCCTCGGCCTTGGCTTGCGCCGCCTTAACCTGGGCGGGCGTGGCGTCCTTGCCGGCCAGCAGCAGGATATGGCTGGCGCGTCTTTCTTCGCCTTGCTTGTAGTGGTCAAGCTGCGCCTGATAGCGATTTTTTACTTCTTCGTCACTCACCGTGACTTGCGCGGCCAAGGCATCCTGGCTCAACACCAGATATTCCGGGCGCACTTCCTCGGGCGTCTCAAATAGTTTGCGGTTGGCCTCGTAATACGTCTTGACGGCATCCGCCGGGAGCTTCACTTGCGCGGTGAATTGCTCCGGTTTGTAAACTACTTCGCTCACCTCGCGGTCTTCCTGGAGCGCGGCGACCCAGCGGTCGCTGGCGGCTGGCGAGACGAAGCTGCCCTCGCGCACCGCCGACATCGACTGCTGGAGCGTGAGATCCTGGCGCAAGCGCCGTTCAAATTCAGCCTGGCTGGTGTTTTGCGATGCCACGAATGCATCGTAACGCTGCCGCGAGAACTTGCCGTTTTCCTGAAAAGCAGGCTCAGCCTGAATGATCGCGCCAAGCTGTGCATCATCGATCACCAGATGCAATTTGGCCGCATCCAAAGCCAGAACGCGCCGGCTGATCAGGGTATCGAGCACTGCCCGGCGCACCTCGGGGCTGTCCAGCATTGCAGCGGGGATATCCTGGCCGAGTTGCTGACGCATGCGCTCCTGTTGGTCGCGCAGAGCCTGCTGCAACTCCTGCTGGGTAATTTTACTGCCGTCGACGCTGGCGACATCGCTGCCGCTGGTCTCGTTCCGGACATAGGAAGCGACCCCGGAAAATACGAAAGGCAGCGTAATCAGCGCGAGTATGAGCTGCATCGCCTTCGGGTGTTTGCGTACAAAATCGAACATGCCGGTTTACCTGAATTGAGTCATTAAAAAACAGTTGTACCACGAAGACATCCGCAGGATTATACGAAATGCCGGTGACTCATGGAAGCAAAGCTCGCGCATTGCCGGCTACGGCTACCGGCGCAGAAACCAACCCAGGCGCAGCCGGGTCACACTCCCTGGGCGGACGGCGCGACTTTCCTGACTTCGTCGATGGTCGTCAGCCCGGCGGCAATTTTCATTGCCCCGGAAATGCGCAGCGGTTTCATGCCCTCGCGCGCCGCCAGTTCCTGTATTTTCGCCAGTTCGGCGGCGCCGCCGACGAGTTGCTTTAGCTGCGGCGAAAGTTGCAGCAATTCATATATGCCGACACGCCCCAGGTAACCCGTCATGCGGCATTCGAGACAGCCCACCGGCGCGTACAGACGGCTTGGCGCGCTGGATTTCCACGGCGCCACCAACTCGTTCCATTGCGTCTTGTCTTCGTCGCTCAGGGCAGCCGCCTGTTTGCAATGCGGACAGAGGGTACGCACCAGGCGTTGCCCCATCACTCCCAACAGGGTCGCGTTCAACAGATAGCCCGGCACGCCCAGTTCGAGCAGGCGGGTGATGGCCGACGGCGCATCGTTGGTATGCAGCGTGGACAACACCAGATGGCCGGTGAGCGCCGCCTGGATCGCCATCTCGGCGGTAGCCACATCGCGGATTTCGCCGACCATGATGATGTCCGGATCCTGCCGCAGCAAAGAACGCACGCCCTCGGCAAAACCGATGTCGATGGCGGGATTGACCTGCATCTGGTTGAACGCCGGCTCAACCATCTCGATCGGGTCCTCGATGGTGCACACATTGACTTCCGGCGTAGCCAGGCTCTTCAGCGTGGTGTACAGCGTGGTGGTTTTGCCCGAGCCGGTCGGCCCGGTCACCAGGATGATGCCGTTGGGTTGCGCCGTCATCTGCCGCCAGCGTGTATTGTCCTCGTCGGAGAAGCCCAGGTCGCGGGTATCCCGCACCAGCACCTCGGGATCGAAAATCCGCATCACCAGCTTCTCGCCAAAAGCCGTCGGCAGGGTAGACAGCCGCAGCTCCACCTCCTGACCTTCCGGCGTGCGCGTCTTGATGCGGCCATCCTGCGGACGGCGCTTTTCCACCACATCCATGCGGCCGAGGATCTTGATGCGGCTGGTCATGGCGGTCAGCACCTGCATGGGGATCTGGTACACCTGATGCAGCACGCCGTCAATGCGGAAACGCACGATCCCCAGATCGCGCCGCGGCTCGATGTGAATATCGCTGGCGCGCTGCTCGAAGGCGTATTGCCAGAGCCAGTCGACGATGTGCACGATGTGCTGGTCGTTGGCGTCGAGGGTGCGGTTGCCCTGCCCCAGCTCGACCAGTTGCTCGAAGTTGGAAATGCCCGATGCGCCGCCGCTATCGCCGGCCAGCAGCGCCTTCTTGACCGACTTCGCCAGTTTGTAGAACTCCACCTGGTAGCGCGCAATATCGGCGGGATTGCTGATGACACGGCTGATCTTCTTGTGCAGTACCGGCCCCAGCTCAGCCTCCCAGGCGCGCTCGAAAGGTTCTGCCGTGGCGATCACCACCTCGTTCAGCCTCACTTCCACCGGCAACACGCGAAAGCGCGTAGCGTAGGCGCTGGACATCACATCGGTGATGGCTGAAAAATTGATCTTGAGCGGGTCGATATGAAAATAATCCAGCCCCGCCCAACGCGCCAGCCATTGCGTCAGCACATCCAGATCGAGAATCGGCGAACCGGCGCCGGACGGCGCGAGAGGCTTCCACTTCTGTTCGGCAATGGCGATCAGGGGATGAGTATCGCCGCGAAAGTAGCGGCGTTCCTGCTTGAACTTTTCCGCAGTTGCGGTCGCCACCAGGCCGTCGGCAACCAGGGCGTCCAGCGCTTCATTCAGGCTCAGGCGGTGTTCGTTCAAGCGTGCGGCTGGCGTGGGGGCTTCCATGCGGGCATCCTGGGCTGGTTATGCGCTGCACTATAGCCGACTAGCGAAACCGGCTCAATGATAAATCGCCGGCGCCGCACGCTCTGCCGCCGCCGGACAGCAAGATTATGTTGCGCCCGCGCCGCCCATTTCCAGCATCAATTGATTGATGCGGCGCACGAAGCTGGCTGGATCGTCCAACTGGCCGCCTTCGGCGAGCAGGGACTGGTCGAACAGCACCGCCGCCCAGTCGTCGAAGTGTTTATCTTCGTACTTAAGCCGCAGCACCACCGGATGCCTGGGATTGATCTCCAGGATCGGTTTGGACAATGGCGCCTGCTGGCCCGCAGCCTTGAGCAGCCGGGCCAGGTTGCCGCCGATGTCGTGCTCGTCGGCCACCAGGCAAGCCGGACTTTCAGTGAGACGGTGGGTGACGCGCACTTCCTTGACGCGCTCGCCCAGCGCCTTGGCGATTTTATCCGTGAGCTCCTTGAACTCGCCTGCTTCCTCCGCTTGCGCCTGCTTTTCGGCTGCATCTTCGAGCGCGCCGAGATCGAGTCCGCCCTTGGCCACCGAGGCCAGCGACTTGCCGCTGAATTCGCTGAGGTTGCCGATCACCCATTCATCCACGCGATCCGAGAGCAGCAGCACTTCAATGCCTTTTTTGCGGAAGACTTCCAGATGCGGGCTGTGCCTGGCGGCGTTGAAACTGTCGGCGGTAACGTAATAAATCTTGTCCTGGCCTTCCTTCATGCGGGACAGGTAATCGGCCAGCGATACGCTTTCGTCAGCGCTGTCGGCGTGAGTCGAAGCGAAGCGCAGCAGCGCGGCGATTTTCTCCTTGTTGGCATGATCCTCGCCGATGCCCTCTTTCAGCACCCGGCCGAACTCCTTCCAGAACCCGGTGTATTTTTCTTTCTGGTTTTCGGCAAGCTCTTCCAGCAGCCCCAACACCTTCTTGGTGCACCCGGCGCGGATCGCCTCGATGTCCTTGCTCTCCTGCAAAATCTCGCGCGAGACATTCAGCGGCAGGTCGTTGCTATCGACCACGCCGCGCACAAAGCGCAGGTAATGCGGCATCAGTTGTTCCGCATCGTCCATGATGAAAACGCGCCGGACATACAGCTTGATACCATGACGGGCGTTGCGATCCCACAGATCGAACGGCGCATGGGCCGGGACATACAGCAATTGAGTGTACTCGGCGCGACCTTCGACGCGGGCGTGGCTCCAGGCCAGCGGGTCCTGGTAATCATGGCCGACATGCTTGTAGAACTCGCGGTACTCCTCCTCCGTGATTTCGCTCTTGGCGCGCGCCCACAGGGCGCTGGCCTGATTCACGGTTTCATCCTCGGCGGTGGGTTTCTGCACCTTGGCCTCGGCATCCCACTCTTCCTTCTTCATGACAATGGGTTGGAGGATGTGGTCGGAATACTTGCGGATAATGGCGCGCAGTTTGAACCCCGCCAGCAGGTCGTCCTCGCCCGCGCGCAAATGCAGGGTGATTTCGGTGCCGCGTGTTGGCCGGTCTATCATTTCGACGGTGAACATGCCGCCTGCGTCGCTGCCCATGTCGCACTCCCAGCGCACGCCCTGGTTTGCCTGCTCACCGGCGCGGCGGGTTTCCACCGTGACCTTGTCGGCGACGATGAAGGAGGAATAGAAACCGACGCCGAACTGGCCGATCAGGTGAGCGTCTTTCTGCTGGTCGCCGGACAGCCGCGAGAAAAACTCGCGCGTGCCGGACTTGGCGATGGTGCCGAGGTTCTGGATGACTTCGTCACGACTCATGCCGATACCGTTATCGGAGATCGTAACTGTGCGCGCCGCTGCGTCGTAGCTGACGCGAATTTTCAGTTCCGCGTCGCCCCCACCCTCATACAGGGCGGCGTTGTGCAGCGCCTCAAAGCGCAATTTGTCACAGGCGTCGGAGGCATTGGAAATCAGCTCGCGCAGAAATATCTCGCGGTTGCTGTAAAGCGAGTGGATCATCAACTGCAGCAGTTGCTTGACCTCGGCCTGGAAGCCGAGCGTCTCGCGCGTGGCAGGTGTGGTGGGTGTTGCGGTGGTTGCGGTCATGTGGTTTCTCCGGGAAAAAAGCTATCTGCAAATTTGGGGCGCTCACGCCAATTTCAAGTGCCTTGGTCTCAGTGCGCCGGCGCCTGCTTCCCTCCACCGCGCGCGAATTTCCCCCGCTCCATCAACAGCAGCAAAGGCAAGGCGGCAAACAAGGCCACGCCGAACCAGAGAAAAAGCCGCTCGAAAGAAAGCATTGCCGCCTGCTTGGCGATCTCACCATTCAACAGCCACAGCGCCTTACCCCTGGCCAGGGTTTCCGGCGTGCCGTGGGAAATCGCCAGCGCCTTGAATTGCTCCAGCCGCGCCGTGGCTTGGTGCGAGAACTGGCTAACATGGTTGAGAATTTCACCGCGGTTTTTCTCCTGAAACTGCTGGAACAAGGTGGCTGAAACGGCAATGCCAATGCTGCCGCCAAGCTGGCGCGTGAGGTTGTATAGCCCGCTGCCAGCGGCAACCTGTTGCGGGCGAAGATTTCCCAGCGCCAGATTATTCAGGGGAATGAACACCATGCCCAGGCCAATACCGCGCAGAATCATCGGCCAGAAAAAATCGTCCACACCGGACTGCGTGGTGAACTGCGAGTGCAGCCACATCGAATAGCCGAAAACCATGGCGCCGGCCACCACGAACAGTCGCAAATCCACGCGCGTCGCGGCGGTGAGCTTGCCCATCAACGCCATGCTCACGCCGCTGGCGATTGCGCCGGGCAAAATCACCAGCCCGGTTTCCAGGGCGGTAAAACCCAGCAGGGTCTGCAAATACACCGGAAACACAAAAATCGTGGAAAACAGCGCACCGCCGAGCAACAGCGTAAACACCAGTGCAAGGGAAAACTGCACATCGCCGAGTATTCGCAAATCGACGATGGGGTGCTCGTGCGCCAGCTCCTGGCGCACGAACAGGATCATGGCGACAGCGCTCGCCACGGCATAGGTGACGATCTCGCGCGAGGCGAACCAGTCGAGTTTCTCGCCGCGTTCGAGCATGGCTTGCAAGCAACCGATAGCCACCGCCAGCAACAGGAAGCCGATGCCATCGACTTGTTCAGCGCGTTTGCCGTATTTTGAATCTGGTACGTACATCAACGCCAGCAGCAAGGCCAGGATGCCCAAAGGCAGGTTGATGTAAAAAATCCACGGCCAGGACATGGCGTCGGTAATCCAGCCGCCCAGCGTCGGCCCCAGCATCGGGCCGACCATGATGCCGAGGCCGAAGATCGCCATCGAGGTGCCGCTTTCACGCGGCGGGAATGTTTCGTAGAGCGTGGCCTGCGCCGTGGAAATCAGGCCGCCGCCGCCCAATCCTTGGATAATGCGCCAGAACACCAGGCCTTCGAGGGTAGTGGCATTGCCGCAGAGCACGGATGAGCCGGTAAACAGCAGGATCGACAGGGCGAAATAATTTCGCCGCCCGATGTAATTGGACAACCAGCCCGAGATCGGCATGACGATGACGTTGGCGATGACATAGCCGGTGGATACCCAGGCGATCTCGTCGAGCGTCGCGCCGAGCGTGCCCATCATGTGCGGAATGGCGACGATGACGATGCTGGTATCAAGCAGCTCCAGCACCGACGCCAGCGTGACCGTAATTGCAATCAGGTAGCGATGGGCATAGATTTCAGCATCGCTTTGGCAGCGGCGCAAAGCGGGCAGCAGCGGTTTCATTGAGTAGCAGTTGCGTTGGTGGTAATGGTGACGAACACGCTCATCCCCGGTCGCAGCGGATGCGCAGTATCCTTGCTCTGACTCAAGCGAATTCTCACCGGTACGCGCTGCACCACTTTTGTAAAATTACCCGTCGCATTATCCGGCGGCAGCAGAGAGAAGCGCGCGCCGGTGGCCGGACTCAGCGATTCGACGCTGCCTTCCACAGCCAGACCTGGGTAAGCATCGACCTGCATTTCGACCGGAGCGCCCGGCTGAATATTGCGGAGATCGGTTTCCTTGAGATTGGCGACCACCCAGATGTCATTCAGCGGCACTACCGCCAGGAGCGGCTGACCGGCCTGCACCAATTGCCCCGGCTCGACGCTCTTGTTGCTGACTACGCCGTCAACAGGCGCCAGAACGCGTGTGTCGACCAACTGATTGGCGGCAAAATCACGCGCGGCGCGCGCGGCATCCACCTTGGCCAGAGCGGCGCGCAAAGCGGCGCTGGAGGCGGTCACCTGTTCGCCTGCTGAAGCAGCGAGATCGCGGCTGCTCCTGACCTGTGCCAATGCGGCGCGCGCCGCCGCCTCGGCGGCGTCGAGCGCCTGGGGAGACACCATCTTCTGCGCCACCAGGCTGCGGACGCGCTCGAGGTCCTTCTGCGCTTTGTCGGCATTGGCCAGCGCCTGTTCGATGGCGGAACGCGCCGCAGCCGCCGCTGCGCGTGAAGCCGCCACCTGCGCCGCCGCCTGCCCTTCGATGCGGCCACTCTGTCTGCCGGCATTCGCCTCGGCTAGCGCCAGTTCGGCCTCGGCTTGCGCCAGCTTGACCTTGAAATCACGCTCATCAATGGCGACCAGGAGGTCGCCAGCATGCACCGCCTGGTTGTCGGTCACCTTCACTGCGGTGACGAAACCGCCCACCTTGGGCAGCACTTGTATGATGTGGCTTTCGATCTGGGCATTGTCGGTGGTCACATGAGACAAGCCCCACCACCATTTATAGGCCAGCCACAATGCCAGACAGAAAAATGCTGCAAGCAGGATCAGGCGGGGCAGTTTACGTTTGGGTTTTTCAGTTTCTTCGACATTGACTTCGTTCATGTTCTATCACTTCACTGGTAGCAAATCGTCACAATTTCAATCTCGCGGATGCCCGCCGGGCTCTGAAAACGCACCACATCGCCCTCCCGCGCCTTCATCAAGGCGCGCGCCAGTGGTGATATCCAACTGATGCGGCCAGTCGTGGCGTCGGCTTCGTCGACACCGACGATCTGGTAGCACGCCTGGCTGCCATCAGCATCGGCAATGGTCACCGTCGCGCCGAAAAATACCTGGCCAGGATTTTCCTGGCGTTCCGGCTCGACCACCACGGCAGTTTCCAGCCGCTTGGTCAGATAGCGCAAGCGCCGGTCGATCTCGCGCAGACGCTTCTTGCCATAGATATAGTCGCCGTTCTCGGAACGATCACCGTTACCGGCAGCCCAGGATACGACCTGCACCAGCGCCGGGCGTTCCACTTTGACCAACTGCTCGAACTCGACGCGCAGCCGCGCGTGGCCGATGGCGGTCATGTAATTATTGCTGCCTGGTGGGAGAGCCGGCAGTTCCACGAACTCCTCGTCCTCCGCAGCTTCGCTGTCCTTGACGAAGGCCTTGTTCATGGCAGCGCGCGTTTGCATTCGGTCCCGCGCAAAGCCGGGATTGGAAGCTTTGGAAACTTTGAAAAAAGAAAAAAACTCATGGCAAATTCGCTGCACGCCGAAAGGTCAATATTGTATCCGTTGTATGATGCCGGAACTCATGACGCCGCCCCTGCACCCCCTTCCACTTCCACTTCCGCCGCGCCTGGCGCTGCGCGCTGGCGCCAGCGCCAGCCTGCCGTTACTGATGGCGGTGGTTCCCTTTGGGGTGATTTGCGGCGCCAGCGCCGCCAGCATCGGTTTGAGTTTCGCCCAGGCCTGGGCGCTGTCATGGATGGTGTTCGCCGGCTCGGCGCAAATCGTCGCCACGCAACTACTGGCCAGCGGCGCGCCGGCCTGGGTGATCGTGCTCACCGGCTGGGTGGTTAACCTGCGCTTTATGATGTACAGCGCCGCACTGGCGCCGCATTTTCGCCAACGCTCGCGCATCGGCCGCTGGCTGGGCGCCTACCTGCTCACCGACCAGGCCTTCGCTGTCACGCTCGGACGCATTGCCGATGGCCGCGAGCAGCGCGAGACCGCCTGGTTCTATCTCGGTCTGTCGCTGACGACATGGCTGTTCTGGCAGGTGGCGAGCATCGCCGGAATCCTGCTCGGCAGCTTCATTCCGGCAAGCTGGTCGATGGATTTCGTCGTCGCCCTGACCTTCATCGCCCTGCTGGCGCCGCTGCTCGGCGACCGTCTGATGCGTATCGCCGCAGTGGTTGGCGGCGCCGTGGCGCTGGCGCCGCAACTGCCGTTCAAACTCAATCTGATTGCGGCGGCGCTATGCGGCGCCGGCGCCGCGCTATTGCTGGAGAAGCTATGGACGCCACCTACGTCTGGCCGATCATCCTGACGCTGGCCCTGGTCACTTTCGTCACGCGGCTGTCTTTCCTCGGCCTGCTGGCGCATGTCCACCTGCCGAATTTGCTGCGCCGGACGCTTGCCTACGTCCCGCCCGCCATCATTGCTGCAATCATTGCGCCGCAAGTGTTTCCCGCCTCCGCCGCCGGCCTGCCGATGCTCGACTGGCCGCGCCTGATTGCCGCGTTGCTCGCTTTCGCCGTGGCCTTTCGCACCCGCAGCACGCTCGCCACGGTAAGCATCGGCATGCTGGCGCTGTGGAGCATGCAGGCGCTGTTCAGGGGTTAAACAACTTCAGCCTGCTTGCTTGAGGGCCAATAGCGCCTGGTTGCGCAGCGTCTTGAGCAGCGACAATTCCTTGGGTGGAATGACAATCTGTCCGGCTTTGTCCTTGTCGCAGTAGATCAGCCCGACCGGGGCGCCCTTGAGCATCAGCGGGAACAGGACAAAGGTCTCGGCCGGCACATACTGGCGATACCATGCCGGGATACGCTCCAGGATTTTTGCTTCGTTGATGTCATTGATGATGATATCGAC